>NZ_JADYXH010000002.1:0-488508 GCF_015864395.1 Pseudoalteromonas sp. SWYJZ12
GAATATAGGAATATAGGAATATAGGAATATAGGAATATAGGAATATAGGAATATAGGAATATAGGAATATAGGAATAGTAGAGAAGTGGTGGAGGGAGCTGGATTCGAACCAGCGAAGGCTGAGCCGTCAGATTTACAGTCTGATCCCTTTGGCCGCTCGGGAACCCCTCCACACTAATTTTATTGCATTTGGCCCCACTTAACTTAGCGGTAAGAAAAGTGGTGGAGGGAGCTGGATTCGAACCAGCGAAGGCTGAGCCGTCAGATTTACAGTCTGATCCCTTTGGCCGCTCGGGAACCCCTCCAATGCAACGGCGCTGATAATAGCAAATTGCGTATTTAAGTAAAGAAAAAAGCTAAAGAAAATTGAAATAAAGCCGATAAATATCTATCAGTTACCACAATCGGCTAAAGACTATGCAAATAGATGATTTGTTAATCACAGAGAGTCAGTTAAACAGTAGACTCAATAATAGTGTGCATGAAAATCGCCGTGGCGAATTTGCACTATTATTAGCGATGCTGTCACATGACGCACTCGACTTTAGTCAATTTCATTTACCAAAAACTGAAATAGATAATTTAGTTATAGAAGAAGAGGCGTTAAGAAAGCAATTTGGCGCAGGTCCAAAGCAACTTTTAGCCCCTGATGAATATAATATGTTGGTTGGACAATTTAATGCATCATTAATATCTCAAGAAGGAGCGCGCTGCGGTATGACAAGTATTAAGTTAAGACAATGCTTAAGCCCTGAACCACTTGCGATTAGAAATGATGACAAGCATATTCCACTTAATATAATAGATAACTGTGAGCTTGCCGTCAGAAGAAGAATTAAAAGCGAACAAACCCAACTAGCTAATCCCCCTATAGATGCAGCTGCTTTTTACGACAGCCTTAATAATGATGCATTACACCAACCACTTCAGCTCATTGCGGTGTGATATATGATTGTAATAATCACCAGTTAATATATGCTTTATAACGGGTCTGCTTTATATATTTGCTAATAATTGATTTAATGAAAAAAAAGCATCCAAAAATTAAATGCAATTGCTATAATGGCGTCAAATGGTATGACATGAAATGCCATTATCATTAAACCAAGGTAATTAGGAACGTAATGAAGAAAACATTCACGCTAAATCACGAGAAAATCAAATACCCTCGTATGGTTGATGCTGCAAAGCACGAAGTGAAAAAATATTTGAAAAGAGAGCGTAATAAAACGCTACCTGAAGATGCTGACTATTGGGCATTTGACTGTAAGTTTGGTAACACAGCTGAAGATGCGCAAGTTGTGCACGTTGCTGAATTAAGTAACCAAATTGGCGAAATTGAAAAGCAAGGTTTGACCTCTTTCTATGTAGAGATTTTAGCTCGACCTGCTCAACGTCAACAGTTAGATTTAGATGATGACGAATAACACTTAATTTAATTAAGTGTTCGAAGTTTTAAAATGAGCCCAAGTGGCTCATTTTTTGTTTTTATGCATTAAAGATTCACCATAAATCATTTTTATTAGTAACTAATAAGTAGAATTTTAATTTATTAACATTTGCATAACAAAATGTAGTGATATAGGGTGTGTTTAATTAAAAAAACAAAACAGTTGTACCATGCCGATAAATTACTCTGACCACCAATTGAAATTAAGCTTAAAGAGCTCTAAGGTACTTGTCGTTGACGATCAGCTATTAAGCTTAATTGTATTAAAAAAAATATTATCAGAGCATTTTAGTGTAACAACAACGAGCTGTGGTGAGGATGCGATTGAAATTTGTAAACATAATCCGCCAGATATAATACTACTCGATATTAATATGGAAGGAATGAGTGGTATTGAAACATGTCTAAAATTAAAAAATATATCTGAAACACAAGATATCCCCGTTATTTTTGTAACCTCATCTGAAAATCAAGAAGAAGAGTGCTGGGAAGCAGGGGCTGTAGATTTTATAAAGAAACCAACTAACTCGGAAACTTTATATAGAAGAGTGCGCGCCCATATTACGATGAAACTGCAACATGACTTACTCAATCAAAAAGTATTTCTAGATGATTTAACAAAGGTATTCAATCGTCGTTATTTTGATGCGCATTTTTCTAAAATGGAACGAAGCGCCTTACGAGAAAAAGTCGACTATGCACTATTACTCATCGATATAGACTACTTTAAGCAATACAACGATCTTTATGGTCATGTGCAAGGCGATACGGTTTTAAACCTTGTTGCACAGACTATTACTAATAGTTTGCAAAGGCCAACCGATTTTGTTGCGCGTTACGGCGGCGAAGAGTTTGTAGTTGTTCTACCGCATACAAGCACTGAAGGTGCGATTTGTGTTGCTGATAAAATTAAACAAAATGTGGTCGATTTAGGAATATTACACAGATATTCAGAATATGACTTTGTGACTATTAGTATTGGCGGTGCAACCCTACAACCGTACGTAAATAACAAAAACACCTTGCAGATCGCAGATGAAAAAATGTATGAGTCCAAAATGCAAGGTCGTAACCAAGTGTGTTTTTAAGTTTAGCTAGCTAATAAATCACTTTGCCACTTAAAAACACCTTGTAGGTGATAAATATTAAATAAGATTATTTATTACACGCTATGACATTTTTTGTACTTTTTATTGCTACCACATGGGCAGTCATCATTTCTGCCCACTTTAATATCTTCAACAGGATATATAGTGCCATCTAAATAACGCCATTGAGTGTTTTCTTTAATAAACTGCGATTTTTCGTGAAGCTCACAAAATAAGTTTTGATAAAAATATTGGGCTTTAAATTCTACAGTGCCGGTATCTCCATCATGGCTTGACCCAATTACATCAAGATTTATAAATCGACAGCTGTTAGCAAAATCATTGATTTCTTTAACCGGATTTTCAGCTTGTTTTTCTTTTGCGTAGGTTTGATAAACATATTCTGCATTTTTAATAACATAAGCACTGAATCGTGAGCGCATAAGTTGTTCAGGAGAATCAGCTTGCTTAACAGATAAGTGAAGCGGCTCGCAGCAATCAGCATAATTGTGCCCACTGCTGCAAAAACATAATGTGGTATTGAGTGAAGTCATAATAATAATACAAAGTCTAAAACATTAGTTTAACAAGCTTATTGGGCGAGTGATATCTCTGTTGTTTGAGACTTTTTAGTAAAACAGTATAGTTTTGTATTCGTTTTACTTAAATCGAACGATAGATTCGTAAGTAGTTGGTTATTAACTATATCGGTCCAGGTAATTACCGCTGCAAAGTTTCCGTTATGTAATGCAGAATTTAATACATACTCTAAATTTACTAGGTGCTTCTGTCTAATAACAAGTAATTTACTTGTATCAATAGAGCATGAGTCAAGTAAAGCTTTGCTAGGTACGTGATCTGGAGCAATTAGTAACGTCCATGCATTAGAGCTATTGTATTGGTGTAATACTTTTAAAAGCTCAAAGGTCGCTGAAATTTCATCTTCAATTTGAATCAAATTCACGCAATCGCTTTGCTCATCTTGTTGGTAACTTTTAACTGTTCTTACGGTAATAGGCTGTAACATAATTTCACTCACTGGGTTTTTATACAGTATTCATATACAGTAGTTTATACAGTGCTTTCGTGCAAGCCTTTTATGCTATTTATTTGTACAGTTATTCAGCTTTTGATCATTGTTTTTATTTTTTAATTTATAATTCTTTATTAATCAGGTTGTTATAGGGTTGTTTTTGAGGAGGTATTCTAAAAATAAATTTTTGAGCAGTGTCTTCATTTTGGGGTTTTATACTGTATAGGATTATCTTTGTAACCATATACAGTATTTTTTTACACTGCATACAGTACTTCTATCATAGTTAGCTTATGTGTTTTCACTCGTGCGAGGGATCATATGAGAAAACTGGAGTTGGTGGATTTGTTCGTACAAACTTGCCGCATAACATTGAGCATCTTTAAATCGCTTAGTTTCGATATGTTTGCGTATATCTGTAACCGCTGCAGTGGCAGGGGCGTACCCTTGGCTACTTGCTAAGCTTAACCAAGCTACAGCATGAAATACACTTTGTGGCACGCCTTCACCTTTCACAAAGAATAAACCTAAATAAAACTGTGCTCTATGGTTTCCCGCCATTGCAGCAAGTCGCATGCATTTTGCAGCCAATGGAGCTTGATTATTTTTTAAATAATATAGGGCTTTATTTAACGTACTTTGCTCATCTTTTTTATTATCAACGGGCACAGAGGTATTTTCGGGTTGAGTAACAAAACCTAAAATATTATCTAGCTGTTGCTCTAAGTCTTGCTCACAAGGTGTTGTTTTAAGCATATCGGTTCATTTATTATTTTAACTACTTTAACAGTTTAGTATATAGCAAGGTAAAATGTCCTGTAAAAGATAATTTTTATGTTAAAATCTCGCCACTTTTTACTATCACAAGTTTATTATGTTCGAAGCCTTATTTAAACTGAGCGAAAATAATTCAACAGTTAAACGCGAATGCGTTGCTGGCCTAACTACCTTTATAACTATGGTATACATTGTATTTGTAAACCCGGCTATGCTCGCAGAGGCTGGGATGGATCAAGGGGCTGCATTTGTAGCGACATGTATAGCAGCTGCAATAGGCTGTTTTATAATGGGTTTATGGGCTAATTATCCATTAGCATTAGCGCCTGGTATGGGACTAAATGCCTTTTTTACGTATGGTGTCGTATTAGGAATGGGTTATACCTGGCAAGCCGCGTTAGGGGCTGTATTTATGTCGGGTTGTATATTTTTGTTTTTAAGCTTATTTAAAGTCAGAGAGTGGATTATTAATGCCATACCTCTGGTGCTCAAGCGAGCAATCGCAACGGGTATAGGTGCTTTTTTAGCATTAATTGCCCTTAAAAATGCAGGCATTATAGTCTCAAGCCCGGCAACATTAGTGCAGTTGGGCGACATTACTTCTCCAGGACCGTTATTGGCTATATTGAGCTTTTTTGTAATTGCAGCGCTTTTATACCGCGATTTTAAAAGTGGCGTGCTTATTAGTATTTTATTAGTGACTGGCATTGCTTTAAGTTTGGGGCTTGTTGAATATCACGGTGTTATGGCTATGCCACCATCAATAATGCCTACTTTTATGCAGCTAGATTTTGCAGCCGCTTTTGATATATCAATGATGAGTGTTATTTTTGCTTTCTTGTTTGTCGATCTTTTTGATACTTCGGGTACATTAGTTGCGGTAACTCAAAAAGCAGGTTTAGCTGATGAAAAAGGTAACATGCCTCGTTTAGGGCGCGCATTAAGTGCTGACAGCTCAGCAACAATTGCAGGTGCGATGCTAGGTACGTCTACGACTACATCGTATATAGAATCGGTTGCTGGTGTATCTGTTGGCGGACGTACTGGCTTAACAGCTGTAGTTGTAGGCATTTGCTTTTTACTAATGATGTTTTTTGCACCGCTTGCACAAATGGTACCGGCTTATGCTACGGCAGGCGCTATTTTATATGTCGCTGTTCTGATGCTGCAAAATTTAAAGTTTGTAAACTGGGATGATATGACCGATGCAATTCCTGTTACTGTGGTATTACTAATGACACCATTAACGTTTTCGATTGCGCACGGTATTGCACTTGGTTTTATATCTTATACGGCGGTTAAAGTCTTGTGCGGTAAGCAAGATCAAGTCAGTATTAGTGTTTGGATATTAACAGCCTTGTTTGTTTTCAAGTTTGCATTTTTGTCTTAATAGCTAATAAAAAACACAAAAAAGCCTGCACAAATTTTAATTTGTGCAGGCTTTTTTAATGCTTTTATAAAAGCACTACCATTTCTTTTTAGGAGCAAACAGTATATCTAAGTCGTCTTGCTCTTCCTCTGTTTTCTTTTTAAGTGCGCTTGCATTAGAAGCTCTCAGTTCAACACTAATTGCCTCTAAGTAACCCTCAACTTCCAAGCGTTTTGAAGTTACGTATTCATCAGAGTAGGTGACTGCACTGAGTGTCGCCTGCGCTTTTTCAAAGTACTGTCTTGCAGAGCCAACCATACTGGCTGAGCGGGCAGATAGGCCCCGTTTTATTTGGCTTTCAATATTAATACGTAGTTGTAGTTTTTCGAGGCGTTTATCTTCTAAAACAAAAATTTGGCTATCAATACGACCTTTATTATGTTCAGAGCGTAAAATTGAGCGCAATTTTTTGATGCCTTGAATTAGGCCAACAAGTTGTTTGTCATTATTGGGTAACGTTAGGGCTTCATTGCTGTTGTCTAGAACTGCATTGGTGAGGTGCGTTTTAGCCTCACCTAAGCGGCTTTTGAGTGCTTTGGATGTTGGCGAACTAGTAACCATCGTGTTTAATGCTTCGTAAATACGGCGTTGCAATACACGGATTATATTTTCAGAAAGAGGTATATTGGCACTATTCATTAGTGCTTCTTCTGTTTCTTCTATTATAGCTTTTTGTTTTGTTAGCTCTTTGCGGCGTTCCGCTTCTTGTTTTTCTTTGTGTTGTTGTACAGCACTTACCCAAAGTGCAATCACAATCAATGCAACTATAAGTACTATTATAATAGAAACGATCATGGTGTAATTCTCGGATATATAACCTAATTACTTAATCTTACATTAAATATACGTTAACAGGGTAGCTTTGCGCCGATTAACTTGAAAAATATACCAAAAAATTGATAGGTTGAGCTCTTTATAAACTGCAGTAAGCCTAAGGACTTATAAACTTGAGCTGAATAATCATCGCTACCTGAAGCATATTTATTATGCTAGCCTTGAACTCTAATCAGATAATTGCACACCTAAAGACCTAAAGTACTATTTTACGTAAATAACACTTGGTTTTAAGCGGTATTGCCTTTATAAATAATATGAATAATAACGTTAAAATTTGCAGCCATGAAATTACAACAACTCAGATACATCGTAGAAGTACAAAATCATAAATTAAATGTTTCAGCGACTGCTGAGAGTTTATTTACCTCGCAGCCAGGAATTTCTAAACAAGTACGCATGTTAGAAGATGAGTTGGGTGTGCAAATTTTTGGTCGCAGTGGTAAGCATTTAACGCATGTAACCGGTGCCGGCGAAGATATTATTAATATTTCTCGTGAAATACTCTCTAAAGTAGAAGGTATTAAAGCCGTTGCTAATGAGCATACGCTACCTGATCAAGGTAAGTTAAATATTGCTACAACACATACCCAAGCTCGTTATGCTTTGCCTAACGTAATTCAAGGGTTTATGAAAAAATACCCTGCGGTATCGCTTCATATGCACCAAGGTACTCCACAGCAAATATCGGATGCTGCAGCACGCGGTGATGCTGATTTTGCTATTGCAACAGAAGCACTGCATTTGTATTCAGATTTAGTTATGCTGCCTTGCTACCATTGGAATCGCAGTATTGTTGTCGCTAAAGACCATCCGTTGGCTAAAAAGGCAAATAGTTTAACTGTGGCTGATATTGCTCAATATCCACTCATTACATATGTATTTGGTTTTACGGGCCGTTCAGAGTTAGATAAAGCGTTTAGCGCACACGGGCTTGAACCACACATTGTATTTACCGCAACCGATGCTGATGTTATAAAAACATACGTACGACTGGGTTTAGGCGTTGGTGTTGTTGCTTCAATGGCCATAGATCAAGTGAGTGATACCGATTTAGTGTGTATTGATGCAAGCCACTTATTTGAAGCTAGTACGACCAAAATTGGTTTTAGAAAGGGCAGCTTTTTGCGTACTTATATGTATGATTTTATCGAACGTTTTGCACCGCACTTAACTAAAGAGCGAGTAGAGCGAGCAAGCTTATTGCGTAACCAAGATGACGTAGATAAGTTATTTGCAGATATAGAGTTACCCGTTAAATAATGTCACTACATTAAACGAATAATAAAAAAGCCGCCTATTTTAAAAATAGGCGGCTTTTTCTTTTTATAGCGAGCTGATTAACATTCGATAATATTAACAGCCAATCCACCGCGAGCGGTTTCTTTATATTTAGTTTTCATATCGTTACCAGTTTCAAGCATGGTTTTAATCACTTTATCAAGCGATACCTTTTGCTCGCCACTGCCACGTATAGCTAAACGTGAAGCGTTAATTGCTTTAATAGCGCCCATTGCATTACGTTCAATACACGGTACTTGTACTAAGCCACCAACAGGGTCGCACGTCAGGCCTAAATTATGTTCCATACCAATTTCTGCTGCGTTTTCTACTTGGACAACATTGCCACCAACAATTTCTGTTAATGCGCCTGCAGCCATAGAGCACGCAACGCCGACTTCACCTTGGCAACCTACTTCGGCACCCGATATAGAGGCATTCTTTTTATATAAAATACCAATAGCAGCAGCGGTTAATAAATAACGCGTGGCTATATCGCGGTCTACTTCTTTTACAAATGTGTGATAGTACATAAGGACAGCCGGTAAAATACCCGCAGCACCATTAGTTGGGGCGGTAACTACACGGCCACCTGCAGCGTTTTCTTCGTTTACGGCAAGGGCAAATAAATCAACCCAGTCCATTGCACGAAGCGGGTCGTTACTGACCTCTATATTTAGTTTTAAGTATAAGCTGGGCGCACGGCGTTTTACTTTTAAGCCGCCAGGTAAAATACCTTCGGTGCGCATACCACGGTCAATACAAGCCATCATTACTTTCCAAATATGGAACAATGTATCTTTTATTTCGTCTTCAGTGCGCAGTGTTTTTTCGTTTTTCATCATCAAGGTAGAAACACTAAACCCAGACTCTTTACACATCTCTAGTAGTTCTTTTGCGCTACCAAATGGGAAAGGGGCTGGATTTTCTTCTCTAATATCGAGGGCCGCCTGTTTTTCGTTTTCAAACTCTTCGTCGGTAACAATGAAGCCACCGCCAATAGAGTAATATACTTTGCTGTAAACTTTTTCGCCGTTGTTTGAGGCGATAATTTCCATTGCATTAGAATGCTTAGGCAGTGTTTTACGACGATGAAAAACAATAGCACCTTGTTTTGGAAACTTAGCTTTGTGTGTTTTGTTTAGATAAATAACCTGATCTTTTTCGATGGTTGCTAAAATGTCGTCGACTAAATCGGCATCAATTGTTTCAGGATCGTAACCGGCTAAACCAAGAATTACGGCTTTACCCGAGCCATGGCCAACACCTGTTTGACCCAAAGAGCCATAAAGCTCTACTTTAATATCGGTAACATTTGCTAATAATTGTTGTTCTTGTAGGTCATTAACAAATAAGCGTGATGCGCGCATTGGGCCAACGGTGTGTGATGACGAAGGGCCAATACCAATGCTAAACATATCAAATGCACTGATCATAATGTGTGTCTCTACTTTGTTTTATCAGCACGAAGCTGCTCTTTGAACGGTCGAGCATGATAACGTGGAATTGTGATTGTGTAACTACTAATAACGAAGATTTAAACTGGTAAGGCGAGTTGTTTTGTAAAGTTTTTTATAATGCTTGCCGTCGCACCCCAAAGTAAACCATGCGGCGTTTTAAAACCTTGCAAAATAATCGTTTTCCCAAATCGTTGAAAAGGTAAGGGTTGCCAGTTAGCTTCGTTATTTAATTCAGTAACAGAGAGCAAAAAGCTCGCTTGTACTTCATTATAGTCATTTTCCCAGGTGGTGTTTTTTTTGAGTAAACCCACATAGGGGCTAATACTAAAACCCGTTAAGGTTGAATACTCAGGTAAGTGACCTAATACATTAACGTTGCTTTGGGCAATATTTAGCTCTTCTTTTAGTTCGCGAAGTGCTGTGGTGCGAAGGGTAATGTCGCTTACTTCAAACTTGCCTCCGGGCAAACAAATCTCCCCAGGGTGATGGTGTAAATAAGTAGGGCGTTTACACAGTAAAATATGTGCATGGTTATCTATATCAATAATTGGCAGCATAACAGCGCTAGCGCGTTTTTTACGTGTGTCTTTTAACTGATTTGGCGCAGCTGTAGGGCTTAACAGAAACCGCGCCATAATGTGTTCACTATTCAAAACGACCTACTGTTTTAATAAAGGGAGGATTTTATTTACTTTATCGTAAGTTTCTTGATATTCCAATTCGACTTTAGAATCAGCGACTATTCCGCCGCCTGCCCAGCAGTAAATTTGCGCTTTGTGGCACACCAAGGTGCGAATAGTGATACTCGTATCCATATTTCCACACGCACTTAAATAACCAATTGAGCCACAATAAATGCTGCGGCGATGCGGCTCTAGTTCTTCAATTATTTCCATAGCTCTAATTTTGGGCGCACCGGTGATTGAGCCACCCGGGAAAGCCGCTTTTAGCTGATCGACCGCTGTTTTACCTTCATCAAGTTCTGAGGTTACCGTGCTTACTAAATGATGCACTGCCGGAAAGCTTTCAATAGCAAAAAGGGAAGGGACGTGAACGCTGCCTGGTTTTGCTACTTTGCCTAAGTCGTTACGCAGTAAATCAACAATCATTACATTTTCAGCGCGATCTTTAGCTGATGCTGCGAGTATTTGCGCTTGGCGTTGATCCTCTAGTGCATCTGCTTTTCGCGGCAGTGTGCCTTTAATTGGCTTGGTTTCTACAACGTTATTATTTACAGATATAAAGCGCTCAGGGGAAATTGATAAAATAGCCCCTTGAGGGTGATTTATAAAGCTTGAAAACGGCGCTTTATTTGCCTCACGCAGTTTAATATAAGCTGCCCAAGGGGAGCCTTCAAACTGAGCGTTAAAGCGCTGCGCTAAATTAATTTGGTAACAATCGCCACTTTTTAAATACTCCTCAATTTGGGCAAACTTTGCAGCGTATTCCGTTTCGCTCATATTTGATTGCCAGTCGCTGTTTAGGGCAAAGGACTGCGTATTAACTTGGGAGTTAGGGTGTGTATTTAAGTATTGCTCATAAAGCGCTAATCGATCGGTGTTTGGCTGCGATACATAAAACCAGCTTTGTTGCTGCTTGTCGTAAATAAGGGCATCTAAGTAAAGGCCAATAGCCATTTGGGGAAGATTAATATCTTCGATAGCACGAGTGGGGATGTTTTCAATTGTACGGCCTAGGTCGTAGCCAAAGTAGCCAAGCCAGCCGCCGTTAAAGGGTAAATCGTAATCGGCTTTTGTTTTATCAAGATGCGAAAGCTCATTATTCATAATTTCAAAGCAGTTATCACTACTTTCTATATTATTTAAAAAGCTTTTATTATTTTTTACTTCAAGGGTACTTTGCGGCTCAATGGCAACAATATCAAAACGGCTGTTTATATGATTACTATTTGCAGAATCTAATAGAATTGCATAAGGCAAATGTGAAAAATGCGCAAAAACGTCAATGCAGTTTTGTGTTATGCCTAATTTAATACAATTTTTTTTATTGTTTAGCATTTACTGCCCCTTTAAGAACTGGCTCGAAACGGGCTGGGAGGGTATCATAAGTCAAATTTTTTGGCAGCACTAAGCTGTAAAAAACAGTGCAAACCACCGTCACCGGTTTGATTTAGATTACGCGACAACGCGTAACGGTAACTTAAGGAACCACTATGAGTACAATTTGTCAGCAAGACTTTATTGATAGCATTGAAGATGCATTGCAATATATTTCGTTCTATCACCCACTCGATTTTGTTCAAGCTCTCGAAAAAGCTTACAACAAAGAACAAAGTAAAGCGGCTAAAGACGCCATTGCACAAATTTTAATTAACTCACGCATGTCGGCTGAAGGCAAGCGTCCACTTTGCCAAGATACCGGTATTATTACCTGTTTTGTTAAAGTAGGTATGGATGTTAAGTGGGATAAAACAGATTTAACCGTTCAACAAATGGTTGATGAAGGTACTCGTCGTGCATATTTGAATCCAGATAACCCTTTACGTGCATCTATTGTTGCAGACCCTGCTGGCACGCGTAAAAACACGAAAGATAATACGCCTTCGGTTGTGCATATTGATTTAGTAGCGGGCGGTAAAGTAGAAGTAATGGTTGCGGCTAAAGGCGGCGGCTCTGAAAACAAAAGTAAAATGGTTATGTTAAACCCGTCAGATGATGTTGCTGAATGGGTAGAAAAAACACTACCAACAATGGGTGCTGGTTGGTGTCCGCCAGGCATGCTAGGAATAGGTATTGGTGGTACGGCTGAAAAAGCGGCAGTAATGGCTAAAGAGTCGTTAATGGACCCGGTTGATATCCATGAACTAATGGAACGCGGCGCAGAAACGACTGAAGAAAAGCTACGTTTAGAAATTTTTGACCGTGCTAATAAATTAGGTATTGGCGCACAAGGCTTAGGCGGTTTAACAACGGTTGTTGATGTTAAAATTAAAACAGCACCAACGCATGCGGCTTCAAAACCTGTAGTAATGATCCCAAATTGTGCGGCAACTCGCCATGTACATTTTACACTTGACGGTTCTGGCCCTGCTAATTTAAAAGCACCTAAGCTAGAAGATTGGCCACAAGTAACATTTGAAGTGGGCGAAGGAACACGTCGTGTTGACTTAAATACACTGACTAAAAAAGATGTTCAAGAATGGAAAATGGGCGAAACTGTTTTACTTTCGGGCACTATTTTAACAGGTCGTGATGCAGCGCATAAACGTCTGCAAGATATGATCAATTCAGGTGAAGGTTTACCAAAAGGCGTAGACTTTGATAATAAATTTATTTATTACGTTGGTCCTGTTGATGCGGTACGCGATGAAGCAGTTGGTCCTGCTGGCCCTACAACGGCAACTCGCATGGATAAATTTACCGATATGATGCTAGAAAAAACAGGCATTGTAGGCATGATTGGTAAAGCTGAACGTGGCCCTGCAACTGTTGAGTCTATTAAAGAGCATAAATCTGTTTATTTGATGGCTGTAGGCGGCGCAGCTTACTTAGTATCTAAAGCGATTAAAAAAGCACGCGTAGTTGCTTTTGAAGATTTAGGTATGGAAGCTATTTACGAATTTGAAGTAGAAGATATGCCAGTGACCGTTGCAGTAGACAGTGAAGGTGCTAATGCGCACACACAAGGCCCTGCAATCTGGAAAGCTAAAATTGAAGAGCTTGATAGCAAGCTAAAATAACGTACGTTATGTTTTTAAAAAGCGAGCCTAGTGCTCGCTTTTTTGTTTTTTAAATAGAGTCATTATCAAGCTTACAGCTCTGACCAGTTTGCGAAAAAGCTCGCTTTTTACTGGAAACCTATAGGCAGCAATACGTGGCGGGCAAGCAGCACTTGTATATTAAACTTTACACGTAATCGCTTTGTTACGTTCACGTAAACGTAAGTTGATGTGGTTGTTCTATTTATAGCTTTTAAAACTTACAAATGACGATTTTGTGAATTTTTTATCTATACAATAGTTTTAATCCGGTTATTTAATTTAAGCTTGATGTTTTCATTGGTTTTATCTTCTGCGAGTATAGCGAACTCGAATATGAAGTGATAAAGTCTCGGCAATTTCCAGCGCGCATACCCTCTCACGGGTTAACTATTTCGGAGTATTTTAAGTGGCTGTGTTTAATCGAGTTGAATTTGATAACCATGAACAAGTGGTTTTTTGTTCTGATGAAGAGTCGGGTTTAAAAGCAATTATTGCTGTACATAATACTAACCTAGGTCCTGCAGTTGGTGGATGTAGAATGTGGGATTATGCGAACGACGAAGATGCTGTTTACGACGTGCTACGTTTATCAAAGGGCATGACTTATAAAAATGCAGTGGCGCGCTTACCCTTTGGTGGCGGTAAATCTGTAATTATAGGTAATGCGAAAGAAATTAAATCTGAGCAATTATTCCGTGCATTTGGCCGCCAGTTAGAGCGATTAAATGGCAGCTATTACTCAGCAGAAGATGTAAACATCACATGTGCTGATGTAGCTATTATGAATAAAGAAACTAATTACGTACTGGGTCTTGAAGGTAAAAGTGGTAACCCATCGCCATTTACAGCATACGGTACGTTTTTAGGAATTAAAGCAGCGCTACAGCATCAACGTGGTCATCAAGATTTTGCAGGTGTGAAAGTGGCTGTTCAAGGTTTAGGTGCTGTTGCATATGGTTTATGTAAGCATTTAGCCGATGCGGGCGCTGAGTTGTTTGTAACTGACATTAACCAAGTTGCAATTGATCGCGTAGTTAATGATTTTGGCGCGACTGCGGTTGGCATTGATGACATTTACGACTTAGATGTTGATGTTTATGCACCTTGTGCATTAGGTGCAACCGTTAACGATTTAACGATACCGCGTTTAAAAGCGACTATTATTGCAGGCTGTGCTAACAATCAGCTGGCAGAATCTCGCCACGGTGAAGTTATTCGTGAAAAAGGCATTTTATATGCACCAGATTACGTAATTAACGCCGGTGGTATTATTAATGTTTATTATGAAACAGCGCCAGATGGTTACAGTGCAGCAGCGTCTAATAAACATGTTGAAGGTATTTTTAATACGTTAACTGAAATTTTTGCTCGCAGCGAAAAAGAGCAAAAATCAACGCATTTAATTGCTGACGAATTAGCCCAAGAGATCATTAAAAACGGTCTGTGATCTAAGTTCTAATTTATATAAGGGTGTGCAATTGCACACCTTTTGTTTATCTGTAAGTTAATGCAATTATTACTGAACAGCGGTACACTTTATTTTTAATTTTGTGCGGCAAATTATGACTCCCTCAACTTCTCTCATGCAGCCTATCGATTTAGATAATTGGCCTAGAAAGCAACACTTTGAATTATTTAAACACTTTTCTCAGCCTTACTTTAATGTGTGTGTGCGTTTAGATGCTCAAGCACTTTACGACTATTGCAAAAACAATCAATTTTCTTTTTTTCAAGCGTATGTATATTGCACCTTAAAAGCGTGCCATGAGTACGATTCAATAATGCTACGTATAATAGATAATCAACCATGGTTACTTAATAGTGTTCGCGCAAGTGTGGTTGAGTTGTCTGAAAACGATACGTTTGTTTTTAGTTATTTTAACAGCACAGGCGAGTTTAAAGAGTTTGCAAATCATGCAAGTGACGTAAGCAAAAAAGCGAAATTACAGCCGTTATTTTCTGATGCATTTGCCCAAACAGAAGGGCAGGCAGATTTAATTCATATATCTGTTTTGCCGTGGCTGAATTTTAGTGCGTTTTCGCATGCATTTAGTGAAGGGCAGAGTTTAGGCATTCCTAAATTTGTATTTGGTCAGTTTGATAAACACACAGGCACAATGCCTTTAGCTATCGATGTACACCATTCATTAATGGATGGTTTGCACGTAGCGAAATTTATAAACACATTGCAGGGTACATTTGACACTTTTTGCAAAGGTTAACTTTAAACACATCAGTAACGGCAGTGCAAAGCAGTAAACAATTTATAAGTAATCTATAAGCAATGCGATGTGAATTACTTTATATTCAAATACATAACCTTGTATGCTTGAAAAACACGTCTGCTGGACATATTTATATACCATACCTTAGCTCAGGAAATCCCCATGATAAATGGACTGTTAATTGTTGTTTTAATTCTTTTTGTGGTGATTTTCTGGCGTTGGCCATCAATTCAAAACCGATTATGGCGCAGTAAATATAAAGACTTTGCTTTAAATTCGCAGCAAAAAGATATTTTACTGCGTTGCATGCCCATCTATAAAAAAATGACTGACGCCGACAGAGAAAAATTAGAGCGACACATTACGTGGTTTTTAAACGAAAAACGCTTTGTCGGTTGTGATGGCTTAAGGCTAACGTCTGCAATGAAGTTAATTGTTGCCGCCGATGCGTGTGTATTAGTACTTAATAAACCGTGGCCGTTATATAGAAATGTAAAAGAAATTTTATTATATCCAAGTGCTTATTATGCTCCGCAATCAACTCGCGATAGTGCAGGACTTGTGAGTTACCATAATACGGTAAGACTAGGCGAGTCATGGCCTGGCGGCACACTCGTTTTAAGCTGGCATGATGTACTTGAGGGTAATCGTTTACCAAGTGATGGACATAACCTGGTATTTCATGAGTTTGCGCATCAACTCGATCAAGAAACAGGTAAAACAACGGGCACACCCATTTTAAAAAGCTCAGCAGATTACAAAGAGTGGGGCCGAGTATTTAGCCGTGCCTTCACCCAGTTAAAAAGCCATGTTGCCTATAGCATGCCGCATGTTATTCACAGCTATGGTGCGACTAACGAAGCTGAGTTTTTTGCTGTACTCACCGAAACCTTCCTCGAAAAACCCGCAGAGCTTCGCCGATACGATCCTGAAATTTACAGTATGCTAGTTAATTACTATCAATTTGACCCTATTGTTTGGCATTAAACCTACATAAACCGCGCTTTATCATATAACGCTGGCAAGTTGCGTTTGTTTTTGTTGCAATCATGTGAAATAGTTTTTACTGCAACAATAACAAGCGAGAAACGCATGAAAAAAATGCTTCATACAGTATTGGCGCTGTCGGTGTCATTAGCGATAGGGCAGGTAAATGCCGCTGAAAAAGACGAACAAAAATGGCAAGTAGATTCACCTAAGGGGCAATTTGTTGACGCTGCAATTAGCGTTGATCAGGGCACATGGATGAATATAGATATTAGCCCTGATGGTAAAACCGTGGTGTTTGACTTACTTGGCGATATTTACACTATGCCAATGAGTGGTGGTACAGCTACAAAGCTCACCTCTGATATTGCATGGCAAATGCAACCACGCTTTAGTCCTAACGGCAAAAGTATTGCGTTTACCTCCGACCAAGGTGGTGGCGATAACATTTGGATAATGGACTTAAATGGCGAAAACCAACACGCTGTTACCGATGAAACCTTTAGATTACTAAATAGTCCTGCATGGAGTCCTGATGGCGACTACTTAGTTGCGCGTAAACACTTTACAGCTAGCCGCTCATTAGGTGCCGGTGAAGTGTGGTTGTATCATAAAGCGGGTGGCAAGGGTGTGCAGCTTACAAAACGCGAGAACGATCAAAAAGATTTAGGTGAGCCAATGTTTTCACCTGATGGTCGTTATGTATACTTTTCGCATGATGCAACACCCGGTAAAACCTTTCATTATTCAAAGGATTCTGTAGCGGGCATTTATAAAATTAAGCGCTACGACCGTGAAACGGGTGAAATTGAAACCATAATCGATACGATGGGCGGTGCCATTAGGCCTACACCATCACCAGATGGTAAAAAGCTTGCTTATATAAAGCGTGATGATTTTCAAACTAGTCTTTATTTATATGACTTAACCAGCGGTGAGCACACTAAGCTTTACGATAAGCTTGAGCGAGATATGCAAGAAACCTGGGCTATTCATGGTGTATACCCAACCATTGCATGGACACCCGATAATGAAGAACTGGTATTTTGGGCTGGTGGCACAATTCACAAGCTAGATGTTGCAGACAAATCTGTTAAAACCATACCTTTTAAAGTGCAAACAAGTAAAAAAATTCAAAAAGCGGTGCGCTTTACACAAAACTTAGATACTGATGAGTTTGATGTAAAAATGCTGCGTAATGTGCAAGTAAGCCCAGATGGCGAAACTGCAATTTTTGAAGCGCTTGGGCATATTTATAAACGTGATTTAGAGTCAGGTAAAATTAAGCGTTTAACAAAGCAAACTGATCATTACGAATTATTTCCACAGTACTCTCGCGATGGTAAAAAAATAGTTTACACCACATGGGATGATAACAAACAAGGGTCTGTAAGAGTGGTTTCTGCGCGCAGTGGTCGTGGCGATACAATTACTAAAGAGCCCGGGAAATATGTAGAGCCTACGTTTAGTCCCGATGGGAAAACGGTTGTTTATCGAAAAGCCACTGGCGGCAGTATTTTAAACCCTAAGTGGTCACTTAATCCGGGGGTTTATAGCGTAAGCGCTAAAGGCGGTAAAAGTGAGCTTATTTCAAAAAGTGGTTATCAACCACAATTTGGAGATGCAAGCGATCGCGTTTTTATAATGAGTCCTTGGCCAAAACCAACGCTTAGCGTAGTTGAGCTTGAAAGTAAAAAAGTTCGTAAACTGTACGAGTCAGAGCATGCGACAGAATTTAGAGTATCACCAGATGGGCAATACCTCGCTTTTGCTGAGCGATTTAAAGTATTTGTAACCCCGTTTGTACAAAGTGGTAAAACAACTAATATTGGGCCTAAAGACAGTCAATTTCCAATAGAGCAGTTATCGGTACGTGCTGGTGAAAACATTAGCTGGAGTGCTAAGAGCAACAAACTTTATTGGACATTAGGGCCTGAGCTTTATCATGCAAGCCTTGAGGGGATGTTTGCCATTAACAAAGCCGAAGATGCCGACTTTAAAGTGAAAAGTGGCGATAATATCGGTTTCAGTAAAAAAATGGCAGAGCCTAAAGGTATGATTGCGCTCACTGGTGCAAAAATTATAACTATGGATGGCGAAAAGGTTATTGAAAATGGTGTAATTATCACTGATGGTAAGCATATTAAAGCAATTGGTACAGCCAGCGATATAAGCATTCCTAAAGGTGCTGAGGTTATTGATGTAACAGGTAAAACTATTATGCCTGGTATTGTTGATGCTCATGCACATGGCTCGCAAGCAAGTGACGAAATTATACCTGAGCAAAACTGGAAAAACTTTGCAGGTTTAGCGCTAGGTGTTACTACAATTCACGATCCATCAAACGATACCTCTGAAATATTTACCGCAAGCGAAATGCAAAAGGCAGGCATGATTGTTGGCCCGCGTATTTTCTCTACCGGTACTATTTTATATGGCGCAAATATGCCAGGTTATACGTCGCATATTGACTCGTTAGACGATGCTAAATTTCATTTAGAGCGCCTTAAAAAAGTAGGGGCGTTTAGTGTTAAATCGTATAACCAGCCACGCCGAGAGCAGCGCCAACAAGTTATTGAAGCAGGTCGTGAACTTGAAATGATGGTTGTCCCTGAAGGTGGCTCATTATTACAACATAACTTAAGTATGATTGTAGATGGACACACAGGTATTGAGCATTCAATCCCTGTAGAGCACATATATGACGATATAAAGCAGTTATGGTCGCAAAGTGATGTTGGGTATACACCAACACTTGTAGTGGCTTATGGAGGCATTTGGGGTGAAAATTACTGGTACGATAAAACTGATGTGTGGAATCATCCGCGTTTAAGTAAATTTGTGCCAAAAAATCAATTATTACCGCGCTCTATGCGCCGCATTAAAGCGCCCGATCATCACTATAATCACTTTAATAACGCACGCGTTGCTGCTGAGCTGCAAGACCTAGGTGTATTAGTTAACTTAGGTGCTCACGGTCAGCGTGAAGGCTTAGGTGCACACTGGGAGATGTGGATGTTTGCACAAGGCGGAATGACAACGCTTGAGGCAATACGTGCTTCAACACTCGATCCGGCTAAGTATTTAGGGCTTGATAAAAACGTAGGCTCGCTTGAAGTGGGCAAACTGGCTGATTTAATGGTTATAGATGGCGATCCGCTTAAAGACATTCGAGATTCGGATAAAGTAGATTACACCATGATCAATGGTCGCTTATTCAATGCCGAAACAATGAATGAAGTAGGTAAAAAAGAGCGCGAACCACTTTATTTTGAAGAACTGTAATTTATTTTAAACTTTTTAAAGCGGCTACATAGCCGCTTTTTTTAGCTTTGTATTATGTGTTTTAGCAAAGCAGTGCTTGGCATAATAAGTGGTTGAGTATGCATGACACGTGCTTGGCATATAAGCCCTTCCTTTAGAGTAAATAATGTTTGTGCGACATTTTCGGCTTTAGCTTTATTATTTTTTAGCTGAGGAGTGGCAAGTAAAGAATTCAATATAATTTTAAATACAGCTTGTTTATGTGCCTTACACTGTATTGCAATAGTATGCGCTGCGAGTGGATATTCTGCTGCTGCGTTTATGAAGAAGCATCCATTAAAATCGCCCAATTCCGGCACTCCACTATTAAACCAGCTCTCTAAACCTTTAAATAATCCATTCGCAACGTCAAGGGCGCTTTGTTTATCACAGACTTGTTCTAGCCAATTATTAAAATTTTTATCACGTGTGGCTAAGCAAGCAAGTATTAGCTCATCTTTGCTTGCGAAGTGATTATAAAGCGTTTTTTTAGCGATACCTGAAACGGCTAGAATTTCATTAATACCCACAGCATGTAAGCCTTTGCTATAAAAGAGATTAAGTGCTGTTGTAATAATTTGCTCTCGTTTATTCATAAAACCCCCTAAATATTAGCTGAAAGGTATCTTGACATAAGTAGACAGACTTGTCTATCATTGCCAGGTAGACAAGTCTGTCTGCTTTTATTTAAGGATGTAGCATGAATATTGAAGATATTAAATTAGCCTGTGTTGCTGGCTTTTTTTCAGCGCTAGTATTGGGTTTTTTATCTTGGCTGAATAATATTGGAGGCTATGGACTGTGGTTAATGGCACCTTTTGGCGCAACGGCAGTACTTGTATTTGGCATACCAAATAGCCCATTAGCACAACCAAAAAATGTGATTTTTGGTCATCTTTTAACAGCATTTGTGGGGATCGTTTTTGTAACCTATGTTGGTGACGGGAGTGTATCTATTGCATTAGCCGTTGGTTTTGCAATTACACTCATGATGCTTACTAAAACAGTGCACCCTGCGGCGGGTGCTAACCCTATTCTGATTATTGTATCTGGACAAAGTTGGGACTTTTTAATTATGCCAGTATTAGTCGGGACGATGTTCATTGTTATTTGTGGCTTTGCTGCAAAGTGGTTACTGTCTTCCACGGTAAATCGCGCACATAAAAAAACCGCTTAACGCGGTTTCTTTTAAAAATCATAAATGTTGATTAAACAACACCGCGCGGTAAGCGACAGTCATGATCTTTACGAGCTAAAATTACAATCCAAAGTTCTTCCGCTGTGTAACCTTCTTCGTTTTCGGTAACAACAGTGAATGGCGCTTTTTTCTGTGCTTTAACAGGCGCAGCTGCTTTTGGTTTTTTCGTTTTAGTTGTTTTACCAGAGTTTAACTTTTTAGTAAGCTCTGCTACGTCAGCTAGGCGTAAATTTTTACCGCCATCAATGCTGTACCAACCAGGTTTAGTTGTGATTTCAGGTTTTTTACCATTGGCAGTTTCGTACGCTGCTTCAAAGGCAGATAACACTTCTGTTTTGTCTAGTTTGCTCATCAGAGACCCTATACGTTGTGAACACAGATAAAGAAGAGGTATTTATACCTATTTTAAAACGGTTTTTCAATTTTTTGCGATTTTCCTTCCATTTTAAGGCTATAAACGCCAAAATTTGCACAAAATTTAGTGCTAAGTAAGGTAAGTTATATGCAACGTAGAGAATTTAACCAACTCCTAAATGACATTTTAAAACCTCAATTAATTAAAGATTTTTGCCCAAATGGCTTACAGGTCGAAGGTAAAAACGAAATTAAAAAAATTGTGACGGGCGTAACCGCAAGTCAAGCATTAATAGATGCTGCCATTGAGCAACAAGCAGATGCTATTTTAGTTCATCATGGATTTTTTTGGAAAGGGGAATCCCAACCAATAACGGGAATGAAAAAGCGTCGTATAGGTGCGTTATTAGCACACGATATTAATTTATTTGGCTATCACTTACCACTCGATATTCATCCAGCAGTTGGCAATAACGCGCAACTAGCAAAATTATTGGATATTGAAATTGAAACAGGGCTAGAGCCAACTTCAAATAGCGTAGCAATGAAAGGGCGTTTAAAAACACCATTAAGTGGTGAAGATTTTGCAGATAAAATTGCAAAAGTGCTAAATCGAACCCCGCTCACAAGCTTAGTACGTTCAACAAAAATTGAAACCATTGCACTGTGCACCGGTGGTGGGCAAGGGTATATTGATTTAGCTGCAGAGCAAGGCATTGATGCTTATTTAACCGGTGAGGCATCGGAGCAAACAATTCATAGTTCTCGTGAGCAAAACATTGATTTTTTTGCCGCAGGACATCATGCAACAGAGCGCTATGGTGTAAAAGCTCTGGGTGAGTTACTTGCTCAAGAGCATGGTTTTGATGTGACATTTATAGACATAGATAACCCAGTTTAACTAGGCTATCTATTAGTTAACCTGAACGCTACTTGAGATAGATTTTATTATCCAGAGTTCAGGTTAGTTAGACGAAATGAGTTACAGCGCCTCTGGATCTATCCAGCGGCGCAAACTTATCCATGTGTTTCCTACTACTTCGTGACTGTATTGCGTAACCACTAGTAAGGCATGAGCATTGGGAATAAACTGTTTGCTCCATGGAAGTGCAGCAAAATTATGATAATCAGTGGCTGCGGTTATGACTTCAATACCTTGAGCATTAAATAAGTCTTTTGCGCGTGGCATGTGCAGTACAGATGTTACTAGTGCAACCTTAAAGTCGACTAATTTTGATGCCAGTAACTTAGCTTCTTCACCTGTATCCATTGCTTTTGGGTTTTGGAATATACGACTCTTATTAACACCTAAACTAATTGCCGTTTGATACATAAGCCCGCTATTAGTGATATTTTGATAGCCCCCGCCTGAAACTATAAGCTCTGCATTAGGGTAGTGCTTTGCTAGCTTTACACCTTCTACTAAGCGCGTTAGTGCACAATTACCTAATTGATTATTAGCACTGAGTGCTGGGTTTGGATTTATATCGCAACCTAGTACAACTATTTTTTCTATTTTTGGATGCTTTAGGGTATTAAATGCAAGCGACGCAGGTTCATTATTTTGGATAATTAAATTGGCGATAAAGGGTGTGCTCAATGCAAGTAATACAATTAAGCTTAAAGTAGATAAGAAGAGAGCTGATTTGCGGCCTTTAAATGCGAGTAGGAGCATCAGGCACGCAAATAAACCAAATAGAGGCAGTGGCATAAGTAAGCCACCAATCATTTTTTTAATAACAAACATAAGAGTAATATCGCTGTAGAGTTAATTACAGCGATATTACTCATTATATTGATGATTATCGACCGTTATTTAGCTTACACGTATTTAAAAAGTGACGATAAACAGGGTTATCTTTCATGTCTTTTTTCATCGCTAAATACATAGGACGAGTAAGGCCAAGAGCGCCCAGAGGAATTGATTTAATTAAGCCTTGGCTTTCATAAGGTGTAACTAGCCAATCAGGTAAAGCGGCAACGCCCATGCCGGCACTTACTAGTTGAAAAATAAGTAATCCTTGGTCAACCGTTTTTAACGTACCGTCAAAACGTGCATTTTGAATGAAATGCTTAAATATATCTTGGCGTTCACGCGGGATAGGGTATGAAATAATAGTTTCGTTTTTTAAATCAAGCGCTGTTACATACGCTTTTTTAGCAAGTTCATGATCCGGTGCCACAATAAGCTTCAATTTAAAATCAAATAAGTGCGCGTATTCTAATGTGTCGGGTTCACGTATGTCAGATGTTAAAACTAAATCGAGCTCATCGCTTAGTAAGTCAGGAATAGCGTCGTAACTAAAGCCGCGCTCGTAATCAATTTTTATATCAGGCCAAAAGTTATTAAATTCTTTAATAGTAGGCAATAACCAATGAAAACATGCATGGCATTCCACACTTAAACGCAGTTGAGAAATAGGCTGATTTAAGCTTTCTTTCAAACGGCATTTAGTCGCTTCCATTTTTGGTAATATTTCGTGAGCTAACTCAAGTAATAGCATTCCCTGAGGGGTAAAGCGGACTGGTTGAGTTTTACGCTCAAATAATTGGCAATCTAATTTATTCTCTAAATCTTTGATTTGATGAGATAAAGCAGACTGTGTCAAAAATAACTCTCGTGCCGTATTAACCAAAGATCCTGTTTCTTTTAGGGTTGCTATGGTTTTTAAATGTTTAATACCAATCATCTTTAAAAATTCTCATGGGAAAAGTGAGTTCAGCTCAGATTAACCACATACTACGCCTATACAAAAAACGTTTCAACGTCTAGATGGCTAAAAGTTTGCGATTTATTGCAGTTTGTTGCTATGAATCGCGAAAATATTAAAATTAGTAACGGTAAAAGTCATTCAAAAACTGGTTTGATGAGTTTTAGATGAGTTTGCTTCATGTTGTATTTTAAGTATATCGATTGCGGTGTGCTTCACCTCAGTGTGAATTTTGACTATATAAATAACTGTGTGGGGTGGGGAATGGTTACTTTAGGTTGTGGTTTAAAAACTAAAGTCATTTTGCTTTTTAGCTTTAGTTTAGGTTAATGGATGAGTATATACGTAATACCTAAGCCAGCGACCAACTCGCTGGCTCTTTTTATAAAGGCTTATTAATAAGTAATATGGCTTCTTTGGCTGCGACCGGTTTTGACTTTAAAAAACCTTGGCCATAGTCGCACGCGGTCGATTGTAAAATGGCTAATTGTTCAAGTGTTTCTATCCCTTCAGCAACAACCTCAAGTTTTAATGATTGCGCAAGTGATAAAATGGCTTCAACAAGTGGGTTGGTGGAATCTTGTAGGTGGTCAATAAAGCTTTTATCTATTTTTAAAATATGAATAGGCAGTTGGTGCAAGTAGCCCAGTGCTGAATAACCCGTTCCAAAATCGTCAAGGCACAATTTTACTTTTAAAGGTGAAAGACCTTCTATTATTTGAGTGGCGAGTTCTAGATTTTCTATTAAGCCTGATTCGGTAATTTCTAAACATAAAGAACCCAGAGGTAATTGGTATTTATTATAAATAGAATGTATTTGCGCTACAAAATCGAGGCTTGCAAAATGTCGTGACGATACATTAACCGTTACTTTCAAAAAGCGATGACCTTGCTGGTGCCAATTAGAAATCTGCTGAGCGGCTAAATCAAGTAAATGTAAATCAAGATTTATAATTTGCCCTGTAGTTTCAGCTATCGGTATAAAGTCATTAGGTGGTACAAATCCTTTTTTTGGATGATGCCAGCGCACAAGTGCTTCAAATCCGACAACTTCACTTGTGGTAATTGTAAAAATTGGCTGAAAATAGAGTTCAAATTCGTTGTGTTCTATACCGTGTTGCAAGTCGTTTTCGATATCGGCATGGGTTTTAAGTTTTTTACGCATCGTGTTATTAAAAAACTTAACTTGTCCACGCCCGGTGGATTTTGCTTCATACATAGCAGCATCAGCTTGTTGCAGTAATATATAAGCTTTATCGTTTATGTTGTCGGTATAGGCAATACCAATACTAGTAGAAGCTTGAAGTAAGTGGCTATCTACATTTAGAGGTTTTGATAATGCGCTTTTAATTCTGTTTAAAGCTTCATTAACTTGGTTTTTATGTGTGATATTTTCCATGAAAATAGCAAACTCATCACCGCCTAAACGAGCAAATGTATCTGTGCTTCGTACTGTACTTTTAATTAAGTCGCATATTTTTATAAGAAAATGGTCTCCGACCTCATGCCCCAGCGAATCATTAATACTTTTAAAACGGTCAAAATCTAGATACAGCAGGGCATGGCTAGTACTTTTTTTAGCACGCGTTAAACGTAAAATAGCATGCTTTATTCTCTCAATGAGTAATGAGCGGTTAGCAAGGCCGGTAAGCTCGTCATGCAATGCTTTATGTTCGAGCTCTTGTCGGGCTAGTTGTCTATCAATTGCCATACTTATTTGGCGACTTACGTAAGTTAGAAGAGCGCTGTCGTGTTCGTTGTATTGCAGTGTTTTATCGTAGCTTTGTACAACAATAACACCGCTTATACGATCACTTGTTTTAAATGGAACACCCAACCAAGACTCTGATTGCCTCCCTACCATCTTAAAATCACCGTTATCAATATGACTTTGAAAGGCATCTTTATTGAGTAATAAGGTTTGCTCTGTTTGCAGTAGGTAATATGAAGCAGTGTCTTTTAGCTGTTCTTTAGATATTTTTTGATGTGTTTTGGTGTTTATGCCTTCTTCAACTATATAAACAAGGTCAAGTATATCTACTTTTTTGTCATATAAAGCGATAAAAAAGTTATCAGCACGAAGTAAGTTATTAATAATTGAATGCAAAGCTTCAAAGAAGGTATCTAAGTCGTTAGCTTTGTAGGTTAGGTTAGCTATTTGTAATAAGCTATTTTCTAATTTCTGTGCGTTGTTAAGTTGCTCAACTGTTTTTTGTAAGTTATTTACCGTATTTACCTGGTTAATTTTAGCACTGAGTAAGTGGGCAACTGTTGTAAGAATTTCAAGGTGTGCGTTTGTAAAGTAGCCTTTAATAGGATGCTCACAATCAATAACACCTAAAACTTGTTCTTTATATATAAGAGGGACGCATAGTTCTGATTGGGCAGGGCGCTCATCTGCGATATAACGGCTATCTTTTGTTACATCATCGATAACTACGGCTTTACCAGTTGTGGCTACAGCCCCAGTAATTCCTTCACTAAAACGTATTACTTTACGTTCGGCTTGATATTTATCACGGGCGTGAGCAATACCCATCGAGGCAACTTGATTTAATGTATAAGCATTGTTATCGGCAAGGTAAATAACGCAATCAACAAATCCTAAACGGTTTACAACATGCGTTGTAACATACTCAAATAACTCTTCTAGTGTATCGAGTTGTAATAAGCTAGATGAGAACTGATTGATAATACTCAGTTGATCAGTTTTTATTTCAAGTGCTCTTGAGGCATCATTTTTGTAAGACATAGGCAATTTATATTATTCTTTTTATTTTTAAATACGTAGCTAAGTTAACCTAATCTTGGATTTTGTACAAAATAAAGCGATGAGTGGTTTTAATTGGCTGTAAATTATTATGACGAATGGCTTTAATTAATTGTAAGTAATAACAATGGCTAATCCCAATTGAATTGGAGTATTAAGCTTTAATTACACAACTCGGTAATGTCATCAACATATGCATTATTTTTAATAAAATCTTTACTCGAAAACATCATATGCCTATGATCGAATAAATTCAGCCTTGGAACAAAGTAATGACAAGCAATAATACAAACTCTGTAACAACCCTTACTATCACTCGCCCAGATGACTGGCATGTACATTTACGTGATGGCGACCAGCTAAAGGATACTGTACGAGACATTAGTAGATACATGGGTCGCGCTATTATTATGCCAAACCTTGTTCCGCCGGCAACATGTACTGATACCGCTCTTTCCTATCGAGAACGTATTATGGCAGCAGGCCCACAAGGTGCCTTTGAGCCTTTAATGGTACTTTACCTCACTGATAAAACGACACCAGATGAAATAAAGAAAGCAAAAGCAACGGGCAAAATAGTAGCTGCAAAGTTGTATCCTGCTGGCGCTACAACCAATTCTGATTCGGGTGTTACATCAGTCAAAAATATTTACCCGGTTTTAAAAGCAATGCAAGAAGTAGGTATGTTGCTGTTAGTACACGGAGAAGTTACTGATTCATCAATTGATATTTTTGACCGTGAAAAAGTATTTTTAGATACGATTTTAGGGGATGTGGTAAGTGACTTTCCTGAACTTAAAATTGTACTAGAGCATATTACAACTAAAGATGCAGTAGAGTTTGTAGTTAATGCACCTAGCAATGTAGCAGCAACAATTACAGCTCATCATTTGCTTTATAATCGTAATCATATGTTAGCGGGTGGAATTCGCCCACATTATTACTGTTTGCCAATCCTCAAACGTAACATTCACCAGCAAGCATTAATGGCCGCAGCTATAAGTGGAAATAAAAAGTTTTTCTTAGGAACTGATTCTGCACCACATTACAAAGATAAAAAAGAAGCTGCTTGTGGTTGTGCTGGTGCATATACGGCTCATGCCGCTATTGAGTTATACGCTGAAGCATTCGAAGACGCTGGAGCTTTGGACATGCTTGAAGGATTTGCAAGCCACTTTGGTCCTGACTTTTATGAGTTGCCGCGTAATGCCGATACAATAACATTACAAAGAAAACCATGGGACGTACCTGCAAGTTATACCCTAGGCGACTCTGAAGTTGTGCCTATAAAAGCAGAAGATACTATTGATTGGTCTGTTAAATAGTTAATATTTTATATTTAAACCAAAAGCCGCTTAATTTTTAAAGCGGCTTTTTTGTTTGTATTTTTGATGTTATTGAAGCGTTGTTTGACAGTATTGTTGTCGTAGAGGGCTTTTATACGCGTTTATAGCAATATATATTACAATAATACTTTATAGTTTTTGCTTGGAAATTAGTCAGTTAAAGGCGATTTAAAACAAATTTATATTTTTAATAAATAATTCCCAATTAATAGAGCGAAAAAAAATATAATGTGTTAATCTTACCTTGCTTTGAGTTTTTATGTATTGAATTTACGGATATTGTGCTGCGTTTAAGGTTACCGGTTAGGTTATTACTTGTTCCTGTACTGTACCTCCATATTTTTGAGCATTGACTCAGGGAGGATATTGCCATAATAATATGGCTGAATTTTAATTATTGACTTACAGGAAAATTTAGTATGTCGGTTACTGGTAAAGTAAAGTTTTTCAACGAAGCTAAAGGCTTTGGTTTCATTGAACAAGAAAATGGTCCTGACGTGTTTGTACATTTCAGCGCAATCACTGGTTCTGGTTTTCGCACTCTTAGCGAAGGTCAAGCAGTGACATTCAGCATCAAACAAGGTCAAAAAGGCCCTGAAGCTGAGAACGTAGAAGCAGCATAATTTATTATGTGAACTCTAGTTCATCTTGGTGAAGCAGGTCTCTGTTTCACCATAATTCCTCTCTATGTACATAATTAATAAAATCCTTCTTTTTAAATCCTTGAACACAAATTTCATATATTCTTAAATCTTCTATTTTAATACAAACCTAAAATTCAATTATCTGAATAACTTATACAATCGAACCACTTTCTATCGCATTTAAAACATCCCTTACAATTTATCCAACTGATCCGATACTTATATACATAAAAATGATGCCAAATAACAATCTGTGTAAATTTTAGTGTAAGTCTTGCTAGTGCAATCAGGTTGAAGTTTTGTACTTTAACTATAAATGGGCAAGGGAACCTCTATAGGCCTCTGATAGCTTATTATGGAAGCGTTAGGCATCATTTATAGTCCATTATTATTAAAGTTGAGCAACTTTTTGTGATTAACTTTGTTACTAAATAAATTTAACTGTTAAATAGTATTAATGAGCACTCTAAAGCGGTAAATGTAACTCGTCTAATTATCGAAAGCTATTTGGCTATTTCAGGCCTTGCTAAAAGAAACTTATTATTACTATTTATGGGAAACACGTTTTATAAATGGCTTTAGGTATTGCGTGCATAAAGCAAGGTGGGCGGTATTAGAGATTATCCAGTGTTGTTTTTTTGTGCGACAAATGGTTTGTTTTTTCAGATGAAGTGTTATTGGGGAGATAAAATGTGCTGAAATCGTTTAAAAAATAACTTTTGTTATATCTATCTATATTTTTTTTTGTTTTTTTTCAGTGCGAATTCAGCTTTGGCTAAATGTTGCAATAATGTTGTTTTATGTCAGTACAATGCGAATAAATACACCCCTCAAAAGGCTTTAATCGAAATATTAAGCAAAAGCTTAGTTGCAATAATGTTAACAGTTGTGTGCTAGTACTTTTGTTTAAGCATTAACTTAGCTATTTATTTGCAGAGATTAGTAAACATCAAGTTGACAGCGCTAATTGCATTTAGCATTATTGGAAGGTTGATATCTATTAAAAGATATCAGGGTTGTTCTCTTCGGAGGATAATTAAATTATAAAAGTAACATTACTTAATTGGTTGGGAACTATGTCTGTTAAAATCAGAAAGAGTCTTGTAGCAACTGCGTTGGTTGGCGCATTTGCATTTGCAAGCAGCAATGTGATTGCAGATCCTTTGAATGACGTGCAAAAAGCAGGTCAACAAATTCAAAAGGCTGCGGTTAAGTCTCAAACTAAAATTGACAATGTATATGGTCAAACTCAGGAGCTAATCGCTGAGTACCGTAGCGTTGTTGATGAGACTGAACTTATGAAAGTGTATAACGATCACGTGTCGCGCTTGGTTGATAGCCAAAACGCGTCTATTGAATCGTTTGATCGTCAAATCGCTACGATTGATAACACGAAACAAAACGTTGTGCCTTTGATGTATCGCATGATCGATACGCTTGAGCAATTCATCAAAGCGGACGTTCCATTTAATCTAGAGACGCGTTTAGGACGTGTTGAAAGACTACGTGAAATCATGGTTTCTGCGTCTGTAACGACGTCTGAAAAATTCCGTCAAGTACTTGAAGCTTACACTATTGAAACAGCATACAGCTCACTTGTATCTGCTTCACAAGGTACACTAGAAGTTGATGGCAAAAGTATTAACGTTGATATCGGTCAGTTAGGTCGTATTACTTACGTTGCTCAGTCTTTTGACTTGAAACATGCTTGGGTGTGGGATAACAACACTAAACAGTGGAAAAAATTAGGTGAAGAATACCTAAAACCTGTTAAAGAAGTTATTCGTATGGCGCGTAAGCAAGCGACATTAGAACTTGTTAAACTACCTATCTTTGGCGCGGAGTAATCAATAATGAAGAAACTATTTAAAGGTTTTGCTGTTGCCGCAGTACTAACTGTTTCTGCAGGTACCGCGTTAAATGCACATGCAAATACTGGAGCTCTAGATAAAATACTTGAGCAAGTAAAGCAAGAGCGTATCTCTGAAGGTAAAATCGATAAGAAACGTGAACAAGAGTTCTTATCAGATCGTGCTGACAAGCAATCTTTACTTAATAAAGCTAAAAGCCAACTTGCTTCTGAGAAGTCTCGTGGTGAAAGCTTAACTAAGCAATATGCACAAAATGAAAACACGTTAGCTGAAAAAGAAGCAGCTCTTCAAAGTGCTCAAGGTACTTTGGGTGAGATGTTTGGTGTTGTACGTCGTGCAGCTCAAGACGCTATCGGTTCTATCGAAGCATCACTAGTTAGTGCTGAGAAACCTGGCCGTGCAGAAATCTTACGTTCATTAGCTGCTGCTAAAGAACTTCCAACTGTTCGTGAACTTGAAGAACTTTGGATTTCACTTCAAACAGAAATGACTGAATCAGCTAAAGTTTCAACTTTTGAAACTGAAGTTGCTGGTCTTGACGGTAACCCGTCAATGAAGAAAGTAACGCGTATCGGTAACTTTAACTTAGTTACAGACGATGGTTACTTAATTTATTCACCAGAAACTAAGTCTATTCAGCCTCTAGGTAAACAGCCTGATAGCTATATTTTAGACGGTATCACTGATCTTGAAAATACATCACCAGATAACTACGCTGGTGTTTATATCGATCCGACTCGTGGTGCTATCCTACGTATCAACACTCAAAAAGCGACACTTATGGAATACTTCCATCAAGGTGGCGTAGTTGGTTATATCATTACAGCTTTACTAGCTTTAGGTATGCTAATTACTCTAATTCGCTTTGTTGACCTTACACTTACTACTAGTAAGATTAAGAGCCAGCTTAAAAATGTTGCTACACCGAATACAAATAACCCACTGGGTCGTATTCTTAAAGTGTACCATGACAACAAGAACCAAGATGTTGAAAACCTTGAGCTTAAACTTGATGAAGCGATTCTACGTGAAACGCCGCGCATCGAAGCTGGTATCAACATAATTAAGATTCTTGCTGCAATCGCACCGTTACTAGGTCTACTAGGTACAGTAATCGGTATGATCTTAACGTTCCAAACAATCACATTGTTCGGTACGGGTGATCCGAAGATCATGGCAGGTAACATCTCTCTAGCACTTGTAACTACAGCGCTAGGTCTAATTGCTGCATTACCACTAATTCTACTTCATGCTCTTGTAGCTGGTCGTAGTAAGTCGGTATTACACATCCTTGATGAGCAAAGCGCGGGTATCGTTGCTACTCACGCGGAGAAGGAGAAAGCCTAATGCTAGTCCTGATGGAGATATGGGAATCTATCAGGGATTTTGTTGGCACAGGCGGCCAGGTTTTATACGTGGTCGCGATAGCACTCTTTCTGATGTGGGTTTTAATGATTGAGCGCTATTGGTTTCTACTTGCAGAGTTTCCTCGCACAGCGAAAGAAATTGTAGCAAAGTGGGATGCCCGCCAAGACACTACGTCTTGGTACGCACACAGAATCCGTGAAGCATGGATTTCTGAAGCGTCTGAAAAATTAGATCAGCGTATGTTGTTGATTAAGACATTAGTAGCTGTTTGTCCTTTAATAGGCTTACTTGGTACTGTTACTGGTATGATCTCGGTTTTTGAAACCATGGCCAACCAGGGTACGGGTAATGCACGCTTAATGGCATCAGGTATTTCAATGGCAACAATCCCAACAATGGCTGGAATGGTTGCGGCACTATCTGGAGTATTTTTTAGCTCACGTCTTGAGACAAAAGCTAAAATGGTGAAAGCCAAACTTATTGATAGTATGCCTCATCACTAGAGAGAGAATTAAATATGGCACGTAAACAACGTTTTCGTGAAGAAGAAGAAGCAGCGGTTGATATGACGCCAATGCTTGACATCGTATTTATCATGCTTATTTTCTTTATCGTAACTACATCGTTCGTTAAAGAGGCTGGTATCGAGGTCAATAAACCAAAAGCTGCCCAAGCTACTAAGCAAAAAAATGCTAACATTTTTATTGCTATTCGTAGTAACGGCGAAATCTGGGTTGATAAACAACAAATTGATGTTGAACGTATTTCAGCAAAAATCGAAAGTTTATTAGCAGAACAACCTACTGAAGTTGTGATTATACAAGCTGATAAAGAAGCTAAACACGGCACAGTGGTTAAAGTTATGGACCAGATTAAAGCGACGGGTGACAACCTTAGAATTTCAATAGCTGGAGATCAGTAATGATTCGTTTTCTGTTTTCACTGATTGCAGGTGGGGCAGTTACTTTCGGCTTGTTCTACTTCATGGCCTTCCTCATCTCTGGTGGGGCTGACCGTAATACGGAACAAAAAGAGCAGATCATAGTCGAAATAATGACGAATCCGCCTGAATCTAAGGTGCAGGAGAGGAAGCGTGTACCGCCTCCTCCTCCACCACCGCCAAAGCAGCCGCCTAAACCGCAGCCGCCACAGCCGGAAAATAATAATCCAAACCCTGGTGCTATGTCATTTAACATGGGTAGCATTGATGTTGGTAGTTCAGCTGGTGGACTAAGTGGTCCTGGTGCATTTGGACGAGATGGTGATGCGACACCTATCGTTCGTATAGAACCAAAATATCCAACGCAAGCAGCACGTGATGGCAAAGAAGGTTGGGTACAACTTTCATTCACAATTGATGAGTTAGGTGGAGTAACTGACGTTGAAGTAATTGACGCAGATCCAAAACGTATCTTTGACCGTGAAGCTAAACGCGCACTGCGTAAGTGGAAGTACCGTCCTAAGATCATTGACGGAAAACCACAGAAACAACCAGGTTTACAAGTTCAATTAGACTTTAAACTTAACCAAGGCAACTAAGGAGGCGAGTAATGAGAAATTTTTCTAAAGTAACTGCTCTTGCGATTCTTATGTCTGTGTCGGGTGCTACTTTAAGTGCATCTGTTTTAGCAGCGCCAGATTACGCAAAGATTGAAGAGCGTAAAAAAGCAAAAACTAAAATCATGGGCGAGCGTACTGGTAAAAAGGTAATTAAAGCATTTGACTTGTACAACGAAGAAAAAGTTGATGAAGCAATTGTTTTGCTTAGAGAGATTGAACCTTCGAATGACTTTGATAAAGCGACCGTAAATCGTTACTTAGGTAGCATGTACGCTCAAAAAGAAAAGTATGACGAAGCGATTAAGTACTCTAAGCAAGCAGTTGCCCCTGATGTTTTAAACTTTGCTGATCAAGAACAAACTCTAAAGCTGTTAGGTGATTTATACGCTGGCACAGAAAAGTATCAAGAAGCCAAAAAAGCTTATGTTACTTGGATGGATTTTACCGGTGAAGAAGATCCTACGGTTTACACGCGTATTGCCCAAGCTAACTATCAGTTAGAGCAATTTCGTGATGTTTTTGAACCAGCTGATAAGGCAATTAAACTTCAAAAAGAACCTAATAAAGGTCCTTACCAATTAAAACTGGGTGCATACTTTGAACTTAAAGATTATGCAAACATGGTTAAGATTGGCGAAGAGATTGTTCGTGTATGGCCTGATGATAAAAAAGCTTGGGTTAGCTTAGGTAAATATTACCTACAAACCGAAGACTATCAAAAAGGTTTAGCAACGATGGAAGTTGCTTACAAGAACGGTTACTTTGAAAATGAAGTTGAGTATAAAGTCTTATCTAACTTTTACTCTCTAAACGAGATCCCTTTTAGAGCAGCTGTAACGCTAGAAAAGGCCGTTAAGAGTGAAAAAGTAAAACGTACAAAGCAGAATGTTAGCGCGATTGCTAGTAACTATCATCGCTCTAAGGATCTAGAAAAAGCTGCTAAGTACTATGAAGAAGCTGCTAAATTTGATGACGACGCTGAACTTTACCGTAAAGCTGGTTCATTACTTTTACAATCTGAGAAATTCAGTGCTGCTGTTGTTCGTTTGAACAAAGCATTAGAGCTTGGCTCTGACAAAAAAGGTACTATTTATTCAGATTTAGCTGAAGCGTATTACTATCAAGGTAAGTATAAGCAAGCATATGCTGCAATTACTAAAGCTATGGATGACCCTCGCACACGTAAGTTTGCAAAAGGTTGGTCTACATATATTAAAGATAAAGCCGCTCGCAACGGTGTTAAAATTTAATTTTAATTAGCTAAAGCAACTTATAAAAAGCCCCTCTGGGGCTTTTTTTATTGGAACTACTATGTATAAAAAGCTCTCTTTTTCATTACTACTGTGCTTATTTTTAGCTGCATGTTCAAAGCAGCCTCAACCTTATGAGTCATTTGAAGACGCACAAGTTGCTTTAAAAACTTTAAACATGGCACTTGTACAACCAGACGCTAAAAAAATCGATAGGATTACTAAAGAGCAATTGGTCTTTTCTGATGCGTATTTAGTTAAACGTCATACTATTTATCAGAACCTAATGGGTATGGAGCTTAATCTCAATCAAATTGCACAAGTAAACTACTTGGTTATTGCAGAGCGCTTTCCTGAGCGCTATTTTAATTGGCCGGCTCAAGTAGACGTATTAAAAAACATGCTTGCTTTTGAGGATTCAAAAAGTACGCCGGATAATATTATTACTTGGCTTAAGTTAACCCAAGATACGCTAGACAGTGCTAAACAAAGCAATTTAAAGCTGAATAAAATTGAGCTCACACTACTACAAAGCTATGTATTGATTGCGATAGGTAGTAATGACGTTCAACCAGCGCTTAAGAGTCATATAAGAGCTTTTAGCGATTATTTAGCTAGTTACAAGCCTAGAGGTAGTGTTGGTCTGAGAGGCCTGCCAAATGGGTCACAGTGGTATCAGAGCAAACTAAATTACTTTAGTGGCGAAGTACATTCACCGCTAGAGTGGGTTACTATTTTAAATGAAAATATAAAAGTATTAGATCGTGTTGCATTCGACAGTAAATTGTCTATTTCTCATAAAAAATCGTTTTTAGTGCAGTATCTATCGAATGAAAAATTAATTGAAGGGCTTGATTGGCAGGCTGATTATCAAGACTTACCTGCAATGGCGAGCAATATGAACATGTCTGATAAAGATAAAACATTGATGCTTGCAATGATGGAATCAGATATTGGCATTCATTACCATGCGTGGACTTTGCCACAGGCAAAGGTGAATCTTATGAAACGCTTAGAAATCACCCAAGAAGAGGCTCAATATTTAGTTGAAGATATAATACTCTACCCAGGGCAATCATTTAGCTTTATACAACACATTATATAATGATTTGAAAGTGCGCTTATTGTGCGCACTTTGTACACCGTTGAGTTGCGGGGTCTAGTTCAAGTGATTTGGCTGGTATTTTTTCTTCACAGTCGCAGCAGTAGCCATATTGCCCAATTTCTATTTGGCTGACCGCCGCTTCTAATTTGGTCATGCGACTGATCAAAAACGCATACTCAGGACCTAGCTTCTCTGCTGCACAGTCTAACCATTCATTGTTTGCTGTATTATCTAAAATTTGTATTAAATGCTGATGTGTAGGGTAGGCTGATTTAGAAAGCATAGTTAATATATTTAATTTAATTTGTGCTATTTCATCGTTTAGTCTTTTTTGATGATGCATTATCAGTACAACCTTATTAAATTGGCTTCACGTTATACTGATATTATCTAGAGGCTTTAGGTTAGCCGTTATGATTTGAATCAAGTTGCGGTGCTTTGGCGTATTTATTTAATACGCTTGCCACATCTTCTTTACTTTTTAAACGCCTGATTTCATCAAATAAATCGATCGCTTGCGGGTATTGGCGTTTAAGGTAACCTAGCCATTGCTTTGTACGAGAAGCAAAATACTTTTCATCTTTTGCAGGGTCTTGATGAATAGCAGAGTGGATTAAGTGATAAATAATATGCTCCCATTGAAGGCCATCATATTGTTCATTATTTACATGAGCTTTAATTTTTTTTGCTAAATCAGGGTGCGAAAGGGCGCCACGACCAAGCATCAAATCAGTACATCCACTTCGTTTTTGGCAAAGCATTGCGTCCTCAACTTGCCAAATTTCACCATTGGCAACAACGGCAATATTTTTATCTTTTATTATTGGTGGAATTTTTTCCCAATAAGCTGGCGGGTTATAACCATCACGTTTGGTTCTGGCGTGTATAGCTACACTATTTGCGCCTGCGCTTACCACAGCATCAACAATTTCTTGGCTGTTACTGTCATCATCAAAGCCTAAGCGAATTTTTGCACTTACTTCATGTTTATCATCTACAGCATCTCGGACTGCTTTAATAATCGTATACATGTGGTCAGGATCTTTAAGCAGTACAGCACCCCCTCGACTACGATTAACGGTTTTTGCTGGGCAACCAAAGTTAAGGTCGACCCCATGAGATCCTAAAGCAATTGCTCTTACTGCATTTTCGGCTAACGGATTTGCTTCTTGGCCGAGTAATTGAACACGCACAGGAGTACCTGCTCGCGTAAATCCATTATTATGTAGTTCAGGGCAAAATCGATGAAAAACTTTATCAGGTAAGCATGTTTCAACCACTCTTACAAACTCGGTAACGCACAAATCGAACCCACCAATGTCTGTGAGTAATTGGCGCATTTTAAAATCAACGACACCTTCCATAGGTGCTAAAACAAGTTTCATAAAGTGATTAATTTTGATAAAAAACTGGACGCATAGTTTACCTGTAAATCACACATTGATAAATCTGTAATTACCAACCATATTTAATGTAGAAACCGCAAAAGTAAATATTATGAAAATAAATGAAAGTTTTTATTCTCGTACAGGTCTACTTAAGCATACAAGCAATTTAAAATACATTTTTATTGCTGAGATTTACAATACTTGATTAAAGAGAGTCACAAAATGAATACAGTTAAAAAAAATACAATCGCGTTAACTTTAGGTGCAGTAGTTGTTGGCTCTGCAAGCTTTGTATCTGCAGATGTACAAGCCAACCCATTTGAGTTTCAACAATTAGTGACAGGTTACCAACTAGACGCTAAAGAAGGTAAGTGTGGTGAAGGTAAATGTGGCGGCGATGCTAAAGATGCAAAAGCTAAAACAGAAGGTAAGTGCGGCGAAGGTAAATGTGGCGGCGATGCAAAAGATGCAAAAGCTAAAACAGAAGGTAAGTGCGGCGAAGGTAAATGTGGCGGCGATGCAAAAGATGCAAAAGCTAAAACAGAAGGCAAGTGTGGCGAAGGTAAATGTGGCGGCGACGCAAAAGATGCAAAAGCTAAAACAGAAGGCAAGTGTGGTGAAGGTAAATGTGGCGGCGATGCAAAAGATGCAAAAGCTAAAACAGAAGGCAAATGTGGTGAAGGTAAATGCGGCGGCGATGCTAAAAAAACTAAAAAAGAAGGTAAGTGCGGCGAAGGTAAATGTGGCGGTCGTTAATATCTTATTCTAAATAAGTTATGCTAAAAGGGCCTTAAGGCCCTTTTTTGATAAGTTAGAGGTAGTTATGACACAAATCCAGAGTACAGATTTCGGGATGGTGGGCCTTGGCCTACGACGAGAAATGCTTGATGAACTGCTTGAACACGTACCTAATCAAGTAGATTTTTTGGAAGTTGCGCCAGAGAACTGGTTAAAATTAGGTGGACGCTTTAAAAAGCAATTTAGAACATTAACAGATGCAAATAATTTTGTGTGTCATGGATTATCACTGTCTATCGGTTCACCCGAACCACTGGATGTTGAATTTGTTAAATCTTTAAAAGTTTTTTTTGAAGAGCACAATATAAAAATTTTCAGTGAGCACTTAAGTTACTGTTCCGGTACAGGCCATATGTATGACTTAATGCCTATTCCGTTTACACAAGATGCAATAGCACATGTTGTCCCTCGTATTAAACAAGTACAAGACATACTTGAGCAGCAAATTGCGATAGAAAATATTTCTTACTATGGCGCTCCTGGACAGCAATTATCAGAGCTGGAATTTACAAATACCATTTTAGAGCAAGCAGACTGCAAGCTTTTACTGGATGTGAATAACATTTATGTGAATTCGATTAATCATGGCTATAACGCACAAGAATTTTTAACAGGGTTACCCTCTAATCGTATCGCCTATGGGCACGTTGCAGGCCATTATAATGAGGCTGATGACTTAATAGTTGATACACATGGTGCTGATGTCATTGATCCTGTGTGGGAGCTACTGGATAAAGCATATGAAGTGCATGGCGTATTTCCAACCTTGCTTGAGCGCGATTTTAATATCCCTACCATGAATATTTTAACCAAAGAGTTAGATATAATTCATGAGCTACAAGCTAAACACATTACTTCAATGGTTTCAAAACAACGAGCTTAATATAAGCCTTTATAAATATTAAAAGAGTGCCTGGTTATGAGCTTTATTGAAATACAAAACGAATTTATGGCGCATATTCGCGAGCCTAAAAAAAATAAAAAGCCCAGCGGTATCGAAGACAGACGTATGTCCATTTATCGCGACCTATTTTTTAATAACATTGAAGGTTTTATATCATCAGGCTTTCCGGTATTAAAAACCTTATATACAGACAAGCAATGGCTGGTTCTTGTACGCCAGTTTTTTAGCGAATATGATTGTCATTCGCCGTACTTTTTAGATATAGCAGGGGAGTTTATTAATTATTTATCAAGTGATTATAAAATAAAAAGATACGATCCCGTGTTTATGCTAGAACTTGCACATTATGAATGGGTAGAGCTAGATGTATCGATTGCACACGAAGATGAGCAAGAGCAAAAATTACAAACAACAGCGCTTACTAGTTCTGCTTTGTATTTATCGAAAACGGCAAGAAATTTAAGTTATCAATTTCCGGTTCAAAATATTAGCAATCGCTTTAAACCAAAAGAGCCATCACCTCAGCCTAATTATTTTGTTGTATATAGAGATGAAGATGATGACGTTCAATTTCTGGCTACGAATGCGATGACGGCTTTGTTACTATCAATTATTGAGGCAAGTGATGGAGCGACATTTGACGACGTTTGCCAACAGGTATTCGCTCATGCACCACAGTTTAATGCAGATCAAATTGCTCAAGGCGCATTAGTTACCCTCAATGCAATGGTTGAACGCGGTGTAATTGTGACAAAAAATCAAGATTAAGGTCTTTATTGATGATTTTACATCGTCTATTATGGCAGCCTTATTTGTCGTGCTTAATAAAAGGTTGTACCAATGTCAGATGATAAAGACTTTAAAGATCCGTTCAACGCTACTTATTTTCTTGCTTTCTTAGCTGTATTTGCAGGGATTGGTTGTTTAAATGCAATATTAGGCTGGATCACTAGCTTAACTTAAAATGCATAGCGTTTATTAAGGCTGTTGCTTACTTCAGCCTTGAACCACTTTATTTTAATTACCCCCCCATAGTTAATACTTCTTTTATAGTAACGCCAAACTCGCAATTAAAGGTTAGTTAAGGTTATAATCACCTGCTTTGTAATATAAACAATTGAGCAGTTAAAATTATGACTCAAGTAACACCAGCAATTATCAAAAACAGCATAACTACAATTGCTGATTATCCAAAGCCGGGCATCATGTTTCGCGATGTAACCACTTTAATGGCAAATCCAGAAGCCTTTAAAGCAACTATTGACGCGTTTATCGCAGAATATAAAGATCAGGGTTTTACTAAAATAATTGGCACAGAATCACGTGGCTTTATTTTTGGTGCGCCACTGTCTTACGCATTAGGCATTCCGTTTATTCCAGTTCGTAAACCAGGTAAGTTACCACGCGAAGTTATTCGTCAAGATTACTTACTTGAGTACGGTGAAGACACGCTAGAGCTGCATGTTGATGCAATTGTACCTGGCGATAAAGTATTATTAGTTGATGACTTATTAGCAACTGGCGGCACAATTGAAGCCACCGCTAAATTAGTTCATAAACTAGGTGGCGAAGCCACAGATGCTGCATTTGTTGTATCACTACCAGAACTTGGTGGCGAGCAGCGCATCAAAAAAATGGGTATTAAAATCCTAAAATTGGTTGAATTCGAAGGCGAGTAATCGATGAGTTATCAGGTTCTAGCGAGAAAATGGCGTCCTCAAACCTTTCATGAATTGGTTGGGCAGTCTCATGTTAAGCAAGCGCTTGTAAATGCGCTTACACAAAATAGACTGCATCACGCTTATTTATTCACTGGAACCCGCGGTGTAGGTAAAACCACTATTGCCCGTATTTTTGCTAAAAGCTTAAATTGCGACGAAGGTATATCTGCAAATCCGTGTGGCCAATGTAGCAGCTGTTTAGATATAGAAGCAGGGCGCTACATTGACTTACTCGAAATAGATGCGGCTTCTCGTACAAAAGTAGAAGACACCCGCGAAATACTCGATAACGTTCAATATGCACCAACACGTGGACGTTATAAAGTATACCTAATCGATGAAGTTCACATGCTTTCTAAGCACAGCTTTAATGCGCTTTTAAAAACGCTTGAAGAGCCACCAGAGCATGTGAAATTTTTATTGGCGACGACCGATCCTCAAAAACTACCAGTTACTATTTTATCTCGCTGTTTGCAATTTAATTTAAACGCCTTATCGCAAAGTGAAATTAAAACACAGCTTGAACACGTACTTACTCAAGAGCAGCTTAGCTTTGATACCGATGCACTTAGCATTATTTCAAAAGCCGCTGATGGCAGTATGCGTGATGCGCTTAGCTTAACCGACCAAGCTATTGCGCAAACAAATGGTGACATTAATAATCAAGCAGTACAAACTATGCTTGGTTTAATGGATACTCATTATAGCCAAAGCTTGCTTGCAGCATTACTTGCACAAGATGGCGCTGCGCTAATGGATGAGATTGCGCAGGTGGCAAGTCGTAATCCTAATTATGTGGCATTACTTGATGATTTAATTGCACTTACGCATTTGACTCAACTAACCCAGTTAGTGCCAGAAGCGGCAGGGCTAGATGAAAAAAATGTAGATTATATTGCTCATGTTGCACAGCATACGAGCCCACAACAAATTCAAATTTATTATCAGTTACTGTTAAATGGTAAAAAAGATTTACAATGGGCACCAGAGCCTCGCTTAGGTTTTGAAATGATAATGCTAAGATTATTAGCATTTAAGCCTACAGACGCTCAACAAACTATACACACAGTAAACGAAGAGCCGGCCCCAATTAAACAAGGCCGTGCAAATGCACTGCGAGATATATTAAATAAAAATAAAACATCGCAAAACACTGTAGCTAGCCAAAGTAGTGTCCCTGTAAATAATACTAAGCCAGTTAGCAATACAGAGCAGCCTAAATCCCTTGAGATAGAGCCTTTACCAAATGTTGCTGCTCAGACATCGAATAATGATGTCGTACAAAGTAATAATGAGCCTGCCCAAGTTGCAGTAGAGCAACCGGTTCAACAAAGTGAAAACGCTTTTGAACAACAGGCTTCAGCTAATGATCAACCACAAACCAATGTTGTTTCGGATGCTCAAGCCCAGCGCCAAAGTGAAGATGAAGCTTACATGCAACATAGTGATGCTGAGCAAACGTTAGCTTCGCAGTTTGACGATATAATGAGTAGCGCTGTAGATCAGGGTTTTAAACCTGCACCTACTGCAAACTCAGAGTCTTCACCAGAGCCCTTAGCAAATCACAATGCAAGTACGCCAATAGCTGAACAAGAAGCGCAGGCGCAATCTGCCATTGCTCGTATTTTACGTGACAGAAACATATCGGGTGCGGGTAGGTTATCAGGCAAGAGTACAAGTACATCTGCAAATAATGTAGCAGTGCAGCCAAGCCAAGCGCCTGCTAAAAAGCCAGAACAGCATCCAAGAATGCCTCAAGCCCAAAGTGTTCATCAAGGTAGTGCAGATACAAGTGCAAGTGAGCTTAATAGCCCTTCAAGTACTGCGTCTGGCGATATCCCTCCTTGGGCAACTGATAGCGAAGGTAAGAGTGAAAAAAAGCATGAGCTCCCAGTAACAGGGGGCCAAACTCAGGCACATAATCACTCCAACATAAAGCCAGCTAGTAAGATTGATTTTAAAGCAAAGCACCAAACAATTACTGAAAATCTTGCGCCAGAATTACTTGAGCAAATAAACCCTCAAAAAGCGCCTGAAATAGTGCCAGAGGAAGTAAGTATTCCTGCCCCTGATGATTTTCAAAGCCCAATTAGTGAAATTAGATTTGCACATCAACAAGATGAATGGGCTTATTTAATTAAACGTATGGGACTGGGTGGTCGTATGCGCCAATTTGCATTGCATTCAATATTTACCAAGCAAGGCAACAGTTTACATATAGACGTTGATGAATCACAAAAGCATTTAGATACACCGATGCTTCGCCAAAGATTAGATGCCGCATTGTCGAGTATTTATGAGCATAACGTGTCGTTAAGTATTAATTTTGCTAAGGGAGTTATTGACTCTCCTTATCTTATTCAGCAAAAAATTGATGCAGGTCGTCATCAACAAGCAATCGATGTGATCACATCTGATGAAAACATAGTACAATTTCAGCAAGTATTTAGCGCCGAAATTGACGAAAACAGTATTCAGGCATTGTAATTACTTACAATCGCCCTTATGTTCATGTTAATTAATGTATTAAAAGAAAGAGAGAAAGTTATGTTTAAAGGTGGAATGGGCAACATGATGAAGCAAGCGCAGCAAATGCAAGATCGCATGCAAAAAGCCCAAGACGAAATCGCAACATTAGAAGTTGTTGGCGAAGCCGGTGCCGGTTTAGTTAAAGTAACCATGCTTGGTAACCACAATGTACGTCGTGTTCAGCTTGATGAAAGCCTTATGGAAGACGACAAAGACATGATTGAAGATTTACTTGCAGCAGCATGTAACGATGCTGTACGCCGTGTTGCAGAAGAAACACAAGAGCGCATGGGTAAAGTAACTGGCGGTATGCAATTACCACCAGGTATGAAAATGCCGTTTTAAGTAAATAATGCAACTTTCAGATAGTTTAAATCAGCTTATAGAAGCACTGCGCTGTCAACCGGGCATTGGTCCAAAGTCAGCGCAACGTATTGCTTTTCACTTGCTTGAGCGCGACCGAAAGGGAGGCACTCAGCTGGGCAATGCATTGACTAAAGCAATGACAGCCATAGGACATTGTCAGTCTTGTCGTACTTTTTGCGAACAAGCTCAGTGCGATATTTGTTTAAGTACAAAACGCCAAGATAGCGGCATATTATGTGTTGTTGAATCGCCTACTGATGTGCTTGCCATTGAGCAAACAGGTCAGTATTTAGGGCTATACTTTGTTTTAATGGGTCATTTATCGCCAATTGACGGTATCGGCCCTAAAGAAATTGGCTTAGACATTTTAGAGCAAAAACTTGCTCAAGGCGGTATTAATGAGGTTATTTTAGCGACTAACCCTACCGTTGAAGGCGATACTACAGCTCATTATATTGCTCAGCTTTGTCATAAATATAAAGTAGGTGCTTCGCGTATCGCTCACGGTATTCCTGTGGGGGGCGAGCTTGATTTAGTAGATGGTAGAACGCTTATGCATGCTTTTAGCGGCAGGCGTTTAGTTACACAAGACTAACTCTAAGTCACTATTTGAAAAGATATTATAAAGGCCTACATGATTAAATTATGTAGGCTTTTTTGTTTTTAAGGTAAGCTTAGAAGCAATCTAATACCAATCAGCAATAATACTTAATGATTTTGCGGGGCTAAACGTGTCGCTACCTGCGTTAAAAAATTCTCATTTAGAACAACTAAATAGCGAATTTTTTGCCTAGCTATCAACACGTTTTTCCGCCCTCAAAATAGATCATTTAATTAAACAAATTGGTATAATATATTTTTGGGCTATGTCTCTAATTAGTAAGGAATACAATGAAAGATAATCAACCCTACCAAGGTACATTACTGGGTAGTAAGCGTTTTTTACCGCTTTTTATTACGCAGTTTTTCTCAGCGATAAACGATAACGTGTATAAGCAATCAGTGCTTATTTTATTGATATTCCAGGCTGCAACGCTTGCTGATGGCGCACTTTATTCAAATATTGCTGCTGGGTTATTTATCCTACCTTTCTTTTTATTTTCAGGGATGGCGGGGCAGCTAGCTGAAAAAACAGAAAAATCCAAACTAATCAGAATCGTAAAGCTATGTGAAATCCCTATTATGGTTGTAGGGGCTGTCTCTATTTTAACGCAGTATGTTTGGCTGATGTTAGCCACCGTATTTTTAATGGGCGTACAAAGTACGTTTTTTGGTCCATTAAAATACTCTATTTTACCGCAGCACGTAGCCCCTAACGAATTAACAAAAGCGAATGGCTTGGTTGAATCAGGCACGTTTGTGGCGATACTAATGGGTACAATTTTTGGCACCTATTATATTACTCAATCAGTAGGGCCTACGCTTATAAGTATTGCCGTATTAGTACTGGCTGTTATGGGTTATGTGAGCAGTCGCTTTATACCCATTAGTGAGGCAAACGAGCCTAACTTAAAATTTACCTATAATATATTTTCATCCACGAAAAACGTATTTTCAGCACTTAATTCGCAAACAGAATCGGTTGGTAAATCAGTCCTCGGGATCAGTTGGTTTTGGTTAATTGGCGCAATTATTTTAACGTCCCTACCAAATTATGTAAAACACACAATGGGCGGCGATGAACTGGTTGTAACTAGCGCGCTTGTTGTGTTTTCACTAAGTATTGCTATTGGTTCGTTATTGTGTGAAAAGCTTTCTCGCTCTCGAATAGAATTAGGAATTGTGCCTTTTGGCGCTATTTTAATTACCTTGTTTTTATACTTACTGAGCCAAGAGAGCGCTATTAGCTCTTATTTACCTCAAAACCTTGAATTATTGACGCTTGATCAGTTATTAAAAACAGGCGACATGTTGTGGCATTTTGTATGGATGGCAGGCATTGGTATTGGCTCTGGTTTTTATACTGTACCTCTGTATGCGCTTATTCAACAGCGTACTGAAGAGTCGAGTCGCTCACGAGTTATAGCGGCTAACAATGTATTAAATGCACTGTTTATGGTGGGCAGTGCTGTTTTAAGTATTGTAACGCTGTCTGTTTTTCAGTGGAGTATTTCAGAGTTGCTACTGTTACTTGCTGGGCTAAACTTGCTTATATCTGTTTATATTTATACCAAAGTACCAGAGTTCTTTTTACGATTTATTATATATATTTTAGCTATTTGTATGTACAGAGTGCGTACAAAAGGTGAAAGTAATATTCCAGATGAAGGCGCTGCCGTTATAGTGTGTAATCACGTGAGCTTTGTCGATTGGATGTTTATTTTAGCAGCATCACCAAGGCCTATCCGATTTATGGTATTTGCCCCTATTTATTATTCGCCAGCCCTACATTGGTTATTTAAAATGGCCAAAGCTATTCCCATTAACAGTGAAAAAACCAATCCGGAAGCGTTTAAAAAAGCGTTTGACGAAGTGGCTGCTGCGCTTAATAAAGGTGAACTTGTTGGTATTTTCCCTGAAGGAAAACTAACCAGTGACGGCTCTATCGATATTTTTCGCCGTGGAATCGAGCGCATTATTGAGCGCTCACCTGTGCCTGTTATTCCTGTGCATTTAGGGGGCCTGTGGGGAAGTATGTTTAGCCGAAAAGCTAAGTGGCAACTACCACGATTAAAATGGTCTTTGGTGTCGGTTGCAGTAGGTACCCCGATTGCCGCTGACAAAGTAGTAGCAGACGATTTGCGTGAGCAAGTATTGGCTTTAAAAGCGCTTCATTCAAAAGATATTGATTAATTTAATGGCTAACTCAATATTGGATACACCAGTAGAGTCACAAATGATTGTTGATGACTTTGTAGCGCCTAAGTGCGACGGGTTTATTGAAATATTATATCAAGATGATGATATTTTACTGATCAATAAACCCAGTGGGTTATTAAGTTTGTCTGGTAAAAACCCGCTTAACTGGGACTCAGTACATTACCGTTTAGTAAATGGTCAAAAGGGGTTAACAGCCGCATTTGCAGAGGCAAAGTTACCGCATCGGCTAGATTTGGGTACATCGGGTATTATGATTGTAGGGCTAAACGCCGTAGTGTCTAAACATCTTAACAAACAGTTTCAGGCGCGTACTATCCAAAAGCGTTATGTAGCGATGTTAGAAGGTAGCTTAGCTGTTGATGAGGGGGAAATTACTGCACCAATAGCAAAAGATAAACTGCTTTTTCCGCGAGTTAAAATTTGCCAAACGACGGGCAAAGTAGCGGTGAGTGAATACAGTGTGCTTGAGCGGCTTAAACAACCGTGCAGAACCTTAGTGCAATTTACGCCCGTTACCGGACGTACCCATCAATTACGAATACACAGCCAGTTTATAGGCCACCCAATTTTAGGCTGTGATTTATATAAAAGTGCGCAAAGTGAGTACATGGCAGGACGCTTACAATTACATGCCAGCGATTTATATTTTGAACATCCAACAACAGGTGAAAAGATTCATATTAATTGTCCGCACCCATTTTAGATAAACGAGATATTCTATTTTTTCGTTTCACCTTTTTTTGATTTTTCCCTTGAAGTTCTAACACCTCACCCCATATTAAGTGCATAACGCAGACACTTTGCAAATTGGAGATATATAAATGACTGCAGCACAAAAAGAAACATTAGGCTTTCAAACAGAAGTAAAACAATTATTAAACTTAATGATTCATTCTCTTTATTCTAATAAAGAAATATTTTTACGCGAACTTGTGTCAAACGCATCAGATGCGGCAGACAAGTTACGCTTTTTAGCGCTATCTCAAGGCGACCTTTACCAAGGTGATGCCGATTTACGTGTTCGTATTAGTGCTGATAAAGAAGCAAATACAATTACCATTTCTGATAATGGTATTGGTATGACACGTGATGAAGTAATAAGCTCATTGGGTACTATTGCAAAGTCGGGTACTGCTGAGTTTTTCAAAAACTTAACGGGTGATCAAAGTAAAGATTCACAGTTAATTGGTCAATTTGGTGTTGGTTTTTACTCAGCATTTATTGTTGCCGATTTAGTAACTGTTCGTACACGTAAAGCGGGTGAAACAACTGCTTACGAGTGGGAATCTCAAGGTGAAGGCGAATACACGCTTCAAGAAATTGAAAAAGAAGGCCGTGGTACCGACATTATTTTACATCTTCGTGATGAAGAAAAAGAATTTGCTGACGATTACCGCCTGCGCGGCATTGTTACTAAATACTCAGACCATATTTCAACACCGGTACAAATGTTTAAAGCAGAAGTACCAGAGTCTGAAGGCGAAGACGGCGAAAAAATTCCAGCAGTACCAGGTGAGTGGGAAAGTATTAACCGCGCAACTGCATTGTGGACGCGTGATAAGTCAGAGCTTTCTGATGAAGAATACAAAGAGTTTTACAAGCACGTAAGCCACGACTGGGAAGATCCACTTAGCTGGGCACATAATAAGGTTGAAGGTAAAACTGAATACACGAGCCTTTTATACATCCCTAAAAAAGCACCTTTCGATTTATGGAACCGTGAACGTCAAAGTGGCTTAAAGCTTTACGTACAACGTGTATTTGTAATGGATGATGCTGAGCAGTTCATGCCAAGCTACCTTCGTTTTGTGAAAGGTTTACTAGATTCAAACGATTTACCTCTAAACGTATCTCGTGAAATTCTACAAGACAACAAAGTAACGCAAGCTATTCGTAAAGGGTGTACATCGCGCATTATTAAAATGCTTGAGCGTATGGCTAAAAACAAAGCTGACGATTACCAAGTATTTTGGAATGAGTTTGGCCAAGTAATGAAAGAAGGCCCAGCTGAAGATGCGGCAAATAAAGAAGCCGTATGTAAGCTACTACGTTTTTCGTCTACTCATACTGATTCAGAAACGCAAGATGTGTCGCTTGAGCAATATGTTGAGCGTATGAACGAAGGCCAAGACAAAATTTACTATGTAGTAGCTGATACATTTACTTCTGCGAAAAATTCTCCTCATTTAGAGATTTTCCGCAAAAAAGGGATTGAAGTATTGTTACTAAGTGACCGTGTTGACGAGTGGATGATGAGCCACTTAACTGAATTTGCTGATAAGCAACTACAGTCAATCACACGTGGTGATTTAGATTTAGGTAAGCTGGACGACGAAGAGACTAAAAAAGCGCAAGAAGAGTCTGAAAAAGAGATGGCTGGCCTTGTTGAGCGTATTAAAACAGCACTAGGTGATGACGTTAAAGAAGTACGCTTTACGCACCGCTTAACAGATTCTCCAGCATGTGTTGTAAGTGACGACAACGACATGAGCTCACAAATGCAAAAGCTAATGGAATCTGTTGGTCAAGCAGCACCAGAAGCAAAACCTGTGTTTGAGCTAAACCCAGAGCATCAACTTGTTAAGCATTTGAATGACGAACAAGATGAAGATAAATTTTCACAGTGGTCACATGTTTTATTAGACCAAGCATTACTTGCAGAGCGCGGTACACTTAAAGATCCAACAGGATTTGTTACTCGCCTAAACAAACTAATGCTTGAACTAAGTAAGTAGTCAGTTAACTATTTAGTTAATAAAAGTATAAATTATATACTTTAAATAAAAGGGAACGTATGTTCCCTTTTTTAATGCGCTGTAAATACATCAACAACTCATCAATTAGTATAAGTTGCTTGAGTATCGGCGGCGCTTGTGGAAGAATTCAGGCTTTAAAATAAATATCCATACTAGGGGACAATAATATGCGCATTATTCTTTTGGGCGCGCCGGGTGCAGGTAAAGGTACTCAAGCTCAGTTTTTAATGGACAAATACGGTATTCCACAAATTTCTACTGGCGACATGTTACGTGCAGCAATTAAAGAGGGCACGCCATTAGGCTTAGAAGCAAAAAAAGTAATGGATGCTGGTCAACTAATTTCTGACGATATTATTATTGGTTTAGTAAAAGAGCGTATTACTAAAGCTGATTGTGAGAAAGGTTTTTTACTTGATGGCTTCCCGCGTACAATCCCTCAAGCTGATGCGATGAAAGAAAATGGCGTAGTGGTTGATCACGTTATTGAATTTGACGTGGCTGACGAAGTGATTGTTGAACGTATGGGCGGACGTCGCGTTCATCCAGGTTCTGGTCGTGTTTACCATATTGTATATAATCCACCAAAAGTGGAAGGTAAAGACAACGAAACTGGGGAAGACTTAATTGTTCGCGCTGATGATACTGAAGAAACAGTACGTAAACGTTTAGGTATTTATCACGAGCAAACTATGCCATTAGTTGATTACTACCAAGCAGAAGCTGCTGCTGGTAATACTCAATACCACAAACTAGATGGTACACAAGCTGTTGAAGCTGTTAGTTCACAACTTGGTGAGCTTTTAGGTTAATTATAAAAGCACATTAAAAAACCGCCAATTGGCGGTTTTTTGTTTTAAGGCTGTTTAGCATTGCTTAATCAATGCTATTTAATCGGCTTTACAGCGTTTCAAGTTTCTCAATTACGCTGTTGTATTCTGGTTCAGTTGAAAGGCTACTAACTAATTGTTTATAAATGACGTTATGGCTTTCATCTAAAATAAATACAGTTCGCGTTAATAAGCCCATATCTTTAATAATCAATCCGTATTTTTGGCCAAAATCGCGCCAAACAGAATCTGATAACGTAGTGATTTTATCGATATTTTCAGCTTTGCAAAAACGCTTTTGAGCAAATGGTAAATCAGCACTAATTGTTAGCATTACAACACTTGGAAATTGCGAGGCTACTTTTTCATTGAAATGCTTAGTTTGCAGGCTACAAATACCTGTATCAAGACTTGGCACTACACTTATCAATACAGCTTGGCCTTTGTAATCCTCAAGCGTTACAGGGATGAAGTTGTCATCAACTACTTTGAAGTTTGGCGCGCTATCTCCAACAGAGATCCCATTACCTAATAAAGTTACTGGTTTGCCTTGTGCGGAGACTTTTCCTACATCAAGCGTGTTTTCTGGATAGTCGGCTGCAATAGCCACGGAGCAAAATGCACTCAAAGCAAAGGCAAGTGAACGTAACATAAGGTATTTCCTTTTAAATTAACGCAATGGGCGTCAGTGTATTATACTGCGCTATAGTAACCAAGTGATTAAATCTGCTTGACAGAATAAGGGTTAGCTCTGTGATATAAAAATTGTAACTGGGCTAAACTTTGATTAACATGCAGTTACAAAAGGTATATTTAATAATAAAAATAAAAACCTTTATAAAATGACTTTAATGCTCATGACGGGTTTAGAAATAGAGAGATAATATGTCAACATCGGTATTAATATGTGATGACTCAAAATTAGCTAGACGTCAGCTAGCTCGATCATTACCTGAAGATTGGGATATTAAAGTTGAATTTGCACTTGACGGCGTTGACTGCATAAAGCAGATAAAATTAATTGAACCAGAGATACTTTTTCTCGATTTAAACATGCCAGAAATGGATGGTTATGAAGTATTAATAGCTATGAAAGAACAGGGACTTAATATACTCACTGTTGTTGTCTCTGGTGACATTCAACCAAGTGCACACCAAAGAGTGCTTGAACTGGGTGCTATCGATTTTATTCAAAAACCATGTTCCCCCGAAAAACTAGCCAGCATAATTGAACACCATGGAATTAAAGACAAAGCCATGCGTGAACGTCTCTCTCATTCACTAGGAGAGCAAGTTGACCCTGATGTACGTGATATATACCAAGAACTCACTAACGTTGCTATGGGGCAGGCTGGGGATTTGCTTGCGCGCCTGCTTAATGTGTTTGTAAAGCTTCCAATTCCGAATGTAAATATTTTAGAAGTTAACGAACTCGATATGGCGCTACGCTCTATTGATAATAACGCTGCTACATCGGGTGTGTGCCAAGGCTTTATTGGCGGTGGTATTTCTGGTGAAGCACTATTACTTTTAAATGATTCAAGCTTTAAAGAAATAGCTTCATTGATGAATTATGATGGCGAGTTAAACGACAAAGTTGAACTTGAACTGCTTATGGATATTAGTAATATTTTGATAGGTGCCATTTTAACGGGTCTTTCAAAGCAGCTTGATATGTCATTTAGCCAAGGACACCCCATAGTACTTGGTCAGCACAGAGACGTGTCTGAGTTAGTTAAATCAAATAAGTCACGTTGGCAGCGCACGCTTGCTATAGAGATTAGTTACGGTATTGAAAACCATGATATAAATTGCGATCTCATGTTGTTATTTACTGAAGATTCACTTAAAACTTTGAAGTATAAAGTTGCTTACCTATTAGAAGATTAAGTTATGGCTGCTGATTTAGAAATGAATGAGATCCATTGGTTTATGGATATGTTTAATACCGTAGATGTAGGTCTTGTGGTACTTAATAGAGACTACAAGGTGTGTGTATGGAATGGCTTTATGGAAAACCATTCAGGGCTTCTACCAAGCGCAGTAAAAGATAAAGACCTATTTGACTTATTTCCAGCAATAGACGAAAAATGGTTTAGAAGTAAATCAGAGTCGGTTTTTGTTTTAAAAAACCGCTCTTTTACTATTTGGGAGCAACAGCCTTATATTTTCAGGTTTAAAAATTATAGACCGATTACCGGTAAAGCTGATTACATGTACCAAAATGCGACCTTTATTCCACTTACTAATACAGTAGGAGAAGTGAGCCATATTTGTATTATTTTGTACGATGTGACCGATGTTGCGGTAAATAAAAAAGAGCTTGAAGAGTTAAACAAAAAATTAGAACAAGTTAGTCAAACAGATAGTTTAACGCAGCTTGCAAATCGTGGACATTGGGAAGGTACGCTACGCCAAGAGTTTTTAAGAGTTAAGCGAAGTGGTGGCTGTAGTACATTATTAATGTTTGATATTGATCACTTTAAAAAAATAAATGATGAATACGGGCATAGTTGCGGCGATGAAGCGCTCCGTCATCTATCAAACTTATTACGTACTACACTGCGTGAAACAGATATAGCTGGCCGTTACGGTGGTGAAGAGTTTGTAGTAACTTTACTTGATACAGATAAAGAGGGGGCGACTATATTTGCTGAACGTTTAAGAGTACATATAGAGTCAAATCCAGTTAAGTATAAACATTTTGAAATAAAAATGACGGTGAGCATCGGCTTTGCTGGCAATAGTAATGATTTTAAAAATCATGAGCGTTGGATAGAAGCTGCCGATAAAGCGTTATATCACTCAAAAAATACAGGCCGAAACAGAGTAACAGCCTATACAGATATAAAAACTGACGCTTAAGCGTCAGTTTTTATATCTAGAATTTAAGATTAAATAATACTACGTTTGTATATTCTGCTAAGGTAATCCAATCAGTATGAAAACCAATCAATATTAAAAGCTTTATTGTTCCTTACTATTGTGTTGTATGACGAGAGTCATCGACTGGGCATTGGCCAATTATAGAAGCCTCACCACACTTTGACTCTTGCTCTAGTTTTACTTTAAAGCCCCATAATCTGTAAAGATGCTTAAGTACTTCCTCGTGCGAGTTTGCTAAAGGAATGTTGTTATGAGGTACGTAGCGTAGGGTTAGTGAACGGTCACCTCTAATATCAACGTCATATACTTGAATGTTGGGTTCATGATTACTCAAGTTGTACTGCGCTGAGAGCGCTTCTCTTACAGCTTTATAGCCGTTGTCGTTATGTATTGCGCCAATTTCTAAATGGGGATTATTAGTATGGTCAATAATAGTAAATAATTTAAAATCACGAATTAATTTAGGCGATAAAAACTGGCTAATAAAACTCTCATCTTTAAAGTTTTCCATTGCAAAATGCAGTGTATCTAGCCAATTACTGCCTGCATATTCAGGAAACCAGCGTTTATCTTCTTCAGTTGGGTGCTCACATATTCTGCGAATATCAACCATCATATTAAAGCCTAAAGCATATGGGTTAATGCCTGAATAATACTTGCTGTTATAAGGTGGCTGATAAACTACGTTGGTGTGGCTTTGTAAAAGTTCTAACATAAACGAGTCGGTGAGTTTTCCCTCATCATATAAGTGATTAAGGATGGTGTAATGCCAAAAAGTTGCCCAACCTTCATTCATTACTTGAGTTTGTTTTTGTGGGTAAAAGTATTGCGAAATTTTACGAACAATACGTATCACTTCACGTTGCCAAGAGTCGAGTAATGGGGCGTTTTTTTCAATAAAATATAAAATATTCTCTTGGGGTTCAGAAGGGAAATGGCGTACTTTTTTTTTGGTTTCTTGTTGTTGCTCAGGAATAGTTCGCCATAATTCGTTTACTTGCGATTGAAGGTAGTCTTCACGCTCTTGTTGGCGTTTTTGCTCTTCAAATAGCGATATTTGTTGTGGACGTTTGTAGCGATCGACTCCGTAATTCATTAATGCATGACATGAGTCGAGCAGGGCTTCTACTTGTGTAATACCGTATTTTTCTTCACAGCGGCTTATGTAGTTTTTAGCAAATACCAAGTAATCAATAATTGAACCTGCATCTGTCCAGGTTTTAAATAAGTAATTACCTTTAAAAAATGAGTTATGTCCGTAACATGCGTGCGCCATTACAAGCGCTTGCATAGGTAGGGTGTTTTCCTCCATTAAGTACGCAATACAAGGGTCTGAATTTATCACTATTTCGTAAGCAAGGCCCATTTGTCCGCGCTTATAATTTTGCTCTGTTTGAATAAATTTCTTACCGTAAGACCAATGGCTGTAGCCAATAGGCATGCCAACGCTTGAATAAGCATCCATCATCTGCTCTGCGGTTATCACTTCAATTTGATTAGGGTATGTGTCTAACCTGTAGTGAGCTGCAACACGGGCAATTTCACCTTGGTATTCATTTAATAAATCAAAGGTCCAATCTGGGCCATCACTCAATCGTTTATCATTCATAATGCTACCTCGCTTTGGGCTATGCAGAGTTTTGCTGTTGACGACCTTTTTTAAATAGCTCCCTGAAAATAGGGTAAATATCTTCAACGCTTTGAATATGCTGTATGGCGAAATTATTATGACTGTGTGTTATAGATTGATATTCGCGCCATAGACTTTGATGGGCACGAGTAGTTATTTCAATATAAGCAAAATAACGCACTGCGCTTAAGAGCTTATTACGTAAAATTTCACCACACTGCGGAGTGTCGTCCGCCCAGTTATCGCCATCAGAGGCTTGTGCGGCGTATACATTCCACTCGTTTGCGTGATAACGCTCTTTTATTATTTCGTTCATCAATTTAAGTGCGCTTGAAACAATAGTGCCGCCAGTTTCTTGAGAATAAAAAAACTCTTGCTCGTCTACTTCTTTTGCTTGTGTGTGGTGGCGAATATAAACAACGTCTATGTCTTTATAGGTGCGTGTTAAAAATTGATAGAGCAAAATATAAAAGCGCTTTGCCATGTCTTTTGTTGGCTGATCCATTGAGCCTGACACATCCATAATACAAAACATCACCGCTTTGCTGGTGGGATGAGGGCGCTTTTCGTAATTACGAAAACGTAAATCGTAGTTATCAATAAACGGAACCGACTTAATTTGTACTTTTAATGCTGCAATTTCTTTTTGTAATAAAGCAATCGCCGCTTTATCGTTATGTGGACCAGCAAGCAGCAGAGCAAGTTGTTCTTCGAGCTCTTTTAAACGGCGTTTTTTACCTGCACTCATGGCAACACGCCGTGCAAGGGAGCCTTGAAGAGAGCGGACAATGTCAATATTACTTGGCATGCCGTCGCTACAAAACCCTGCGCGATGGGTTTTCATTTGCACTAACTTATCAAGTTGGTTTTCTTGTAAGTTAGGAAGTTCTAAATCTTCAAACAGTAAATCAAGGTATTCATCTTTTGATATCGAAAATACAAACTCATCTTGCCCTTCGCCCGAATCGCTGGCGTCACCTTCACCGGCACCACCGCCTTGCGCGCCTTTAGGGCGATCAATTTTATCGCCCGTAGAAAACTGATCGTTACCTGGGTGAATTTGTTCTCTATCTCCACCTTGCCCTTGATGAAATATAGGTTCGCTGATATCGCGTTGTGGAATAGAAATACTCTCACCAGAGCTTGAATCGGTAACGCTGCGTTTGTTAATCGCATCTGAAACTGCTTCTTTAATTTGCTTTTTATAGCGCCTAATAAAGCGCTGGCGATTAAGCGTACTTTTGTTTTTACCGTTTAAACGCCTATCTATAAAATGCGCCATAATGACCTCCTATATACTACGACTATGAAGGTTATTGCGATTTCCTAACCCGTAAATACCACTCAGAAAGCAAGCGAACTTGTTTTTGTGTATAGCCTTTTTCGACCATACGGTTTACAAAGTCCTCGTGTTTTTGCTGATCCTCTGCAGACGTTTTAGTATTAAACGAAATTACGGGGAGTAAATCTTCGGTATTAGAGAACATTTTTTTCTCAATCACCGTGCGTAGTTTTTCGTAGCTTGTCCATAGTGGGTTTTTACCATTGTTATGCGCACGGGCACGCAATACAAAGTTCACTATTTCATTACGAAAATCTTTAGGGTTAGAAATACCTGCTGGCTTTTCTATTTTTTCAAGTTCGGCATTAAGTGCCTCGCGGTCAAATAGTTGTCCCGTATCAGGGTCGCGATATTCTTGGTCTTGTATCCAAAAGTCTGCATAAATAACATAACGGTCAAAAATGTTTTGCCCGTACTCTGAATACGATTCTAAATAAGCGGTTTGCAGCTCTTTACCTATAAAATCAACGTATTGCGGAATTAAATAGCCTTTTAAAAAGCTTAAATAACGCTCTTCTATTTCGCTTGAAAATTGTTCGCGCTCTATTTGTTGCTCAAGTACATAAAATAAGTGCACTGGGTTTGCGGCAACCTCAGTGGTATCAAAGTTAAACACACGAGATAAAATTTTAAACGCAAAGCGAGTAGAGAGCCCCGTCATGCCTTCATCAACACCAGCGTAATCACGATACTCTTGATACGATTTTGCTTTAGGGTCGGTGTCTTTTAGAGTTTCGCCATCGTATACCCGCATTTTTGAATAGATGCTTGAATTTTCTGGCTCTTTTAAACGTGATAGCGTTGTAAATTGCGCCAATGTTTTAAGTGTACCTGGTGCGCATGGCGCGTTGTATAGCTCGCTGTGCTCAAGTAATTTGTCGTAAATTTTAATTTCTTCAGTTACACGTAAGCAGTAAGGTACTTTTACAATATAAACACGGTCTAAAAATGCTTCGTTGTTTTTATTGTTTTTAAAGGTTTGCCACTCAGACTCATTAGAGTGAGCGAGGATCATGCCATTAAAGGGCAGGGCACTAATGCCTTCTGTGCCGTTGTAGTTACCTTCTTGTGTTGCGGTAAGTAAAGGGTGCAGCACTTTAATAGGCGCTTTAAACATTTCTACAAATTCCATCAGCCCTTGGTTAGCTAAACATAAAGAGCCAGAGTAGGCGTATGCATCAGGATCGTTTTGAGCAAAGTGCTCAAGCTGGCGAATATCGACCTTACCCACTAGCGCCGAAATATCTTGGTTGTTTTCATCTCCAGGTTCGGTTTTGGCAATGCCTATTTGGTTTAAAATTGAGGGGTAGCGCTTAACCACTCTAAACTGGCTAATATCACCATTGAATTCTTTTAAGCGTTTTCCAGCCCAAGGCGACATAATGGTTTTTAAGTAGCGCGGTTTAATACCGTATTCTTGCTTTAGTACGTCGGCGTCCTCTATTGGGTCAAATAATGCAAGAGGATGATCGTTTACCGGAGAGCCTTTAATTGAATAAATAGGCACTTGTTGCATTAAATATTTTAGTTTTTCGGCAATGGATGACTTACCCCCACCAACAGGTCCAAGTAAATAAAGCACTTGTTTGCATTCTTCAAGCCCTTGGGCGGCGTGTTTTAAATAAGAGACTATTTGCTCAATGGCGTCTTCCATACCATAAAAATCAGCAAAGGCAGGGTAGCGCGCAACTACTCTATTAGAAAATAACCGACTTAGTCGTGCATCCGTTGCGGTATCTACCATGTTTGGTTCGCCAATTGCCATGAGTAGGCGTTCTGGTGCGCTGGCGTAGGCAGACTTATCGGTTTTACAAATCTCAAGAAATTCAGCGATACTGTATTCTTCTTCCTGTGCCGCTTCGTATCGTGCTTGGTAATGCTCAAAAATCGTCATAATAACCTCCGAAACCCGCTGTAAAAAGGTGCTTACCTTTTGAAGTCTAGTCACGAATGTGTATTTTTGTGCAATAAAATTAAAAATTTAAGTGAAAAAAGATCATGTTACTAAAAGTGTTTTATTAAATGATGAGGCGCTTGGGTGTGATAAATAAGAAACAAAAAAAGACGCCTAAGCGTCTTTTTTACATTAGCGTTTAAAGGCTAATTAAGCGAAGTTAGCGTTCGCGAATTCCCAGTTAACAAGCGACCAAAAACCTTTAAGGTAATCTGGACGAACGTTACGGTAATCAATGTAGTAAGCGTGTTCCCATAAATCCACTGTAAGGATTGGAGTAACGCCATCATCAGTTAATGGTGTAGCAGCGTTAGATGTATTAACGATGTCTAGTGAACCATCAGCAAGCTTAACTAACCACGTCCAGCTTGAACCAAAGTTATTTACTGCTTTGTCATTTAATGCATCTTTAAACGCATCAAAAGAACCCCATTTAGCGTTGATTGCATCAGCAACTGCGGCAGTAGGCTCGCCGCCGCCGTTTGGAGATAAGCTGTTCCAGTAAAAAGTATGGTTCCAGATTTGTGCTGCGTTGTTAAATACGCCGCCTTCTGATGAACATACGATCTCTTCTAGAGATTTGTTTTCAAACTCAGTACCAGGGATTAAACCATTAAGCTTAACCACGTATGTGTTGTGGTGTTTGCCATGGTGAAACTCTAGCGTTTCTTTTGAAATATGTGGCTCAAGTGCGTCGATTGCATATGGTAGTGACGGTAGTTCAAATGCCATTTTTTTATCTCCATCTTCTTTGGTTGATAGTCCATTTGGTAATACGTAATGCCTGTTGAAACAGACCAGTTACCTATACCAAGCGGTAATATAGTGTTACTATAATTGTTGAGTATTTTACTCAAGTTTAAGCAAACAGCAATGCTATTGCGAAAGACTATTTCAATTGCGGCTTTATTTGCCCATTTTAAGTTATATATTTGTGGTCACGATGAGTTATTTTCAAGACCTAAATATATTTAGCTATCGTTACTTTGAGGTTGTAGATGGAAACCATTGATAAAATTAAACAGCAAATTTCAGAAAACCCAATAATCCTTTTCATGAAAGGGTCACCAAAATTACCAAATTGTGGTTTTTCTTCACAAGCATCGCAAGCGTTAATGTCATGTGGTGAACCATTTGCATACGTTGATATTTTACTTAATCCAGACATTCGTGCTGAGCTTCCAGCATACGCAAATTGGCCAACATTCCCGCAATTATGGGTAGATGGCGAATTAGTTGGTGGTTGTGACATTATTATCGAAATGTTTCAACGCGGTGAATTACAGCCGTTAATTACAGAAACTGCTGCTAAATATAAAGAAGCTGACGCAGAGTAATTTATTACTCAACCTGAACTCAGGTTATTAAGCTCTTTAAACACAAAGCCACTTTTTAAGTGGCTTTGTTGTTTTTAATTTTTGTGAATTTACGAATAAGGAAGGCTCACTTGTACGTTTAAGCCGCCCTCTATTTTGTTATGTAAACTTATATGCCCCTGGTGCGCTTCTGCTATTTCTCTGCATAAGGCTAGCCCTAAACCACTCCCCGTACTTTTTGTAGAATAAAAGGGCACTAAAGCATTTGCCATTACTTGCTCGCTCATTCCTTTGCCGCAGTCGCTCACATTTATAACACAAGCTTGGGGTACAAATTCGACCTGAATATGTATTTCATTGGAGTTGGAGCCTGACTCGTGTGAATTTTTTAATAAGTTTATGAGCAGCTGCTCGAGTTGGGCTTGATCAGCTTGTAATTCATTGTGTGAATTTTTTATTTCGTAGCTAAATTGCCAGTGATTTTTTAAATTATTGAGTGTGTTTTGCCAGTTAATCCGTGTTTTTTGTGGCTGAGGTAATTTAGCAAACTTGCCATAGCCTTGTACAAATTCAGTTAAATGACTAATTCGCTCATCAATAGTTGCAAATACACGGGCAAGGCGGGGCTCATCAACTTTATTTGCGAGCAATTGTGCGCTGTGTAACATGGACGACATAGGGCCGAGTGAATTATTCAATTCGTGGCTGATAATGCGTATTACCTTTTTCCACACGGCAACTTCTTGGCGACTAAGCTCACGGGTTAATTGTTTAAATATATATAAATGATGCTTTTGGTTATTGAGTAAAAACTCCCCGGTGGCTAAATGCCAAGTTTGCGAGTCTTGATTCTCTATTTCTATATTAAAGAGGCCATCAACACCGTGCTCTATAGCTGCTATTAATTGCAGGGGCGAATTTTCGAGCAATTTACTTAGCTGCATACCTTCAAGGCGGGTTGCGCTATTAAATAAACTACGGCTAATTAAATTACTAAATACCACCGTATTATTATCATTGACCAGTAATAACGCTTGCGGCGAGCTTTGCAATACTTTATCAAGCATTAACTCGCGCTGGTAAATCCATTGTTTTTCTTGGCGAAGCTGTTTAGCGGTTTGATTATAAAGTCGGCATAGTTTTCCAAGTTCATCATTACTTTTATACGCTAGTAAGCTGGAGAGCTCACCATCTTTAAAATTAAGCAACCCGGTTTCGAGCGATTGCATGCCAAGCTTTATTGGTTTGGTGAGAGCTCTTGAAAGCAAGGTGCTAAATGCAAGCGTTAGTAATATTAAAAACAGAGTGTAGTACATATCAAAACCACTAAGTGCGGCAATAATAAAAACAGGCAGCGCGCTACAAAGTGCGCAAATTAACACAACCTTTTGGCTTAGGGTAAAGTGGCTAATAATGTTTGGCATTAATAATCAATACCCATTTTTTGTAATCGACGATAAAGAGCTTGTCGGCTTAAACCAAATTCACGGGCCACTTTGGCTATAACACCTTGATGAGCGCGCATTGCGTGTTCTATTTCCTGTTTGGTCGGTTCTGCTTTTGCTTCTTGTTGAGCAGTAACCGATGACGAAATTGCAAAGTCATCGACTGTAAGCGCACCTGTTGGTTTTAGTACCGCTACACGTTTACAAGCATTTTCTAGCTCTCGAACGTTACCTGGCCATTTATAATGTTGAAGTGCTTGCTCTGTGTTTATAGTCAGCTCTCGGTGAGGTAAGAAGTGGCTAATGAGTGCTAAAACATCATCTTGCCTTTCGCTAAGGGCAGGCACATTGAGTTCAATTACATTAAGGCGATAATATAAGTCTTCCCTAAATCGACCTTGTTCAATTGCTTGTAGTAAGTTTTCGTTAGTAGCCGATATTACTCGCACATTTACTTTTTGTGTTTGTGTTGAGCCTAAACGTTCAAACTCGCCGGTTTGTACTACGCGTAGTAATTTTATTTGTCCTGAAAGTGGTAAATTACCAATTTCATCTAAAAATAACGTACCGCCATCAGCTGCTTCAAATCGACCAATACGTTGTTTAGTTATCCCCGTGTATGCGCCAGCTTCAGCGCCAAAAAGTTCGGCTTCTATAAGTTCTTGTGGTAGTGCGCCTGCGTTTACCTTAATAAAAGGTTGCGATACAAGAGGGGAGTTTTTTTGAATGATATGCGCAATGCACTCTTTACCACTTCCATTAGGGCCTGTAATTAATGCAGATATATCAGATTTAGCTACTTGTAGCGCCATAGTGACCAGTCGTTCCATCGCGGTGCTTTTAAATATTAGCCCGGCAAGGTCTGCGCTTTTAAATGTACCTTCACGCTCTTGTTGATGGCGATTATGTGTCGCCACTATTTTTTTAGCACTGCCTAGCTCTATTAAGTTACTGATACAAACTAGTAGTTTTGCATCATCCCAGGGTTTTGGTAAGTAATCGGCAGCACCTGCTTTTACAAGCTCAATAGCGGTAGCAAGTTCGGTCCAGGCTGTAATAAGTATAATAGGGAGGTGTGGGTTTATTTCTCGTAGTTCATAAAACAACGTTTTACCTTCTTCGCCAGAGGTTGTGTCGCTGGTAAAGTTCATGTCTTGAATTACAAGCTCAATTCGCTGATAGCGAACTATTTGCAGAGCATCAAACGGATTTGTTGCAGTGACTACCGAAAAGTCGTGGATCTCGAGCAACAATGAAAGTGCATCGAGTACTGCTTGGTTATCATCAACAATGAGTATTTTATGAGTCATAGGTTATTTTTATAATTTTTTAATGGCTACACTGCCTTACTAATCAGTGTAGCATAGTGATTTTTACATGATTTAGTAACCTAAACTCTGGATAATAAATCTACCTCAAGCGGATTCTAGGTTAAATTGTGCGAGTTGCGATACTGGGCGAAATATTAGCAGCGCGTTTAGCTGGCGCTAATACCGCAAGTAAGCTCATTAAAAATACGGCAATGGCGGTAACGGCTATATAACTTGGCGGTAGTGCAGCTACAGAAAAATACTGCATTAACATTTTCCCAAGCAGTATTGCTGTTACTACACCTAAGGCTAAACCTAGGCTACAAATTAATGCATTTTCTACTAAAAAGTAGCTAACAATAGCTGACTTTCTTGCGCCAAGTGCTCTGCGTGTACCAATTTGCTTAGTACGTTTGCTAATATTAAATAAGGTTAAGCCAAAAATACCGAGAGCGGTTATAAGCACTAAAATAGTGATTAATACTATGAGCATGCGCATCATGAGGCGATCTTGAGCGGTATACTCATTTTTTAATTCATCAAGTCCTTTAATGTTATTAATAACGCGTTTGCTGTAATTTTCGAGCATAACATTTTCTATTTCTTTCATTACAGCTGCTCGCTGACCAGGCTCTGTACGAACGGCAACTTGTGCATAACTTGCTGCTTTAATATAAGGAATAAACGCAAGATTATCGGGTTTACTGTCTTTGAGCCACGGGCCTTTCATGTTTCCGATCACGCCAATAATTTTAAGTGGTAGGTCGCCAAAATAAACTATTTTCCCTAAACCATCTCCATCAGGGTAGAGCTCATCAAGTAAGGCTTTAGTGACTATAGTGACGTTGGTGCGCTTTTGTGTAATTTCGTTTGTAACGAGCACTTCATCTTCGGTAAAGTTTCGCCCTGCAATTAAGTTAACGCCGTAGGTATTAATTGCGTGGTCATCTATAAAAAAATAAGCGGTCCTGACACTTAGGCCTTCTTGTGGAGCAGGTTTTAAATTAAAGCTCGAAGCGCTGCCACTCCCTGATAGTGGAATACTACTGCTTAATGCGGCATCGACCACGCCTGGCATTTTTCTAAGCATGCTTTCATCAAGCTCAAACTGCTGACTTAAGTTAATATCAGTACCAAAGGTCATTACATTAAACTTAAATATATCTTGTTCAGGGTAGCCCGTTTCTTGGTTTAAATAGCTAATTCTGTCTTGAATGATAAATGCAGCATTACTGACTATTGCCGTTGTGATTGCAATTTGAATTAGCAATAATACAGCGCCCACCTTTGAGCGGCATAAGGCGTTGAATATAGGTTTTATTTCTAACATTGTGACATTCCTTATTGGCTCTTAAGATAAATGGCAGGGTTGGTTTTGCACACTAGCCAAGCTGGGTACAAACCAGCCAAAATGCAGGTTGTAATTGCAATCAATGGGGCGCTCAATAGCATGGTTAAATCCATTGTTGCTAAGTTTTCATAGTAGTCGTAGCTTTGCCCTACGCCCATTAAGCCAAGTTGTGCTAGTACAATTCCCAGCATGCCACCTATAAAGCCAAGCATGGCGACCTCAACTAAGTGCTGTAAAAATATTTGCCTTTTACTAGCACCTAATGCGCGTCTTACACCTACTTCTGGTGCTCTGCGTAAAAACTTAGCTAAAAGTAAACCTAAAATATTGGCTAAGCAGACACCTAAGAACATAAAGCTCAGGCCCACTAAAATTTTATTGTCTTCGGTGACGACGTTGTTGTATTGCATCCATTGGTTTACATCGCGAAGTTTATACTCAAGTTCTTTACGATTAAATCGACCACGTTTTTGTTGTTCTTGCATATAGGCTAATAAGTAATTTTGATAGGCTTGTTTTTGTTCAAGCGTATTTAGCTCTGCCCAAAACTGGATCCATACTTGCTCAGATTGCAGTTTATCTGCAAAGGTTGGTGTGTTTTCGTGTTTCCATCCATTGCTATTGCCCCAACTTACGAGCTCTTTTGCCTTTATTAAGCTAAAGGGCATAAATAACTCTTCTACTTGATTAAATGCACCGTTATTTAAATCATAATATTTAATATTGAGAGGCCAATGGTTAATAACACCAACTACTTGATAGCTTGCATCATCTAAGTAAATCAGTTCTCCGACGGAGTTTTGTCCTGCAAATAGTTTATCGTTTATCTCTTGGGTAATAACAACCACAGGTGCTGCTGAGTTTTCTTGCTCTTTGCTCCAAGCCCCTCCGTATAAAAATGACAAATTAAACATGCTAAAAAAGTCAGGCGTTGTCATGCGAGCATTACCTATAAAAGGTTTTATTTTGTCGGAGTCCAGATAAACTGAAAAGCCGGTACGCATCATAGCCACTTTTTTCTCTGACGTGGGTGCGTTTAATAAGTTCTCAGCATCTTGATAGGTCAGTTGCAGTGGCATGTTGTCTTCTGTCCACCACGTACTACCATCGTCCATTGTTTGTAATTGCACACTGTAAAGTTGGCTGCTTTTTTCTGGGATAGGATCGGCCGACATCATGTGATAAACACTAAGGCTGGTCATTGTTATGCCTATACCTATCGCAATGGCAAGTACCATTAAAAAGCTAACCAGTGGGGTGCGCTTGAAGCTGCGCCAACTTAAATCTAAATAATGAATAAACATTAGTTAAACCCCCGATGCTGTTTTTATAGTTTGCGCGCCCTGATAAAGCGTAAAGTCGGCAAGTTGTCCATCAACTACTTGAATATTACGCGGAGCACGGCGGGCTAATTCGCTATCATGCGTTACCATTACAATAGTGGCACCGTCGCTATTGATTTGTTCAAGTAACTCCATAACTTGGCGAGCCATTAGGCTGTCAAGGTTACCTGTTGGCTCATCGGCAAGTAAAAAACGAGGTTTACCAGCAAGCGCACGGGCTATTGCCACACGTTGTTGCTGGCCACCAGAGAGTTGTTGAGGTAAGTGTTTAGCGCGAGATGCTAAACCAACTTGTTCAAGGCATTGCTCAATTCGACGTTTTCGCTCATTTGCTTTAATCCCTCTGTAGCGAAGAGGAACTTCTATGTTTTCATATAAATTTAAATCGGGGATCAAATTAAAACCTTGGAATATAAAGCCAATTTTTTGATTACGTAAATCAGCACGTTGGTTATCGTTTAGGCTGCCAACATTAACGCCATCCAACAGGTATTCACCTTCGTTAAAAGGCTCGAGCATACCTGCAATATTTAAAAAGGTTGTTTTTCCTGAGCCGCTAGGACCGGTAACAGCAATAAATTCGCCTTCGTTTACTTGCAGATTAAAATCTCGAAGCGCATGGGTTTGTACCATTTCTGTTTGGTATACTTTACTTACATTGTTCATTTGTAACATGGTTGTTCCTAATTATTTTTAGCGTTGGTTGAGAACGTCTGTTTAATTTAATAAAATCGTGTTGGCTTGCTTAAAGTCGCTGTAGCTTGAAATAATAATTTCATCGTTTTCTTTTAGTCCACTTAAAAGCTCAACCGCATTAATGCTGGTGGCGCCTATTGTAATAGATATACGCTTTGCGATATTGCCATCGACTTTATAAGCTATAATTCCGCCTTGCTGCATAAATGCACCACGCTTTACTTGCATTACACCTTCTCGGTTGTCGAGTAAAATACGTGCAGTTAAGCGTTGGTTCTGGCGAATGTTGTTAGTAACACCTTTAAACCGGACGCGTGCGGTTACTTCACGATTATTAACTTCTGGTGATATGGCGGATAAATTCCCCATCACTGTTTCATTGCCTAACTTAAGCTCTACTTCCATACCGAGTCCTAATTCGTTTGCGTAACTTTCAGGAACTTGGAGTTCGGCTTCAAAATTACTTGAGTCGACGAGAGTCATAAGAGGTTGGCTTTGCGTCACTGCGGCTTTTTGTTGCACTAATAGGTTACCCACGATCCCAGTAACGGTAGCCTTAATAGATAGGTTGCTTACTTTTCGGATTAAGTCATCAACAATAAGTTGTTGGCGGGTCACATCACTTTTAGCAGCTTGTAGTTCAAAAGCGAGCGTGTCTTTGGCAAGCAATACCTCTTGCTGCGCATGCTTATAGGAGAGCTTAGCTCGGGATAAATCATCAACTGCTTTTTCTAGATCAATTTGGCTAATTAAGTGCTTTTGTATTGATAACTGTGCGCGACGATTTTCGCGCTCAGCGGCGTTAAGCTCAACTTGTGCCATATCGAGTGTTTTATTTAAGGTGAGTGTTTGGCGTCTTGCTTGCAAATGCTGCCTTTGCTGTTCGCCTTCAAGTCTTTTAAGTACAGACTCCTGTTGCTTCAATTCATTAGTTAACTCAGGGCTTTGCAGCAGGGCAAGTGTGTTGCCTTGCTTTACTGTATCGCCGGCCTTTACTTTTAAATCTATAAATCCACGTTCTGGACTGTAGATTTTAGGAGCATTAGCAGCAACAATTTTACCACTGGCGGCAATGTCTCGAATGAGCGCCTTAACATGTACTTTTGCAATCTGTACTTTTGAGCGGCTAATAGAGCTTTTAGCGCTATGGCTCGTTAAAAAAATATAAGCAATTGCAGAGACCACAATGAAAACAATCGCAGTGATTATCGCGTATTTTTTATAGCTTATAGGTGCCTTTACTTGTACGTCTTGTGCGCTGGTATCTTTAATCATTTAATTTCCCCTAAATTGCTTTTATGTATTTTTCGCACAGCAGTAATAAAGCTGCTGTGCAAATAGCGGCAATAGGAGAGAGTAAAAATAAGCTTAGAGTAAACATAGTAATTCCAATTAGCGATTATATATAAAGCTATACGATTAATATGCCAACTATTATGGTGTTGATATTTAAGTGTTTTTATTTTTTTGTTATTGAAATTTATGTCCGCGGACAGTTTATGTGTCCGCATCGGACATAGTTTTAAATAAAAATTCACTATTAACGTACAAAAAATGACATGAACTTTCATAACTATACTAATGAGCAGCAATAATCGGGGATGTTAAGCCATTAAAGTAATGAAATGGCATAAAACTATCTAAATGTTAACTGAATAGCCTCTCTAGCGCTGAATACTTATTCACTTTCGGTTGCCTTTACGTTTACGTAAGCTGGCACGCTGGAGACTCGTGTTTTTTACAATATGTTAAACTTGACACCAGTGTCATGAAAAAATAGTGGTTAAAATAACGCTAAATGTTAAAAATAATGATAAAAAGAAATCTTGCTATGAAGTGAGAAATATTCAAGAATGTGAATATGTATTCAAAGTGCTATTGACTCTATTTAAGATAGAGGCTAGTTTTGTCCGTCTGTTAGCAAATCGTCGAGCAGTTCATCCACGCTAACAGTGCAGCAAGGGGAGGGGTCTATGTTATACGACTCAAAGTTAGAAAAAGAAAATTGTGGCTTTGGCTTAATAGCTCAAGTTAATGGTCAAGCTAGTCATAGGCTTATTCGTACTGCTATTACGGGGCTTGATCGCATGCAGCACCGTGGTGGTATATCTGCCGATGGTAAAACAGGTGATGGCTGTGGTTTATTATTACAAAAACCAGATAGCTTTTTCCGTGCTATTGCTAGTGAACATAACTGGCACTTAGGAAAAAACTACGCAGTGGGTATGATATTTTTAAATTCAGACCCTGTTTTAGCGCAAGCTGCAAAACAAATACTTAGCGAAGAATTAGAAAAAGAAACGTTAAATATTTTAGGTTGGCGCGTTGTGCCAACCGACCCATCTATGTTGGGTCCTATTGCTGTACAGCAATTACCAGGTTTTGAACAAATTTTTGTTAGCGCGCCAGAAGGTTGGCGTTCTAAAGACTTAGAGCGTCGCTTATATGTAGCACGCCGCCGCGCTGAGAAGCGCATTGTTGATGACGAAGCTTTCTATATCGCAAGTCTATCTGGTTTGGTAACTATCTATAAAGGCTTAATGATGCCTGCAGATTTACCAAATTTTTACCTAGATTTAGCTGATATTCGTATGACGAGTGCGATTTGTGTTTTCCATCAACGCTTTTCTACTAATACTCAGCCGCGTTGGCCTTTAGCTCAACCTTTCCGCTATTTAGCACACAATGGTGAAATTAATACTATTGAAGGTAACCGCCAGTGGGCACGCGCACGTTCATATAAGTTTGCGTCACCGCTTATTCCTGATTTACAAAGCGCAGCGCCGTTTGTAAACGAAACCGGCTCTGATTCATCAAGCCTAGATAATATGCTTGAGCTATTTTTAGCTGGTGGCATGGATTTATTCCGCGCTATGCGTATGCTCGTACCACCTGCATGGCAGAAAAACCGTGCAATGGACGACGATTTACGTGCATTTTACGACTTTAACTCTATGCATATGGAACCATGGGATGGCCCGGCAGGTATTGTTATGTCGGATGGTCGTTTTGCGGCTTGTAACCTTGACCGTAATGGACTTCGTCCAGCGCGTTATGTAATTACACAAGATGGCTTTATTACGCTTGCATCAGAAGTGGGTATTTGGGATTACACTGCCGATGAAGTAGTTGAAAAAGGCCGTGTTGGTCCAGGTGAATTATTAGTTATTGATACTAAGCTTGGCAAAATTTGGCACTCAGATGAAATCGATCAAGATTTAAAGTCTCGCCATCCTTACAAGTCATGGCTTGAGGAGAACGTTAAGCGTTTAGTTCCATTTGAAGAGCTTACTGAACAAGACGCGGGTAATCGCTCATTTGATGACGAAACGCTAGCTAAATATCAAAAAATGTTTGGTTATACCAACGAAGAGCTTGATAGTGTTATTCGTGTAATGGGTGAAAACGGCCAAGAAGCAACCGGCTCAATGGGTGATGACACGCCATTTGCAGTGCTTAGTGAAGGGCATCGTTCGCTTTATGATTACTTCCGCCAAAAATTTGCGCAAGTAACAAACCCACCTATCGATCCACTGCGTGAAAATCATGTAATGTCGCTTGCGACATGTATTGGTAGTGAGCAAAACGTATTTAACGAAACAACAGGCCACGCTAAGCGCCTACAGTTTGATACGCCAATTTTAATGTACGCAGACATGCAGCAGCTATTAAATGCTGATGAAGCGCATTACAGCTACTGTAAAATTGATATTACCTACACAGTTGAAGAAGGTTTAGAAAATGCGGTAACGCGTATTTGTGACCAAGCACAAGAAAAAGCAGCCGCGGGTTGTATAATGCTTATTTTAACTGACCGTAACTTTGATGAAGCAAATTTGCCGATTCCAGCAGCTATGGCTGTAGGTGCGGTACAAAAACGATTAGTTGATAACAATCTTCGCTGTGAATCAAACATTATCATTGAAACCGGTAGCGTGCGTGATGCGCATCAGTTTGCTGTGTTATTAGGCTTTGGTGCTACGGCAATTTATCCATACCTTGCGTATGAATCGTTAGTTGCAATGAGCGACAGCAAAATTATTAATAAGTCGTATTGCGAAGTAACTCTTGCTTACCGTAAAGCCATTAACAAGGGCTTATACAAAATCATGTCTAAAATGGGCATAAGTACGGTTGCATCATATCGCTGCTCAATGTTGTTTGAAGCGGTTGGTTTATCTGACGCTATTGTACAAATGTGCTTTAAAGGTGTGGCAAGTCGCATACAGGGCGCATGCTTTACCGACTTTGATGACGATCAGCAAAGCTTACACAAACTCGCTCTAAGTAAGCGTAAATTATTAAGCCACGGCGGCTTGTTTAAGTACGTACATGGCGGCGAGTATCATGCTTATAATCCTGATGTAATCCAAACCCTGCAAAAAGCAGTTCGCTCTGGTGAATATAGTGATTACAGTGAATATGCAAAACTTGTTAATACGCGTCCTATTGCCACTTTACGTGACATGCTTGCGCTTAAAATTCCAGAGCAAGGCATTAGCATCGATGATGTAGAGCCTGCAGAAAACCTATACAAGCGTTTCGATTCAGCAGCAATGAGTATTGGTGCATTATCGCCAGAAGCGCATGAGGCTCTAGCAATTGCAATGAACCGCTTAGGTGGTTGTTCAAACTCTGGTGAAGGCGGCGAAGATAAGCTGCGTTATGGTACCGAGAAAAACTCGCGTATTAAACAAGTTGCTTCAGGTCGATTTGGCGTAACGCCGCATTATTTACGCAGTGCTGACGTTATTCAAATTAAAGTAGCGCAAGGTGCAAAACCAGGCGAAGGCGGTCAATTACCGGGTGAAAAAGTAACCCCATACATTGCTAAACTTCGTTATTCGGTTCCCGGTGTTACGTTAATTTCGCCACCACCACATCACGATATTTATTCAATTGAAGATTTAGCGCAGCTAATTTTCGATTTGAAACAAGTAAACCCTAAAGCGCTAATTTCTGTAAAACTGGTTTCAGAACCAGGCGTAGGAACCATTGCAACGGGTGTTGCTAAAGCGTATGCCGATTTAATTACTATTTCTGGCTATGATGGTGGTACAGGCGCAAGCCCACTTACTTCAGTTAAATATGCAGGTAGCCCATGGGAACTAGGACTTGCAGAAACGCAGCAAGCCCTTGTTGAAAATGGACTGCGTCATCGTATTCGCTTGCAAACAGATGGTGGCTTAAAAACGGGTTTAGATATAATTAAAGCGGCAATTTTAGGTGCAGAAAGTTTTGGCTTTGGTACCGGCCCAATGGTTGCGCTTGGTTGTAAATACTTACGAATTTGCCATTTAAATAACTGTGCGACCGGTGTTGCAACACAAGACGAAACACTTCGTCAAAAGCATTACCACGGCTTACCAGAAATGGCGATGAACTACTTTAAGTTTATAGCGCAAGAAGCACGTGAAATCATGGCAAGCTTAGGTGTTGTAAATTTAACTGATTTAATCGGTCGTTTAGATTTGCTTGAAGCAATTGAAGGCAAAACAGCAAAACAGAAGAAAATTGATTTATCTTCCGTAATTGCTCAGCCTAATAACCCAACAGGTGAAACACTTTATTGTAGTGCGCCTAATAGCTCACATTATTTAGGAAAGCTTAATGAGAGCCTACTTGGTAAGGCGCAAGAAGCAATTGATGCTTCAAGCGGTATTTCACTAGTAAGTCGTATTTGTAATACGGACAGATCGGTAGGTGCAATGCTTTCTGGCTATATTGCCGATAAATATGGCAACCAAGGAATGGCGGCAGATCCTGTAGCAATTGAGCTACACGGTACTGCGGGTCAATCATTTGGTGTGTGGAATGCCGGTGGCCTTGAAATGACACTGGTTGGCGATGCAAACGATTACGTAGGTAAAGGCATGGCGGGTGGCAAGTTAGTTATTCGTCCACCACTTGGCTCGTCGTTCGAAAGTCACAAAGCCACAATTGCAGGCAACACATGTTTATACGGTGCAACAGGCGGCAAACTGTTTGCTGCAGGTTGTGCAGGCGAGCGCTTTGCAGTTCGTAACTCAGGTGTGCAAGCGGTTGTTGAAGGTGTAGGTGACAACTGTTGTGAATACATGACGGGCGGCGTTGTATGTGTACTGGGCAATGTAGGCGTTAACTTTGGTGCGGGTATGACAGGTGGTTTTGCTTATATTTTAGATGAGCGAAATGATTTTGAAAAACGCATTAATCCAGAGCTTGTCGAAATAGTAACACTAGACGAATTAACGTCGCATCAAGAACATTTACGCGGCTTAATTGCTGAGCATTTAGAGCTTACGGGTTCGTGCAGAGCAGAAAGTATTTTGGCTAACTTTGAATTGTACTTACCTATGTTCAAATTAGTAAAACCAATATCAAGTGACGTAAAAAGTTTACTCGGGCATCGCGCTCGCAGTAGTGCCGAACTACGTGTTCAGGCGCAATAAGGGGGCAGTATGAGCGAAAATGTATATCAATTTATAGACGTGCAGCGTGTAGACCCACGCAAAAAACCAATCTCGTCACGTAAAAAATCTTTCGTAGAAATTTACGAACCCTTTTCAGAGAATCAGGTTAACTCACAAGCTGACCGTTGTTTAGATTGTGGTAACCCATACTGTGAGTGGAAATGTCCAGTACATAACTACATTCCACAATGGTTAAAGTTAATACGCACGGGCCGTATTATAGAGGCGGCTGAGCTTTCTCATCGTACAAATAGTTTACCAGAGGTTTGTGGGCGTGTTTGCCCACAAGACCGCTTGTGTGAAGGCTCGTGTACGCTCGATGAAGAGTTTGGTGCGGTTACAATTGGTAATATTGAAAAATACATTACTGATGAGGCATTTAAAATGGGCTGGAAGCCTGATATGTCTTATGTAACATGGACTGACAAAAAAGTAGCCATTATTGGTGCGGGCCCTGCAGGTTTAGGGTGTGCTGATATTTTAGTGCGTAACGGCGTTAAACCAGTAGTGTTTGATCGTCACCCAGAAATAGGTGGACTACTCACATTTGGTATTCCTTCTTTTAAACTTGAAAAATCAGTAATGCAAAAGCGCCGTGAAATTTTCACTGAAATGGGCGTAGAATTTAAGTTAAATGTTGAAGTAGGTGTTGATATTACACTTGATCAAATTTTAGCTGATTACGACGCTGTGTTTTTAGGGGTTGGTACGTATCAGAGTATGCGTGCAGGTCTTGAAAATGAAGATGCAGCGGGTGTTCACGATGCATTGCCGTTTTTGATTGGTAACACGAACCGTGTAATGGGCTACGACGAGACAAAACAACCGTGTATTGATATGGCTAATCAAAAAGTAGTTGTACTTGGTGGTGGTGATACAGCGATGGACTGTGTGCGTACGTCTATTCGACAAAATGCTGCAAAAGTAACGTGTGCTTATCGTCGTGATAAAGAAAATATGCCAGGCTCTAAACGTGAAGTTAAAAACGCGAAAGAAGAAGGCGTTATATTTACGTATAACGTTCAGCCTAAAGGCATTGTACTGAACGATAAAGGTAAAGTGACCGGCGTTAAAATGGTTAAAACTAAATTAGGCGAACCTGACGCAAAAGGCAGAAGCCGTGCTGAAGAAGTACCTGGTTCAGAACATGTTATTGAAGCTGATCAAGTTATTATGGCGTTTGGTTTCCAGCCTCACAAAATGGATTGGTTAGAAAAATACGATGTAGAAATAAACAACTGGGGCGGTATTAACGCACCAGAACAAGGTGAGTTTACACATCAAACTACTAACCCTAAAATATTTGCTGGTGGCGACATTGTACGTGGTTCAGATTTAGTGGTAACTGCTATTTTTGAAGGACGTAACGCTGCAGAAGGTATTATGGATTACTTAAAAGTTTAATTTTTCGTGTTAAAATAACGATATTTAAAGCAAGCCAAGTGGCTTGCTTTTTTATTTGTTTTATCCAAATGTAATGTCAACATAATTAGTGACAAATGGGGCTATATTTATACCACCTTTTGTATGGCTTTCTTGAACAACACCTTTTGTTAGTAACTTCATGTAGAAACCTTATATAGTAACTTTCAGAGAAACTGCTTTGTTATTATGGGTTGTTCTTTATAAGCCAAATGCGATTTCTTTGGGTATCTACTAAGCGGCTTTCAGGGCTCGTTTCATATATATAAACGTTATCGACACTTCTTTCTTCTATGTCGTTTATATACTCTAATACCAATTCGGTTAATTAAGTGATCTATTTTGAGATAACAAAATTATGTCGATAATGGGGCTAAAGTTTTGCTACTTAGGTGTTCTCGGCAATTACCTCTACATTGCTTTGTATTCATGCAGTCGTATTTCGAAAGTTTTAACGCAGTTAGCGCCAAGTTCAATCCTTGAAATTGATTGAGTAATATCGCGGATTGGTATAGTGCGTGTACTTTTTTGTAGCGGCACTTTTATTGATTAATGTGTTGTTGACTCGGTCCTGGCACAATTCATAGAATAGTTATTACCATTTTTAACTGTGCAGGTTTATATTATTTTTTGACTACCAGTCAGTTCGATTATTGCAGGAATAAAAGGGCGTACTTATATAATTTAGCAAATGGTATTAGTGCCAAGCAATTTAATATCGTAAAAATGTACTTACCTGAGATAAATGCAAGAGGCTAAAAATATGTGCACAATTGTCAGTGTTAATTACTAACCTTAATAGTTGATTTAAATATAAAGTAGGTTCATTATTGCACGCTGTTTACGGTTTGCTTACTTTATATCTATAAGTTTGCTTTTATATACAAATAAAATAAATAGAAATTATGTACGAATACTCAAACAATTTAGAAAGGAAGCTCATTGTTCGGTTCTTTTCCTCAATAGGGTTTATAGCAACGTTTTCGATGGCTAGCTTGGCATTTATTAACAACAGCTATTTATTAGCATTTACTTTGGTTGTTTCTTCGTTTGTTTACTTATCGGCGTTTAATATAGGTAGAGGTGTAGAGAAGTCTGCAACTGTAATTTTATATAACCTGTATGCACTGATGTTTTATCTTGTACTTACAGGAGGAGCACAAGGTACAGGGCCTATATGGATATTTATAGTGTCTCCTGTTACTTATTCAATTCGAGGGCTTAAACGAGGGACGTTTGATATTGTTTTATTTTTATCGGCGATTGTTCTCGGTTTCTATTGCGCTGATACATTTAATATATATGACTACAATCCTGAACAGTTTCCAGTCAGAATCATACTCGCTTTTATAATTGTTGCATCGTTGAGTGGTTATTACGAATTTTCAAGAGAAAAATACAGCAGTAAATTAATTGCTTTAAGCAAAAAAAATGAATTTTTAGCAACTATAGATCCACTCACTAATCTGCCAAACCGCCGTTTCACTATGAATAAGCTTATAGCTTTTAAAAATGAGCTTAAAAATAATAATATCCCGTTTGTAATATTATTAGCTGATGTAGATAATTTTAAAAAAATTAATGATCAATTCGGCCATGATTTTGGCGATGAAGCTCTTATCCATTTAGCAAAAACGTTTGAAAATAATATTCCGCAAAATGCGATTGCTTCACGTTGGGGCGGTGAGGAGTTTTTAATTGTGATTCCAAATGTAACCGTTGATGAGGGTGAGCTCGTTGCAGAAAAAATCCATAATGCCCTTAAAGCTTCAGCTGTAAGCTTATTTTCAGATAGTGTAAATATAACGCTAAGTATTGGCATCACAGCTGCAAACGCTGAGCGCTCAATTGACCTAGATATTAAGCATGCTGATGAACTACTTTATAAAGCAAAAGAGCAAGGTAAAAACAGAACGTGCTCTTTTTAAATGTTTATTTACTTTAGTCCATTGAAAACGAATCAAGGGATGGCCTTATTTTAGCCTTTCTGCGTTTTAAGCTCATGTAGCATATTACAATACACGCAATCTGCATTGTAATTAAAACCCAATAACTAACACCTAAATCACTTAGTCCATTTATTTTTTCGCTAGTAAAGTAATAGGCCACAACGATTAGTTGAAAAACTAAAAAGCTATTTAAAAACTTAAATAAACGTTGTTTAAAACAAGTATGTTTATATTTACTAAATATAATTAAACAGGTGCTTAGTACTAATAACAACCAACTTAAAATTATACAAAAATCAACTAAAGTACTGTGCATTATTTAATCCTTGAAGACGTTATTTACTAACACATTAGGCGTGAGCCATTATTAGTTCTTTAGCATTTGCTTTAGCTGTTTTGCTTATGTTATCGCCGCCAAGTAAACGGGCTATTTCATTAATACGGCCATCTTTATTTAAAGGCAGCATATGAGTAAACGTTTCGCCTTGTGCTATTTCTTTAGCTACAAAAAATTGCTGATGTGCACTACTGGCAACTTGCGGTAAATGAGTAACACAAATTACTTGAGTTGATTTACCTAATTGGCGTAATAACTTACCTACAGCAGATGCCGTTGGGCCAGAAATACCTACATCAACTTCATCAAAAATAAGCGTTGGGGTTGTTACTTTTTGGGCAATAATTACCTGTATAGCAAGACTTATACGAGAAAGCTCACCACCTGATGCTACTTTAGCTAATGGCTGAAGTGGTTGCCCCGGATTAGTTGATACTAAAAACGAGACATTATCAAAGCCTAGGCTGTTTGGTGTACGATTACTCTCTTGAGTTAAGGCTATTTCAAAAACACCGTTTTCCATTGATAAGTTAGCCATGCTTTCACTTATTAGTGTGTTAAGTGTATTAGCATATTCGCAGCGGCTTTTACTTAATTCATCAGCAGTTTGCTTGTAACTAAGTAACGCGCTTTCTATTTCTGACTCAAGCTGCTCCAGACGATTACTATTATTACTTATTGACTCAAGTTCTTGAGCAATCGATTGATGAAACTCAACTAACTGCTGTGGTTTTATATGATGCTTACGCGCTAAATCCATAGCTCCACTTAGCCTATTTTCTACTTCAACTAAGCGTGCCGGGTCTAAATCTGCTTGCTCAGTGTAATTGCGCACTTCGCGGCTTGCTTCTTCAACTTGTACAGCGGCTTCGCTAAGCATAGCAGCTACGCTTGCTAAACTTTCGTCATATTGAGCCAGTTCGGTAAATTGTTGAGCGCTGTGCTGTAGTAATGAGCAAGCGTTTTGCTCATCACTTTCATATAAGTGTTGTAACTCACGTTGGCACGATTCTAATATTGTTTGGCTATTGCTTAGTTTGTAATGCTCAGCCTCAATTAAATCAAACTCATTTTCTTGTAATGCAAATTCATCAAGCTCAGCAACTTGATACTCTAACAATTGTTTTTGCGCTGCTTGTTGCTGCTGTTGTTGTTCTAAGTGTTTAAATTCTTTTTGTAAGTTAGCAAACTGTTTATAATTTTTATTTACTGAGTTTACTAAGTGGTGATGCCCTGCATAGGCATCTAAAAGCTGTAACTGATGCTCAGCTTTTAATAAATATTGGTGGGCATGTTGTCCATGAATAGATATTAAATATTGACCAAGTTCTTTTAATTGTGATGCGGTAACTGCACTACCATTAATATAGCTTTTACTACGGCCATTTTTACAAACAACACGACGTAATAAGCACTCGTTGTCAGAAGTGCTTAGCATATGTTGCTCTAAAAATGCTTGAGCAAGCGGTAGATCTGTTAAGTCAAATTGTGCACATACTTCTGCTTTATCAGAGCTTGGGCGAACTGCTGATGCTTCAGCGCGCTCACCTAAGCATAGCGATAGGGCATCAATAGCAATAGATTTACCAGCACCTGTCTCACCTGTGATCGCAGTCATACCGCTGCGCCATTCTGTGCTTAAATTACTTACGATTGCAAAATTTTTAACTTCTAAACCAATTAACATACTGTTTATCCATCCAGTCAATTAACTGTTAATTTATACAGTGTTTTGTTTTTTTGCAAATTAATTTTTTATTATTTAAGCAACACTTACATCTTGAGTAAACTGTGTATCGGAAGTTTGGGAAGATGCATCAATTTGATCATCAACAATATCAGTAGGTTGTATACTCTCTTCGGTTTTAAGCAGAGCAATGAGGGGAGGTAATGTATTAATATAAAAACTCTTATTGTATAAAATGCCTTGCTGGGGCAACTCAGATACAAAGTGCTGTATATTATCAATCAATGGTTGAATTATATTTGTTTGATTGATTTTAATTAACTCGTTGGACAACGTATTAATTAGTAGGTCGGCGGTATCTTCAAGCTGTTGCAAGTTCTCGTCTGTATGTGATTGAACAACAAAAAAATTATTTACAATAGCTTGAATGCGAGGAACGTATTTTGGGCGAATTATTTTAGCATCAAGTAGATCATTAAGCTTTGCTTTAAGGCGCGTATTTACATGCGAAACACGTTCATTAAATAGCTTTTTTCTAGCTTCTATCGCTTTTTTACGGTTACTCTCAATTTTGAGGTAACTGTATAAAAGTGTAATTAATAGCAGTAAAGCAAAGAATACTACATAAGTCATTGCTACTCGTTCCTAAATTAGTTGATTATTATTTTAAGTCGCCATTTTGCTTTATAGTACTAAATTTGGCAATAAAATTAGTACAAACGACTACCCCAATTCAGTTTTGTACGTAAAACGTTGTAGTAAGAGTAATTTTTTGGATGAATTAAGCGCAATTGTTTATCGGCTTTTTTAATTACTACCTCATCGCCGGGTAATACGGCTAGCACTACGTGGCTGTCGCAGCTTACCTGTAGGCTATCTGTATTTTCTAGGCTTAGTTTTAAACGAACTTCATTATCGGCATCTACCACTAAAGGTCTGCTAGATAAGGTATGAGGAAACATAGGTACTAACGATATAGCATTTAGTTCTGGCGTTAATATTGGACCGCCACCTGAAAGTGAATACGCCGTAGAGCCTGTCGGGGTTGATACTATTAAACCATCGGAGCGCTGAGAAAACACAAAGTCATTATTTATAAAAGCTTCAAATTCAATCATGTGCGCTACTTTATCAGCATGAAGTACCGCTTCGTTAACGGCTGAGTTTGCACTCTTTAATTCGTTGTGGCGATATACTTCTACTTCTAATAAAAAACGTTTTTCTTCAAGGTATTCACCACTGAGTACTTGCTCTAAGCTCGCTTCAAACCCTTCAGGGTTTAAATCAGTTAAAAAGCCAAGGTTGCCTCTATTTACACCAATTACAGCAATGTTAAAGCGCGCAAGTACGCGTGCTGCGCCAAGCATGTTACCGTCACCACCTACAACAATGGCTAAATCGGCTTGTTCACCTAAGTCGACTAACTTAACAAGTTTGTCATGCGGAATATCGTCTAACTGACTCCCTGTGCGTTTTTCTACTATTACCTCAAAGCCAAGCGCAAGTAAAAAGGTATGTAAACGCTGAAGGGTAGCAGCGGCTCCCGGGTGATTAGGTTTGCCAATTAGGCCTATGGTGTTAAAAGGAGAGTCCATAATGTACGCACAAAGAGATTTAATAATAGTAGAGTAACTCAAAACAGAAGTGTTTGAAAATACAGATTATAGCAATATTATAAACCTTCAATTTTATTCGTAGTGAGTTAGCTGCACGACTTGAAAAAGAACTAAACGCCCCGATATCTCTTTCATGCAACAAGATGTAGATACCATGAAACTAAACCCACGAGATCAGCAAATTTTTTCAGCTGTTATGAACATGTACTGTAATGGTGAAGGCTTGCCTGTTCCATCAACAAAAATTGCCAAGCTTAAAGGCATGGCAGTGTGTTCGGCTACGGTTCGTAATGCTATGGCTCGCTTAGAAAAAGTGGGCTTATTGTATTCACCTCATACATCCGCAGGGCGAGTGCCGACAAATGAAGGGTTTGATTATTGGTTTGACGAATTTTTTGTGCTTGCTGATATTGCTAATTATTGGCAACCACAGCAGTCACAACTCGTTGAGCTAGCGCATGGTTTGAGCCAAAAATATCAAGTATGTTGTTGTGTTGGTTTACCTCAAGCCAGTTCACAGCAAGTGTTTAGAGTAGAAGTGCTTGATTTTGATTCTACCGACTGGCTCATTTTATTAATAGATAGGGCAGGGCAGAGTCACAATATTTGTATTGATAAACCTCATGATTCGTCAGACTCTGTTCGTTATCAATTTGCCACGTGGTTGAATACTGTATTTAGCCAACAAACCTTAATGGAAGGTTTGTACCGTATGCAAGCTATGGCAAATACAGCGCCTCGAAATTGTCATGATTCGCTTAATCAATGGACGCGACAACTAAGCCAAAAATTAGGCTCAGATAATAGTATTGTTGTTGGTGAAAATTACCTCTACAAACAAATCGATTGCGAACAAAGTTTAAATATTGGTGTTTCGTTTTTAAATTATGTAGAAGATAAGCTTGCTTTTAAAAATGGTGTATCGGTACTTAATAGCGAAAAATTACCTTTTACTGAGTGCGATGAATTAATTGTAATAAGCGTGCCGTACTTTAAAAATCAAGAATATCAAAGCCGTTTTTGTATAATTTGTCCTAAATCAGCGCAGATTGAAGAAATAATTCAAGAATTTAAATTAATTGAGGCATCTAACTCTTGAATCTTTTTATTCAATCCCCATAATTACCGCAGTTGTAAAGAATTGGAGCACGTATTTTATGTCTGAGCAGACACAAAACCCTGAGCAAGAAGTAGAATTAAACGAAGAAATTTCTAAAATGCAGGCTGATGTAGAAGCAGCAGTAGAAGCCGCTGATCAGCATGCAGAACAAGAACAAAGCCCTGAAGCAGAAATTGCGATGTTATATGCAGAGCTTGAAGCTGCAAAGCAAACAATTGCTGATCAAAAAGACGGTGTTGTTCGTGCCGCAGCAGATGTAGATAATATTCGTCGTCGTGCAGCACAAGATGTAGAAAAAGCGCATAAATTTGCACTAGAAAAATTTGCTAACGAATTACTACCTGTAATTGATAACCTTGAACGTGCTATTGAATTTTCTGATAAAGAAAATGAGACACTAAAGCCGTTGCTTGAAGGTATCGATATGACGGTTAAGAGCTTTAATGACGCTGTTTCTAAATTTGGTGTTGAAATTGTAAACCCACAAGGTGAGCAGTTTAATCCAGATTTTCATCAAGCAATGTCAATTCAACCAAGTAACGATGTAACACCTAATACAGTACTTGCTGTTATGCAAAAAGGTTACACATTGAATGGTCGTTTATTACGCCCTGCAATGGTTATGGTTTCTAAAGCTGCAGACGCTTAATTAATTTAAGGTTATTAGCTTTGATAAAAATGCCTCATATTGAGGCATTTTTTTTGTCTTTTTTATAGTGAATTAGCTGTACGAGCATAGTGAGTAACACAGCACTAAACATTAAACTTGAAAATGGCACTGCGCTTTTTGCATGCATAATTGCGAGTAACGGGCCAACTAATGCACCACTACCAAAACGAAGTGTGCCAATTACGGCCGTTGCTGTACCTGTGTTTCTTTCAAACTTCATCAATATTAGCGAATCAGCATTACTTGCAGTGACACCTAAACTCATCATTAATGGCGCAATAGCAGCCACAATATAATAAAGTGATAAGTGCAATAAGCTAAATGTTAACAGCGAAAGGCCCGATACAAACCCACATACAAGCCCAATATAGAGCATTTTTCGAGAGCCCAGCCTTGGTACAATTCGCGTATTTAAAAAGTTACCAAACATAAGCGCCATTACATTAAACGCAAATAACACACCAAATAACTGTTCTGACACTTCATATAAATCTAAATAAATAAATGGTACTGAGGTCAAAAAGCAAAAAAATCCAAACGATACAAACATAGAACTGAGTATATCCGCACGTGCGTCTTTATTACTCAGTACTGTTTTATAGCTATCAAAAAATAGAGCGAGGCCTTTTTTCTCATTTTTATGAATAGGTATATCTATTAAATACACTTGTACAAACGCTAATATTAAAAAGCTATATCCAGCAAGAACCAAAAATATGGTTGACCAAACAGAAAATCCTAAAATAAACGAACCAACAGAGGGGGCTACTAACGGTGCTACCATCATGATCATCGACACATACGACATTCCCTTAGCTGTATTTTGCTGATAAATATGGCGAATAATACCCGGTACGACTACGGTTGCTGCCGCTCCGGTAAATGCTTGCACTGCTCTAAGAGTCCAAAACGCATGGATTTCGGTTGTAAATGCGAGTGCAAGTGAGCTTGCGCCAAATAGGGTTAAGCCAATACGTGCGAGCTTACGGCGGCCAATTTGATCGGCAATAGGGCCAAAAAATAACATCCCCAATGAATAACCCGCTAAGTAAATACTCAACGATATTTGTACATTTGGCATATTAGTTTGTAAATCGCTTGCAATTACCAGCATGGCGGGCAAATACATATCAATAGCCAAAGGAGTAATCGCCACGATACTGGCTAATAAAGGCAATAAAATACGGGTATTAAAAGACGAGGCTGAGGCGTCCATGTGTAAACTCAACAATCACTAAAAACAAGGGCTATAGTGTAACAGGGCATTGTATTTGGATAAACTTAGTTTGCCTGCTAAGTTTATCGTCTCATCGTATCTTTTTAATATAAAGGTATATAAAGCAAATATTTTAAATTGGTACTGTGTTTGCTATTCTACAAGTAATAAAAAATTCATTACTTAAGAGAATTATCATGAAAAAACTAGTACTTGCAGTATTAGCGACAGCCGTTTTAGTCGGTTGTAAAACGTCACCAACAGGACGCACTCAAATAGCGCTTTACTCAGATCAACAAATGAGTGAAATGGGCACTGCTAGTTTTGCAGATATGAAAAAAAGCCAACCAATTAATAAAGATGCAAAAACAAATGCATATGTAAACTGCATTGCTGAAAAAGTAGTGGCTGTATTACCAAAAGAATACGCGTCGCAAAATTGGGAAGTAGTTGTATTTGAAGATGAATCTGCTAATGCTTTTGCACTACCTGGTGGTTACATTGGGGTTCATACGGGCTTATTAAAAATAGCCACCAATCAAGACCAACTAGCAACAGTGCTAGGGCACGAAGTAGGGCACGTAATTGCTGAGCATTCTAATGAACGTGTTTCACAAAGCTCTATTTTAGATACCGGTATGCAACTTGGTAGTGCAGCACTTGAAATGGGTAACATTCAATACCGTAATGAAATTATGCAGGGTCTAGGCTTAGGCGCACAGTATGGTGTTGTTTTGCCATTTAGCCGTTCGCACGAGTCAGAAGCTGATGAAATTGGCTTGGATTTAATGGCTGAAGCAGGCTTTAATCCACAAGAATCAGTAACCCTTTGGCAAAATATGAGTGCAGCAGGTAGTGGTACAACACCTGAGTTTTTATCAACTCACCCAGCGCCAAGCAGTCGTATTAAAGACTTACAAGCACAAATGAGTAAAGCACTTAGTGAGCAAAGTACAGCTAAAGCACAGGGTAAAAACCCACAATGTAAGCTGTAATCTAGTTTAATTACTAAATAAAAACCCCTGTGAGTAATTACTTACAGGGGTTTTTGTATTCAGTACTCACCTTTATTTAGTTGTAAGCGCTTTTTGTAATACATTTTTAAAGCGTTCAAAATCTTCAATGTGCGGCAGGTGCCCTAAGTTATCTAGTTCGAATAATTGTGCGTCAGGAATAAGTGTTGCAGCGTGTTTGCCTAATTTATCGTATCGACCAAGCTCGTAATCAACATCATCTTTTTTCCAGTTACGGCCTGGACCGGTTCTATCGCGTGTACCAATAATTAATTTAACTGGCACAGTTAAATCTTTAAATTCGGTTATTACAGGTTGAGTGAAAATCATATCGTATGTTTTTGCATTCACCCATGCCATTTGTTCTTTATCTGGGCCTTGTATTTGCCCTGTTATAAAGTCAGTTAAAGCTGAATATGTTGTATTCCACTTACCATCGTAGTAATTTTTTTGCTGATAACGTTTAACGCCTTCCGGTGTTTTTGAAAGCTCGTTTTTATAGAAAAAATTAGTATCTTTGTAATCAACATACTGCAAGTAGTTTTCAAGCCCAATAGGGTTTAATAAAATTAGCTTTTTAGTGGCGTTTGGGTACATTAATGCAAAACGACTCGCTAGCATCCCACCCATAGAGTGCCCAAGTACAATCGACTCTTTAATATTAAGTGAATCTATTAACGCGTGAGTATGATGAGCAAGCGTCGCAAACGAATACTGGTAATTAGTTGGCTTAGACGACTTGCCAAAACCAATTTGATCAGGGATTAATACCCCATAACCTAAAGATTGCAGGTATTGCGCAGTGGTAGTCCAGTAGTCAGCATTAAAATTTTTGCCATGCATAAGTGTAACTGTAGGCATATCGGCTTTAGTTGGCTTTAAGTAAATATAAGCCATTTTTAATGATTGTTTTTGCGACTCAAGTGCAAAGTAATTTACCTTAAAGTCGTATTCGTAATTGCTTAATAGTGCATCATAAGAAAGGGCGGATGTATCTTGAGAAGTGCCAGCTAAGGCATTGTTTGTTAGTACTAATAATGTAGAGAAACAAATAACTTTAATCGACGACATTCAGTTACTCCTATTAAAGGCGAGCGCTTGGCTTAAAAAGAAGTACAACAATAACTAAGTATTTAAACCTGTTCAATTAAATGTTTTACGTGGACGAAAAAAAGCGAAGCTAAAATAGTGCTTCGCTTATTATTACTGAGTAAAGAGCTGATTGTTGAAGCTTAAAATGTCCACTCAATATGGATTTGTGGTACCGATTCAGTGACTTCAGTACCTAATTTGTTGTGCCAGTATTGTAATTCCATTCCCAGCAGTAGTGTGTTTTCTTTCATTTGAAGGGCGTGACCCATATCCCACACTAAAATAGGCTGTGCTAATATCCAAGCTTGTACATCGTTACCAAATTCATCTTCACGCTCTGCGATGTATTCAGCGTGGCCTTTAAAGCTAAACTTTTGTGAGCCAATAGTGAAAGGATATTCAAAAGCTACATCAAGCATCCAACTATTAGTTTCGATAGGTGCGCCGCCTTTTGCTACACCTTCACTATCGTCAATGTAGGCTGTGAACAGCGTTTGAAAAAAGTTAAACCCAGGTACATCCCAGCTTAATTTTACACCTGGTAGATACTTCATTACTTTTGCATCACCAGCAACGTTAATACCGCCCGTTAGGCCAACATCTAATAATGCGCCAGAGCCAATTTGCTTACCAGTGATGGCAGATAAGCTAACCGTTGAGTACCACTCACCATAAAAATCAGCATCTTGGTAACCGTCATCTATATCGTCTTTACTGTAATCAATAAAAAAGAAATTATCGCCGTAGTCATAGCCCGATGCATGTTGAAGCGAGTAAACAGTGGTGTCTGACTCTTGCTTAGAAAATGGATTTTTTTGGCTGCCATTATTTATATGTACTGCTGTACTGCTCCAATTGGCAGCGAAAGCCGACGATGATAAAGCGAGAGAAGTAAGGGTAATAAAAGGGAGTAATTTTTTAAATTTCATAACTGTTTATAACTATAATTTTAGTGACACGCGGAAGCGGCAATTATAGCAGAAGAGATTGATTTGTTGATCGCTAATTTAACACATGTTGCAGCCTACTTAATAAGCTGCAACATGTAATGACTCAATTTATTACGCTTTATTACGGCGCAAACAAATAATAGTAATCGCCGTAAATGCTAAAATAAAACAGTAATAAGAAGACGTTGATACTTCCCACGGGCTAATTTTAAACGTAGCACCTAACAGTAGCGCTTGTGCGCCATAAGGAAGTGAGCCTTGCGTTACACAAGCAAATATATCAAGCAAACTTGCAGAGCGTTTACCGCTTATTTCACCATCATCTGCTAGCTTTTTAGCAATAGGGCCAGCAACAATAATTGATACGGTATTATTAGCAATACACATATTACTTGTCATAACCAATGCTGCAATACCTAATTGATCGGCCACTTTACGGTGCCATTTTGCAATGATTTTAGTTATGGCTTGAATTTTTTGAGCAATGAAATCAAGGCCACCGTTAATACGAATAAATTCAGATAAGCCACCAATAAACATTGATAGTAAAAATATTTCCTGCATATCGGTAAAGCCTTTGTAAATGTCTTTTACAAAGCTTGCGCCTTCATAACTTCCTGTAAAGCCCATTAATGCAGCAAAAATAATACCGCTAAACAACACTACAAATACGTTCAAGCCAGCAACTGCTAGCACTAAAATAAAGGCATAAGGAAGTACTAACCAAATATCGTAATCTTTGGTCTCAACTACCTGCGCCGCAGGTGTTAAATAAAACAACAAGCCAATAGTTAGTATTGCAGCAGGGACTGCAATTTTAAGATTCTCTTTAAACTTGTCTTTCATCTCACAGCCCTGCGTTCGCGTGGCTGCGATAGTGGTATCGGAAATAATTGATAAGTTATCACCAAACATAGCGCCAGATACAATCGTACCGGCCATTAACGCAGGGTCGATACCTGTTTTAATTGATACCGCATAAGCAATAGGCCCAATAGCACCGATTGTTCCCATTGACGTCCCCATAGCTGTTGATACAACCGCTGCAATTAAAAATAAGCCAGGGAGCAATAACGAAGGTGGAATAAGTGATAAGCCAGCATTTACTACCGCATCTACACCACCAGTTGCACTGGCAACGGCAGAAAAAGCACCTGCAAGTAAGTAAATTAAACACATGGTAATAATATTGTTGTGTCCGGCACCTTTAATAAAGGTCTCTACACATTCGTTTACTGTGCCTTTATTTAAAATAAACGCAAGCATAATGGCGGGTAATATAGCCACTGGAGCAGGAAGTTGATAAAAAGCGTAGTCAACCCCTTGCGATTGTAAATATAAACCAGAGCCCAAAAATAGTGCTACAAAGGTTAAAAGGGGTAGTAAAGAAAGTATTGCTTTATTTTTGTTAAATGATGGCTGCATCATAATCCTCGAAACCAGTTAATTTACAACAGCCAAAAATTCCTCTTTTAGCTGAATTTAGCAAATCTACCTACTATGTTAATCATTAACAAAATTAGGAGAGTGCAGCGCCCGCAAGCCAAAGACCAAATCGACGCGAAAGAGAAGTTTAAATGTATAGATGGCTAAAGTAAACTGGTATTGTTATTATTATTAAATTAAAAGGTCACCTGACTATTGCATGACTTTTAGATAATATCTACAAAGTAACGCTATTTTCAGCGATTAATATTTGTCCAACTGCATAAAAATGCCCAAGCGCGTATTTGTAATGCACCGGATATATACTCAGATTAGTAAAAAACGGATCCAAATTTAAATTAGGTAAAAACAATGACTACAAATCGAATAGGCGTTTTTGGTGCTAATGGCAGAATGGGCTTAGCTCTATTAGAAGCAGCGACAATTAAAGAGCAAACACAACTTACAGGTGCATACGTTCGTAGCAGTTCATCGTTATTAGGTATTAATGTAAATCAAGTAAATAGCGCAGCCGATAACAGTGTTAGCTTTAGCGAAGAAACCACAATAGATAATGTAGATGTTTTAATCGACTTTACGCTTCCCGCTGGTATGAAAAACCATTTAAAAACCGCTGTAGCACAAAAAATTCCTATGGTTATTGGTACAACGGGCTTAACAAGCGACGATATGGCACTTTTACACGATGCCGCTAAGCATATTCCTATTGTATTTGCGCGAAACTACAGTGTAGGAGTCAATGTATTACTGAACCTTGTGCAAACCGCAGCGACCAAATTTGGTGACGATTTAGATATTGAAATATTTGAAGCGCATCATCGTCATAAAATCGATGCGCCATCGGGCACAGCATTAGCCATTGGCGAATCAATTGCACAGGCTAAAGGCTGGGACCACGACGAGGTTGCTGTATATGACCGCAGCCAAGTGGAGACCGCTAAATCGCAAAATGAAATTGGTTATTCGGTACTAAGAGGGGGCGATATAGTAGGTGAACACACCGCATACTTCGCCACAATGGGCGAAAGACTCGAATTAACCCATAAAGCAAGTTCAAGAATGACATTCGCTCTAGGTGCTGTAAGGGCTGCAAGCTGGTTGAAAAATAAACCTGTAGGACTTTATGATATGCAAGATGTACTAGATCTGAAGTAGTTTAGTTACTTTTTTAACTGTTTGGGTCTAATTTTGCCTACAGTGACTTGTTTGTAACAATTTACTAAATAATATTAGACCTAAAAGCTAACTTAATGTAATATGCAGCCAATTTGCCAAAAATTACTAAATGCGTGTTTCCAATTATACCCAAGTGGCTAGTAAATCCGGGGTTTCAGTGGGAATAAAAATAGTTTTAGGCAAGAAAAAATGATTGAAGGTTGAATGCTTTACATCTGCATCATTTAAGACTGCGTAAAACAATTTAAGCTCACAGAAATCTGGTTTTGACGATCCCTCTGGGTATTGGCGGGGTGTTAAGCAATTGCTTACTCCCGTTTTTTACTGTTAGGAGGTTTAACTTGACTAAATCCGCTCTGTTAGTCCTAGAAGACGGCACAGTGTTTCGCGGTACTGCAATCGGCGCTGACGGCATGTCAGTCGGTGAAGTAGTATTCAATACGTCTATGACTGGTTATCAAGAAATTTTGACTGATCCATCATACGCGGAACAAATCGTAACTTTGACGTACCCACATATCGGTAATACGGGTACCAACAGCGAAGACGAAGAAGCGAATCAAATTTGGGCTAAAGGCCTAGTGATCCGTGATTTGCCACTGCTAGCAAGTAATTTTCGTAACGAGCAATCGTTAGATGATTACTTAAAAGAACGTAATATTTTAGGTATTGCGGACATCGACACCAGAAAATTAACTCGAATTTTGCGTGATAAAGGCGCACAAAACGGGTGTATTATTGCTGGCGACGAGCTAGACGAAAATAAAGCGTTACAAGCCGCGCAAGCCTTCCCAGGTTTAAAAGGTATGGATTTAGCAAAAGTTGTCTCAACCAAGGAAAATTTTGAGTGGCGCGAATCAAGCTGGACATTAGGCGAAGGATTTAAAACCCTTGATGCTGCTGATGAAAAGTTTCATGTTGTTGCCTACGACTTCGGTGTAAAGCGTAATATTTTACGTATGCTTGTAGACCGTGGTTGTAAACTTACAGTAGTACCAGCGCAAACCTCTGCCGCTGACGTACTGGCTTTAAACCCTGATGGTATCTTCCTATCTAATGGCCCTGGCGATCCTGAGCCATGTACTTACGCTATTGATGCAATTAAAACCTTTTTAGAAACCGACACACCAATTTTTGGTATCTGTTTAGGTCATCAGTTATTAGCCCTTGCCTCAGGTGCTAAAACAGAAAAAATGAAATTTGGCCACCACGGCGCTAACCACCCAGTTAAAGACCTAGACCGCGATGTAGTTATGATCACAGCTCAAAACCATGGTTTTGCAGCTCAAGAGTCAAGCCTGCCAAGTACGCTTCGTGCCACGCACAAATCGTTATTTGACGGAACGCTTCAAGGTATTCATCGTACAGATAAACCTGCGTTTAGCTTCCAGGGTCACCCTGAAGCAAGCCCTGGTCCGCACGATGCAGCCCCATTATTTGACCACTTCATCGATTTGATGCAAGCGCGTAAACACTAATTTAACTGGAGTAATAATGCCAAAACGTACCGACATAAAAAGCATTCTTATCTTAGGCGCAGGCCCAATTGTAATTGGTCAAGCTTGTGAATTTGACTACTCTGGTGCTCAAGCGTGTAAAGCACTTAGAGAAGAAGGCTACAGAGTTATATTAGTTAACTCAAACCCTGCAACTATCATGACCGACCCTGATATGGCCGATGCAACATACATCGAACCAATTCACTGGGAAGTGGTAGAAAAAATTATTGAAAAAGAAAAGCCAGATGCAGTACTGCCTACAATGGGTGGTCAAACGGCATTAAACTGTGCGCTTGAACTAGACAAGCACGGTGTATTGGCTAAACATGGTGTTGAACTAATTGGTGCAACAGCTGATGCAATCGACAAAGCAGAAAACCGTGAACGCTTTGACGTAGCAATGAAAAATATTGGTCTTGAATGTCCTCGTGCTGAGATTGCTCACTCTATGGATGAAGCCAAAGACATCATAACGCGCATTGGTTTACCATGTATTATCAGGCCTTCTTTTACTATGGGCGGCACCGGCGGCGGTGTGGCGTATAACTTAGAAGAGTTTGAAGAAATTTGTGAACGAGGCTTAGATTTATCGCCAACGAACGAATTACTAATTGATGAATCACTGATTGGTTGGAAAGAGTACGAAACAGAAGTTGTACGTGATAAAAACGACAACTGTATTATTGTTTGTACCATTGAAAACTTTGACCCTATGGGTGTTCACACTGGCGATTCAATCACCGTTGCACCAGCGCAAACGCTAACCGACAAAGAATACCAAATTATGCGTAACGCCTCTATGGCAGTATTACGTGAAATTGGTGTAGAAACTGGCGGATCTAACGTGCAGTTTGGTATTAATCCTGAAGATGGCCGTATGGTTATCATTGAGATGAACCCACGTGTATCACGTTCATCTGCATTAGCATCAAAAGCAACGGGTTTCCCAATTGCTAAAATTGCAGCAAAACTAGCCGTAGGTTATACGCTTGACGAGCTTCAAAACGACATTACTGGTGGCAAAACTCCCGCGTCTTTTGAGCCTTCAATCGATTACGTTGTTACAAAAATTCCTCGCTTTAACTTTGAAAAATTTGCCGGTGCAAACGACCGTTTAACTACGCAAATGAAATCAGTTGGCGAAGTAATGGCAATTGGTCGTAACCAACAAGAATCATTACACAAAGCATTACGTGGTCTTGAAGTGGGTGCAACGGGATTTAACCCGATAGTTGCGCTTGATGATCCTAAAGCAAAAGAAAAAATAATTCGTGAACTACGCGAGCCAGGCGCTGAGCGTATTTGGTACATTGCCGATGCAATGCGCCATGGTATGAGCGTTGATGATGTTTACGAACTGACTAAAGTTAACCGCTGGTTCTTAGTACAAATAGAAGACATTTTAAAAGACGAAGCAAAAATAGCGAAAGTAGGCATGGCGGGTTTAAATGCTGACTTCCTACGTAAACTTAAACGCAAAGGCTTTGCAGATCCGCGTATAGCAGAAATTGCAGGTGTATCTGAAGCTGAAATTCGTAAAAAACGTCATTTATTAAACATCGTGCCAGTATACAAACGTGTTGATACGTGCGCTGCAGAATTTAGCTCAGACACTGCTTACATGTACTCAACTTACGATGAAGAGTGTGAAGCTAACCCAACAGATCGTGATAAAATCATGGTTATTGGTGGTGGTCCAAACCGTATCGGTCAAGGTATTGAGTTTGATTACTGTTGTGTACATGCCTCGCTTGCGCTTCGCGAAGACGGTTACGAAACAATTATGGTTAACTGTAACCCTGAAACGGTATCTACCGATTACGATACATCTGACAGGTTATACTTTGAACCAATTACGCTTGAAGACGTACTCGAAATCGTACGTGTTGAAAAGCCAAAAGGCGTTATCGTACAGTACGGTGGTCAAACACCACTTAAACTAGCGCGTGAGCTTGAAGCGAATGGTGTACCAGTGATTGGTACTTCACCTGATGCGATTGACCGTGCAGAAGACCGCGAACGCTTCCAACAACTTGTTGAGCGTTTAAACTTACTTCAGCCAGAAAATGCAACAGTAACTTCAACCGAAGAAGCCTTACTTAAATCAGTTGAAATTGGCTTCCCGTTAGTAGTACGCCCGTCGTATGTACTAGGCGGTCGTGCGATGGAAATTGTATACGACGAAGATGATTTACGTCGCTACATGACCGAAGCTGTACAAGCATCAAACGAAGCACCTGTATTACTGGATCGTTTCTTAGATAACGCGATTGAAGTTGACGTTGACGCAATTTGTGACGGCGAGCAAGTAATTATCGGCGGTATTATGGAGCACATTGAGCAAGCGGGTGTTCACTCGGGTGACTCAGCCTGTTCATTACCAGCACATTCTTTATCACAAGAAGTGCAAGACGTAATGCGCAAGCAAGTAACCGACATGGCGCTTGAACTTGGTGTTGTTGGCTTGATGAATACACAGTTTGCAGTTAAAGAAGACAAAGTGTACTTAATCGAAGTTAACCCGCGTGCTGCACGTACTGTACCGTTTGTATCAAAAGCAACCGGTGTGGCGCTTGCAAAAGTAGCTGCACGTTGTATGGCTGGGCAGTCTTTAGCGAGCCAAGGTATTACTAAAGAAGTGATCCCTCCTTACTACAGCGTTAAAGAAGTTGTTTTACCATTTGCTAAGTTTCAGGGTGTGGATCCAATCCGTGGTCCTGAGATGCGTTCAACAGGTGAAGTGATGGGTGTTGGTGATACTTTCGCCGAAGCATTCGCAAAAGCACAATTAGGTGCAAGCAACACTTTACCACGCGGTGGTCGCGCGCTATTATCTGTTCGTAATAGCGATAAGCCACGTATTGTTGAATTAGCCAAAATCATGACCGACTTAGGTTTTGAACTTGACGCAACTGGTGGCACGGCACAAGCTCTTGAAGAAGCTGGCATTGAAGTACGACGTGTAAACAAAGTATATGAAGGCCGCCCGCATATTCTTGATTATATCAAGAATAAAGAGTACAGCTATATCGTTAATACCACCGAAGGTCGCCAAGCGATCGAAGATTCGAAGGTGTTACGTCGTGGTGCATTGCAAAATAAAACCAACTATACGACAACCTTGAACGCGGCATTCGCTAACTGTACTGCTAATAAAGCAGATGACCGCAGCAAAGTGACGTCAGTTCAAGAGCTACATCTGCGATTGAACTAAGGAAATGTGCCAAGGCCAACTAGGGCCTTGGTGTTAAGTGAGAAAAGTATGCAATCAATTCCGATGACAGTTCGTGGCGCAGATTTACTGCGTAAAGAGCTTAACGAATTAAAAACAGTTACCCGTCCTAAAATCGTAAGTGATATTGCGGTTGCACGTGAACATGGTGACTTAAAAGAAAACGCTGAATACCACGCTGCGCGTGAGCAACAGGGTTTTTGTGAAGGGCGTATTCAAGAAATTGAAGCTAAACTTTCAAATGTTCAAATTATCGACGTAACTAAAATGCCAAATACCGGTAGAGTTATTTTTGGTACTACGGTAACTATTGTAAATATAGAAACCGATGCTGAAGTAAAATACCGTATTGTGGGCGATGACGAAGCAAATATTAAAAACAACTTAATATCTGTTAACTCACCGATTGCACGTGGCTTAATTGGTAAACAAATGGACGACGCAGTGTCTATTCAAACGCCAAAAGGTATTGTTGAGTTCGAAATCATTGAAGTTGAGTATCTTTAACGCATAACTCACTTTAACGTTTTTAAATAAAAACCGATGTAATTACATCGGTTTTTTTATGTCTGTAATTTAACCTTTAATGGTAGGCGCGTTTGTACAGTATTCATGTTCTATAAATATGGTCTATGTTGGTATAGTAGGTACTTATATCAATTTACTAAAAAAATGAGCATTTAGCGCATCAAATAACTCGCTGATTTAATGTAATTGGTATTAACGTATTCTCTAAAAAGGAAAATATATGCCTAATATACTTTACCCAGCGCCTTTAAAAGTAGGATCAAAAATAGCAATTTGTTCACTTTCATCAGGCCTTAAAGAAAAGTACCATGCACGGTTAGACATTGTTATTAATGGATTAAAACATCGAGGGTATGATGTTGTTGAAGGAGAGTTTTTACGTCAAAGCAAACCGCTTGGACAGCTTAACGCCAAAGCGCACGCTCAGCAGTTAATGGGTTTTTTATTAGATGATGAGATAGATGCAATTATGCCTCCATTTGGTGGCGAGCTTGCAATGGAAATACTGCCCCTACTTGATTTTAACGCAATTAAAGAAGCAAAGCCTAAATGGTTAGTTGGGTTCTCTGATGTAAGCACCATTGCATGCGCACTCACGGCAAAATGCCAATGGGCAACACTACACAGCGCTAATCTTATGCAGTTACATCCTGACGAAAAAAGTCCTTATTGCCTGCAAATATTTGAAACACTAAGTTATGAAGCAGGTAGCAAATTTGAGCAAGCACCGTCATCTCATTATCAAAAAAATAGACCTGATTACGTACAAAACCCAAATGCATTGTTTGAACACACAGAAGTTACTCAGTGGCAGTGTTTAAATTACTTTGATGCACGCACTATTGAAATGTCGGGTCGTTTATTTGGTGGCTGTTTAGATACAGTCGGCTTATTACTCGACTCTCCATTTTTGGCACTACATGAATTTAAAAAACACAGTGCACCCGAAGGGCTTATTTTATACCTAGAAAACTCAGAGCTGACGCCAACAACCGTTGCACGGTTTTTACTTTCATTAAAATTAGCAGGTATATTTGACGATATAAACGGTATTATTATTGGTCGCAGCGTGATCACTCAAGGTCAAGATGCTTCTTTTGATTACCGCCACGCGCTTGATGTTGCACTAGGTGGGTGTTTATTTCCTGTGATTGTTGATGCCGATATTGGTCATGCTCCACCTAACTTAAATTTAGTAAACGGCGCTACTTGTACAATCACCGCTGATATAAATGAAGGTAAAGTAGTCAAAGCCTCATTAAATACCGAGCTTTGTTAGAAGTTTATTCACTTACCTTTGATAAGTAATTAAGTTAAAGGGTATAATAAGTCCGCTTTTATAGCGCTTTAGTTATAAAAGTACATTCTCAGGGCGGGGCGAAATTCCCCACCGGCGGTATGTTTAATGTTATTTATAACTTAAACGAGCCCGCGAGCGCTTTATTTAACTTATTTTTTAACTAGGTTAAGTAAAGGTCAAGCAGATCTGGTGAGATGCCAGAGCCGACGGTTACAGTCCGGATGAAAGAGAATATGGCTTATTATACTAATACCAATTTTATTAAAGACACGATCATTGTATCGCGTTAAGTGAGCTATTTTTTAGCGTTATAATAGGTCACTAATTTAATGCCGTTGGTATAACAGTGTGCGCTGCTTTTTGCTGCGTGCTTTTTGTTATTTTATTTAAGCTATTTTGGTAGTGATCGTTTTAAATTTAAAGCGATGTATTACTGATCCTTTCACAGTCCTGAATCTATTATTTTTTATTTGGAATATAATGATGATTCAGTCTCTACTTACTCAATTCGGCGAAAGCCATATCCGCGTACAAAGCGCAATTGCTGCACTACAGCAAGGGCAAGGCGTACTTGTTGTTGATGACGAAAACCGTGAAAATGAAGGCGATTTTGTATTTTCAGCTGAGCATTTAACGACTTCTCAAATGGCCGAAATGATCCGCGAAGGCAGCGGTATTGTTTGCTTATGCATGGGGGAGGAGCGCATTAAACAGCTCGACTTACCGCAAATGGTAACCCACAACACAAGTCAAAATAACACCGCTTATACAGTCACTATTGAAGCTAAGCATGGCGTTACAACAGGCGTGTCTGCTGCTGATAGAGTAACTACTATAAAAGCAGCGACAGCCGATAACGCTAAACCAAGTGATTTATCGCGCCCTGGGCATGTATTTGGTTTAAAAGCACAAACGGGCGGAGTATTAGTTCGTCGTGGTCATACCGAAGCATCCGTTGATTTAATGCAGCTTGCCGGCTTAAAACCATTTGGCGTAATTTGCGAACTAACAAATCCAGATGGTTCAATGGCGCGCTTACCTGAGGTGAGTGATTATGCTAATAAACACAATATGACTGTGGTTTCTATTGAGGATTTAGTGCAATACATTCAGGCTGCGCAGCTTCAAGTAAGTTAAACTGCTTTAAAGCAAAAAACCACTTATTTAAATAAGTGGTTTTTTAATATTGTTATCATTTAAGTTTATAACGTATTACTTATAAAACCTGAATAACTTGCTCTTTTGCCAAGCGAGATTTAGGTAATTTAGCATTATAGTCTTCTGCGCTATCGTGATAGCCAAGTACTAATGCTACGTCGCACACGTAACCATCAAGTTCTTTTTCAAAAACTTCGCCAATCAGCTCGGCATCTACGCCTTCCATTGGAGTAGAGTCAACACCTAAGCGTGCAGCTGCATGCATAGTGTTACCCAGTGCAATGTAAGTTTGTGCTTTAGTCCACTCTTCATTAACGCCTTGCTCATCAGTATTCATATCAACAAACGCGTAAGCACCAAAAGCTTGTTCGCGATTTTCTGCTTTAGTACGACCATTTTTAATATCTGCACCAATGATTTGTGCGTAATCATCGCGGGTATATTTAGGGTTGTGAGCAAATAATATTATATGCGAAGCTGTTTTAATGTGTGGCTGGTTAAACGCAAATTTATTAGCAAATGTACTATGCATACGCTCTTTAGCCTCATCTGATTCAATTACGATGAATTTCCAAGGCTGCGAGTTAATAGATGAAGGAGACAGGCGCATAGCTTCGTAAATAACGGTTAAATCGTCTTGAGATACACGTTTCGTTGCATCGTAACGTTTTGCTGTGTAGCGCTTTTCTAAGTCATTAATAATAGGATGAGTCATTAGTTTTTCCATTGAGTAGGTGTTTTACCAGTATTTACTATGTTGAGTCAGTTTTAGTAAAAACAAACCCTTTTAAAAATTTATTACAAAAATAATATCGTGCTTTTAAATCACTCTACTTACTTAATACAATCGATATATCTACGTAACGTAAGGCTTATCAATATAGTTATGTGCGGATAATAGAGGATTATTACAATATGATAAACAGGTATATTGTTGAATCATTATCAAATATTATTAGGTAATAGTTTCTTTAATAAATATAAATACAGCAAAAGCCACCCCGAAATATTGGGCGGAGACGCCAATTGCATTGGCGCCTTTAATCAATTCAGGTATAAATAAGGCGAGTAATATTTATAGAATTAAAAACCTTCCAACACTATTTTGCCAATAGAGCGACCGCCTTCAAGCTCTTCGTGAGCAATACGTAAATTAGCCGCATTTATAGTGCCTAAGTTTTTACCAATCGTGGTTTGAATGTGGCCCTGATCAATTAACTCAGCAACATGATTTAATAACTTACTTTGCTCAATTAAATCTTTGGCATTAAACATTGAGCGGGCAAACATAAATTCCCAATGTAGCGATAAACTCTTCATTTTTAATTTGCTAACGTCTAGTGACTCAGGGTCGTCAATCATTGCAATTTTACCAAATGGTGCAAGTACCTCTGTATACGCTTCAAAGTAAGTATCAGTACTATGCAGGCTTGCTACATGTGTTACCGAGCCAATGTTTAATGCATCAATTTGAGCGGGTAATGGTTTTGTATGGTCAACGACATAATCTGCGCCTAGTTTTTTAACCCATGCTTGCGAGCTTTCGCGCGATGCAGTGGCAATCACTGTTGCGCCAGTAATCGCTTTAGCGAGTTGAATAAAAATAGAGCCAACGCCGCCTGCTGCACCAGTTACTAAAATAACTTCGTCTGATTTTGTTGTTGCATCAGCGGCTTGTTTTACAATGTTTAAATGCTCAAATAATAATTCGTACGCTGTTATTGCAGTAAGTGGTAATGCAGCAGCTTCAGCATCGGTTAAGCTCTGCGGTTTAAATCCTACAATGCGCTCATCCACTATTTGAAATTCTGCATTACTACCTGGGCGAGTAATGTCACCTGCGTAATAAACCACATCACCGAGTTTAAATGCCGTTACAGCATCGCCGATTGCAACAACTTCACCAACGGCATCCCAACCAATAACTTTTACTTCACCCTCAGCAGGGGGCATAGATGCACGCACTTTGTAATCTGCTGGGTTAACTGCAATAGCTTTAACTTTAATTAATAAATCTCGACCTGTTGCAACTGGCTGTGGTAATTCAACATCAATTAACGATTCAGGATTAGAAACAGGAAGAGATTTTTTATAACCAATGGCTTTCATAGTAAATGTCCTAATTTGTTTACATATAAGGTGCAAGCCATGCTTTGGCTAGCTGATGGATATATAGTAGACCTTGCTTTAATATAGATAAACCGCATAATTGTTGAATCATTATCAAATATAAATAGATAATATGAACATAGAAGATTTAAAACTTATTTTAAAAGTCGCTGAGTTTAGAAGTATTACGCTCGCAGCTGCTAAGTTAGATATGCGTACAGCCACAGCAAGCGCTGCTATTAAACGTGTTGAGGCAGCCCTTGGTAGTGAGCTATTTGTTCGTACCACACGTCATTTAAGGTTGTCTGCTGCTGGGGAGCGCTACATACCACAATGTGAACAGGCTCTAGCAGTGCTTGAACTCGCAAAACAAAACCTTAAAGGTGAACACGACGAAATAGAAGGGGAGCTGCGTGTTGCACTTTCATCTGATTTAGGACGTAACTTGGTGATCCCATGGATTGATGAACTCATGGACACTTACCCTAAATTAAGTTTAAGAACACATATAAGTGATAGCAATATCGACTTTTATCGTGACTCAGTTGATATAGCGCTTCGTTATGGCTCGCCTAATGATGCAAGCGTTTATGGTTTTAAAATTTGTAACGTACCACGCTTATTATGTGCAACTGACGAATATCTCTTACAAAACGGGACTCCCGTGCACCCTGATGATTTAGCGTCGCATCAAGGTTTGTTTTATCAGTTGCAGGATATTATAAATAATACGTGGGAATTCAGTGATGGTGAGTCAAAATATAAAGTTAAAATGAATGGCAGGCGCGCCTCAAACGATGGCGATTTAGTCAGGCGCTGGTGCGTTGCAGGTAAGGGCTTAGCTGTAAAGTCGGCACTTGATATAGCCGACGATTTACTCAATGACAGAGTGGTTACTGTTATGCCAAATTATCAACATGTTAATGGTGAACTTTGGCTTATTTGCCCAAGTAGGCAGTCAATAACCCCAGCGGTTCGTTTACTACGTGATGCATGCAGAGAAAAATCCCAAGCTATTTTGCAGCAGTTGGTCAATAAAGGCATTATTGATAAAAGCGTATTAAAGGATTAATACGCAATCAGATCAACTTAGCTTTTTATTAAAAAACTCAACGGTACGTTGCCATGCAAGCTCAGCATTGTCTTTATCATATCGACCTGTAGAGTCGTTATGAAAACCATGATTTGCCCCTTTATACATATGCATAGTGTACTCAACATTATTGGCTTTTAAGTCTTGTTCGTACTGTGGCCACGACGCGTTTACACGTTTATCAAGCTCACCTAATTGAATCATTAATGGTGCTTTAATATTTTTACGTAAACTTTCACTGGCGGGAGTGCCGTAAAAAGGTACGCCGGCACTGATTAAATTACTATCTACAGCCGCTAAATAGTTAACAATGTAGCCGCCAAAACAAAAACCGACAGCGCCTAACTTACCGTTACTGTTAGCATGCGATTTTAAAAAGTGTGCTGCGGCTACAAAATCGTTTTGAATTTTAGCGCGATCCATGGTTTTTTGCATAGCGCGTCCTTCATCATCATTACCAGGGTAGCCACCCAGTGGAAATAGCGCATCGGGTGCAAATGCAATAAAGCCTATCTTCGCTAAGCGTCTTGCTACATCCTTTACGTATGGGTTTAATCCACGGTTTTCGTGTATCACAAGAACAACAGGGAGCTTACCTTCTACATTTTTAGGGGTTGCTAAGTAACCTTTGCCTTTACCGTGCCCGTCTGGCGAATCAAATTCTTCGTATGTTGCTTTAATATCATCGTCATTAAACGATACTTGTTCAGCAAGTGCATAGTTAGGTAATAATGCTGATGTAAGTACAGCCATCGAAAAGCCAAGTGCAGCAAGGCCACCGAGTTTTTTCATAAAAGTACGTCGGTCCATTAAACCGTGGGCGTATTCGTCATACCAATCAAAGGCTTCTTGAGGAATGTGATCAGAGGGAGATGTATTCATGGCTGTTCCTTAATTTTATTATGTCTATTTATTATTTAAATACCATAACGTATTAGGGATAAAAAACGAGCAATATTTCTATCAATTATTAGGACTGTTAATTAATCCTGCGTGTTAAAAAATAAGTAATAGAAGTAATGTTAGCAAATAGGTGAATATCATTTTTAAGCTAAAAATAAAAAGCTCGGCATAATATGCCGAGCTTTTTTGGTTGGGATGTTACTTAATTTAGCTGTGAGTAGGCGCTGGTTGGGCATCTACTAGTGGTGGCTTGCCACGCATTTTACGTACTAATCGTTTAGCATCTTCTAGTGCAACATACTGGCACGGTATAAGTATCAGTGTAATTACTGTGGCAAATAACACACCAAAAGCAAGTGATACAGCCATCGGGATAACAATTTTAGCTTGTAAACTCGTTTCAAAAATAATTGGCATTACACCAATAAAGGTAGTGATTGAGGTGAGTAATATTGCTCTAAAGCGACGAGCACCGGCTTGCATTACAGCATCCTTAATCGAAACACCTTCAGCGCGGGCTTTGTTTACAAAATCAACCATAACGAGGGAATCATTTACGACCACACCCGCTACAGCAATAATGCCAAACATCGATAAGCTACTCATGGTCATACCTAAAATCATATGGCCAAACATAGCGCCCACTACACCAAACGGAATAACCGACATTATAATAAGTGGCTGCGAGTAAGAGCGAAGTGGAATCGCTAACAAGGCAAATATAATCATCATCGATATACCAAAGTCACGAAGCTGCTCTGAAGCGCTATCCATCTCTTCTTGAATACGGCCAGCTACATCACTTGTAACACCAGGGTAGCTTTTAAGTAATGATGGTAAGTATTCATCGCGAATTTCCTCGGCAATCGCAAATGGTTCGGCTTGGTCGGTATTTACCGCAGCCCAAACGTTAACTGTACGTTTAGAGTTTTCGCGACGAATACGGTTTACACCGTCAACCAGCTTAACTTCGGCTATTTCACTTAGCGGTACTTCAGCGCCAGTAGGTGTAATAATACGCACACTTGCTATGTCACTTATTGAGTTACGTTCGTCTTCTGGATAGCGGATCATGACTTTAATTTCTTCGCCTTCACGCAATATTCGCTGCGCTTCTAAGCCGTAGTAACTAAAGCTAACTTGCGATGCGACATCAGCAAGCGTTAAACCCATGCTGTAAGCGAGTGGTTTTAAATCAAGTTGCACTTCGTCGGTAGCGCTTTGCATTGAATCGTTTACGTCGCCAACGCCTTCCATTGTTTGTAATTTGGCTTTTAATTTACCTGCCACTTCTTTTAGCTCGTCAGCATTTTTGCCTTCAAGTTTAAAGCTAACGTCGCCATCATCTCGACCGCCATTCATTATGCTGTCTTGAATAGTCATGGTTTTAATGCCAGGTAGAGCGGGCATTTGCTCGCGCCATAACGCACTTAGGGCAAAGGTATCGATAGGGCGTAAATCAGGCTCTACCAAAATGGCCATAATATTTGCTTGCGTTCGTCCGCGCAGGCTTACCGATAAATCGCGGATCATCGGTTTACCGTATTGCTCTTGTAGTTGCTGATCGACCTTTAACAACACGCTTTCTATTTTACGTGCGGTTTCAAGCGTTGCTTGCTCAGATGAAGCAAGGTTCATCTCTATATCAATACGGGGAAAGTCGTGCGGTATTTTAGGGTTTGGTACAAACTTAACTAAACCACCTGCAAACATACCTGCGCTTACAATAAGCAAACACATAAAGCCAACAATTACGGTATAGCGGTAGTGAATACAGCGGCTAACAAAAGGAAGGTAGTAGTTATTCACAAAGCCTTTTAAACCACTATCAATCACCATACGTAAGCGATGTAATGGATTTTTAGGATTTGGTTTACGCGGGTTCATTGCTGCAATGTGCGCAGGTAAAATAAGTTTTGATTCAATGAGTGAAAAAATCAAACATAAAATAATAACGCCACCAATGGCCTTAGAAAAAGCAGCACCAGGGCCGGTTGCGAGTGTTTGTGGTAAAAATGCCGCAATAGTTGTTAGTACACCAAAGGTTGCTGGCATCGCAACACGTTTTACGCCGCGTACTACGTTATCAAGTGTATGGCCGTATTTTTCTATTTCGGCACTGGCTGACTCGCCCACAACAATGGCGTCATCAACAACAATCCCGAGCACAAGTATAAAGGCAAAAAGAGAGGCTAGGTTAATTGTTACGTCTAAAAAGCCAATGGGCATAAACAAAAAGGCACCTAGAAAAGACACCGGTAAGCCCATCATTACCCAAAATGCCAAGCGTAACGGTAAAAATAGTGCCAGCACTATCATTACTAACAAGCCACCCCAAATCATGTTATCGACCATCATATCAAGTCGACCTTCAAGGTAGTAAGTTAAATCAACAATAGGAGATAGCTTAACACCTGCAGGTAAAAGCGGCTCTTTAGCTGCCATGTAGCTTTTAAGTACTTTTGCTACATCGGTAATGTCTTGATCTTTTGATGCGTTAACTTCAAACGAGAGTGAATTTTTACCATTGTATTTTGAATACTGCAGACCTTCTTCAAAGCCATCATTAATAGTTGCAACATCGCCTAAATAAATTTGTGCGCCATCAGCAAGGGTAATAAGGGGGAGTTTTTCAAACTCAAAACCACGGTAGGCTTGTTTTTCAACACGCATCGAAATATAACCGTTTTCAGATCGTATTTGCCCCGCCGACATATTGGCCGAAAAGTTTTGTACAGCGCCTGCAATATCTCTAAATGTTAAGCCATATTCGCGCAGTTTATCGGGGCTAACTTCTATACCAATTTCGTACTCTAAACCGCCGTTAAAATTAACAAGGTTAACGTGAGGCAGTGCTTGTAACTCGTCTTTTATATCGTTGCCAAGCTCTTTTAACTGGTAGTTACTCATGTCGCCATAAAGCGCGAGTATCATTACCTCTTGCTCAAACTTATCGCGGCGAACAACAGGGCGCTCCATTCCCGCAGGAAAGGTATTTATTGAATCAACTTGTACTTTAATTTCATCAAGTACTTCTTGTGGATTGTATTGTTCTTCTATTTCAATCCACGCTTGTGAAAAACCACGGTTAGAGTAAGTAATTAGGCGTTTAATGCCTTCAATACCTTCGAGGTTTTCTTCAACTTTTATGGTTATGCCTTCTTCAACCTCTTGCGGGGCTGCACCTGGGTAAACTGCTTGTACGCTTATCCAGTTGCTTTCAAACTGTGGGAACATTTGTTTGCGAATGGTCATCGCCATTAAAATACCGCCCACTAATATAAATATCATTAGTAGGTTGGCAGCAACGGGATTTCGGGCAAACCATGCTATTAACCCTGTTTCACGAGTGTTCATGATTATTCCTCTTTCAGCGCAAGTTGAGTTACATCAGTTTTATCAGGCGCAATATCTTCAACTTTTACTGCCATACCTTCAGTTGGATACTCAAGCGCTGAGGTAACAATTTGCTCGCCATTTTTTAGCCCTTGGCTGGCTATAATCATGCCGTTTTGTTCGCGTATAATATTGAGAGTTTTAAACGATAATGTTAAATCGTCATTTAAAATTACAATTTTATTATCTTTAACTAAATGATGCGCAACAATAATTGCGTTATCAAGCGGGCGACCTTCAATGGTAGCGTTAATGTATGAACCAAAACGAAGAGGGCGTGTTTTATCGCCATAAGGTGTTGCAAGTTGTGCAACCAAGTAGCTCATACGGCTTGTTTGATCAACCACACCTTCGGTGCGAATTACTTTGGCTTGCCACATTGTTTGCTTACCCGCGTATTCTGCGTTAAATGTAACATTTGAGCCTACGCCGCCATTTTTTAAATATTGTAGTTCTTGGTCGGCAACGGGTAAACGTACCTCTGCAACTGAGGTTGCACTCAATGCACCAAAACTATTACCTGGGTTTACTACTGAACCCAAGCTAATTGTGCGTTCATTAATAATGGCATCGTATGGGGCTTTAATATAAGTACGTTCAAGATTACGGCTAGCACGTTTAACACTTGCTTGAGCAGAGCGGTAACGCGCTAATTTTTCGGCCAGTTGTGGTTTACGTAAATAAAGTTCTGAGGCAATAGCTTCGCTTGAGTCCGATTTAATACGCTCCCATTCAGCTTTTGCTACATGTGCTTGTGCGCGTTCTATTTCAAGTGCTGAGCTTGCTTGTGCTAAACCTGCTTGCGCTTCAATAAAGTCTGCCTCGTAATCATTTGCATCAATTCGTGCTAAAATATCGCCTTGCTTTACAAACGCGCCTTCAACAAATTGATCTGATACCGAAATAACTTGCCCACTAACTTGTGCTATCAGCTCGGTACGGTCCTTTGGTTTAACAATGCCGTACGATTTAACATCAAGCGTTATAGAATCTAAAAGTATGCTTTGTGTTGCAACTAAAGGGCGTAAATCTTGCTCTGGCTTTTCTTCGGGTGGTTTTTTCATTGCCATAAAGGCGAAAGCTAAAGCAATACCGCCTGCTAAAACAGCAATTGGGAGTATTATTTGTTTTGTAGTAGCCACAAGGCATTCCTTCATAATTGGTGGTGACAGAGCAATAATACGCAATAAAGTGTTTACAAGGCGTTTTAAGATGTAACAAAGCATTACATATGTACATTACAACTGAACATGCGGCTAATTACGTTCCTAAAAAGGAATTAAAGTAAGTGTGTTTTATTCAGAGGATATTATGAAAACCGAATCGATGAGTTGCAGGCTAGGCTGCGGCGCATGTTGTATTGCGCCAAGTATTAGTTCGCCTATACCAGGTATGCCAAATGGTAAAAAGGCCGGAGAGCGCTGTATTCAGCTGGACGAACGTAATTTATGTAAGTTATTTGGTGATTCAAGCCGACCTAAAGTATGTAGTGATTTTAGCGCCACATTTGATGTGTGCGGGTCAACAAATGCACAAGCTTTAGCGCTTATTACAGAGCTTGAAGAGCTAACTTAATCCTCGTTTTTAATACACATCTATTTACAATATATTATTAATAAAAATCTTCACAAGGTTATTAAAAGCAGTCGTTAATTTATTTAATGGCGAAATATTAGACATATTTAACTTTGTTGCTAATATAGGAAATTGTAAGATACTTTTTATAAATCTCATTTATAGGTGATTTCGTTCAATCTTAATTTTTAAAAGGAAAGAAAAATGAAAAATTTACTTACAGCATTTACATTAGGTGTGACTTTATTAGGTTGTTCAAACTTACCCATTAAAACCGATATTAAAGAAGACCACTTTAGACTCGAAAACTTTAAAAGAGAGCAGGGAGTAGATCTAGAATATGTCCACTTGATGTGCTTTAACAAAAAACCTACACAATGGGCTGAACCAAAGCAGTATATCAGTGGTGAGCATGATTTATGGGTAAAGGCGAGTGTTTCAAACCCTGATGTTTTAAATAGTCAAAAAGAAGCTTTTGTTAATTTTAACGTTAATTTAGATTCTGATAAAAGCTACATGCTAAATAGAAAAAGGGAAGGGGATAAAATATCAATCTGGATACAAGAAGTTGAAACCGGTACGGTTGTTTCGCAGGTTCTTACAGATGAGCTTAGTCGCCCTTTACAAATTGATAATGAGCTAAGAAAAAGACAATGTCGTTCTGGTTCAATATAAGCTGAGTAATCAAAGCTCTTAATATTTAGTAGGCCGTTTATTCTTTGCTAAATATTTATTCAAAGACCTGTTTTAAATAAACAGGTCTTTGAATGTGATAGCTCAATTCTACCAACTATACGTTGCGCTTAACGTATATTGCTCACCTCGCCCTGGTGTACCAGGTATCTCTTCAAATGATTCACCCCATAAGTTATCTGCTGCTAAAGTAATAAATAAGTTTTTTAGCATTGGCGGCGTAATTTTTAACGTTAAATGGGTAAATAAAGCATCGTCGTCACTACCGCGCAGCGCATTTTCGTGCTGTTTGCGCCACTCGTTATCTATTCTAAACTGCAATATATCAGTAGGATTCCACACTGCGCCGAGTGTTAGGCGGTGATCAGGGAAGTTTAATGCGTAAAAACTAGCGTCAATATCTGCCGCACCGTAATTTTCTGATTTATGAAGGTAGGTGTAACTCGCTACAATTTCGGTTGTTTCAAAGTGTTTAGTTGCTAAGAACTCAATGCCCGTCGTATTTATATCTACAGGGTTTGCAAAGCGTGCAGAGCTTGAATCAAAATTAAACGTCCAATCGGTTAAGTTGTCATCTTTGCGATAAAAAATAGCCGAATTAAGTTGCCAAGTTTGCTCATCAACTAATAAACCTAGCTCTAGGCTTTTAGTCGTTTCGCGCTCAAGGGTGTAATTACTTCTAAATAACCCGCCTGAATCACTTCCGCCAATGGCGGTATAGCCTGCCACTTGGCTCGCCTCTGCGTACGATAAATAAAACGTGCGCTCAAAACCTTTGCTGTTTTGTGTATTAAGCGTTATATCACCAATAAGTGACAGTTCAGAGTCGTCTCTGTTTGTATCGTCAAACGCAGCGCCTAAACGAAATGTAAGTTGTTTATTATCCTCAAGCGCCATTTTGTATTCAGGCAATACGCTTAATTTATAATACTTACGTGAGGTAAAGTTGTTTTCAAGCGTGGTAGATTCAATTGAGTCGTCAATAAACTGTGCTGAATAATTTACAGCAAATACATCGCTTTGAGCATGATGCCCCGATAGCGCTAACGACTTAACTTCACTTTTGTGAAAAGCTTCAAAAGCGCTTGGATTTTCGCGAGAGTAAATATAATGATCGTCGTGTGTGCGGTAATAAGCCGACACTTCAAAGTTACTATCCTGCGCATAATTTTGCTTATGGTTTAGCATTAATAAGCGGGTTTCTAGCTCTTCTGTTTCGTTAACGCCAAATGGAGTGTACAAATTTGGCCAACCAAAAAACTTATCTTGTGAGCCAAAAAACAAATCTGTTTGAGAATCAGCGCCAGCTAATTGAACGCGACCCGATGCACGCGTAAAGTCGTGATCGCCGTTATCAATAGTGCCATCGCTTTGTGAGTGAGAAATCTCGCCTTCAAAACCAAGCTTCCAATCCTTTGCGCCTTCTAGGGGCATACTTACACCTGCATGTAAGCTTTGTAAGTTAAAATCGTTTGTGCCAGTACCTACCGATACACTGCCGCCCGTGCTAATTGGTTTCCAGCCAAACGATACAGTGCCTACAGAGCTATTAGCACCGTTAAGCGCATTGTCTGCGCCAGTTAAAATATAAGGGCCGGTAAGCATTTGCGGTGCAATAGGAATTTCAGCAAAGTAATGACCAGACTGTGGGTCAAGTAAAGTAGCACTACCAACTCTAAAGCCGGTATTTTCAAAAATACCACCGCGTATAGTTACATCGGCTTGCGCTTCAGCCATATTACGTGATTGTAAATCAACACGTGGGTCATACTCTAAATTAGATACCGGAGAGTCAAATGTACCTACAGGTAATGTGTTTGCCGTGGGCGATGCCTCAACCGTTATTTTTTCGATTGCCGGTGATGCCTCAGTTTTATCAGTTACAGCTTCGCCGTAGGCAAAACTGCTCGCGCTGCATAGCAGTGCAGGGAGTATAAAGTGCGGTGACCATTTCATGTTGTGTGTCTCATTTTTTATATGCAATTACGGTAACAATTAAATTCAGAACACACTTTTAAGGCGTGATAAAATAATTCAATTAAACAACTGCGATTTTGGCGCGATTGTACATTAATTCATTAAAAACTGCATTTGATTATCATTTGTAAAGTTAATGCATCTAACAAACTTGGTCACATTTATTATGAATATAAAACAGCAAGATACTATTTACTTTGCAGGTGGCTGCCTGTGGGGCGTGCAAGAGTTTTTAAAGCACTTACCTGGTGTAATAAGTACTGAAGCAGGGCGGGCTAATGGAAAAAACGATAATACACAAGGCGAATACGACGGTTATGCTGAGTGTGTAAAAGTAATATTTAGTACAAAAGAGGTTAGCTTAAACGAGCTGTTTGGCTTCTTTTTTGAGATTATTGATCCGTATAGCGTTAACAAACAAGGGGATGACGTAGGCCCTAAATATCGCACTGCCATTTATAGCAAAAGCCAAGATCATTTAAAGGTCGCTAGCAATTATATAAGCCAGCGAAGTGATGCCAATAAAATTGTAGTAGGGGTCGAGCTGCTAACTAACTACGTGCCAAGCGATCCTGAGCATCAAGACCGCTTAACTAATCACCCTGATGATTACTGTCATATACCGCTTGAGTTACTGCATAAGTATAAATCGTAACTTAGAGTAGGGTAAGCGCATAAAGATAAGTAATTAGAAGCTATCGCTTCTCGCGCAAGCAAGCTTAGCGCCTACGGGTAAAGTTTGACGCGGTGTTTTTTGCATACGTGCAGCTTGCTGACGTGACGAGTCCAGCTCGTAATTTAAGGTTGAATATAGCGTTAGGTAAAGGTAAGTGATTAGAAGCTATCGCTTCTCGCGCAAGCAAGCTTAGCGCCTACAGGTAAAGTTTAATCCGGTGTTTATTTTGTAGACGTGCAGCTTGCTGACGTGACGGGCGTAGCTCGTAATTACTTTATTTTAAAAGTTCCAAAAATACACACCCACAAAAAAGCTCACGTACTGTGAGCTCTTTTAAAACTTACTTATAGCTAATTTTAACTTACTGCTGCTTTTGTGGCGGGAAGTTACTTAAAATTTCGCTCACTGTTTTGTTAATTGATGCTTCACGCTTTTCTGGCGATTGATTTTTCTTTAATCGACCTTCTTTTGCGCCGCGCCATACTAGCTGGTTAGATTCACGATCTACAATATCAATAATCAGTGTACCCACTTCGTATTCACGCGCAGTTGTATCGCGTTGAAAACCAGTACCCCAATAACCCCAATGCGGGCGGTAGTTTATATTGAAGTTGTCTACTTCAAGCTCTTTGTCTACCGATGCATGATAGTTAACAAGTACATCAGCTTGCGCTGCATCAACTAAGCTCATACCTAATGTTTGGCTCAGCTCTGCGTTAACGGCAGTGCGAACACGCTTTTCCATCAGGCCATTAATTTGATAGTTATTTGTGTCTTTAGTTAGGCTGGCGTTTTCTACCCAAGCAAATGTTTTAAAATTACTAAAGTTAGCTGATTTATCGTAATCCCAATCTGGGGTTTGTGTACAGGCTGTAAGAAGTGCTAGCGCTGCAACAATAAGTATATTTTTCATTACGTTTGCTCCAATAAAATGCATTAATTTAAAATAACACACATAGTTTAAATGTGTATTATTTAAACGTCCTATATTTTAGTTTAGTTGGTTTGCCTTAACGGCCAATTAATTGTGTTCAACTTCAATCCAATCTTTTTCATCTACCCAGTTTTGTGCACCGTCTTTTACCGAGCGAATAGGCACAATGTAGTCACAACTTATTTGTGGCTTAACTGAAGCAAATATAGGCACAAAACCAAAGCTTAGTGCGGTTTCTATAATTGCTTTTTGATTTTGTGGGTCAATGTCGGCCGCTTCATCTATATAAATAGGTATACGGTATAGGTTTTGTTCCTGGTCACTCAATAAGTAACGAATAAACAACATGCCACACAATAACTTAATCGTAATACGTGTGCCGTTTGAACCCGCCGAATCTATTTTTTCAAAGTGCTCTGTTTCACCTGCGCGGTTAACCACTTCAAATCGAATATCAAATAAATCGGTAAGTGTTAAGCCCGCTTTATCTGAGGCGAGTTTAATTAAGTGATCTTTCGCTTCGTTTACCGCATTTTCGCTGTACGGTTCTTGGCTAAGTAAATCAAGCGTGTCACCTTGCTCAAACTGATGCGACGTGCTGATAATGGTATCTATACTATCAACCAGCATTTTGCGCGGTATTACGTTAATTTTAAACGCTTGCAGATTTGAAATGCGGTGCTGGCTTATGCCTTTATTAAAGCTGTTCATTTCGCGGCGAAGTCGGTCTAAATCTTCTCGTAAGCCTTTAATGGTCGCAGCCACTTCGGTAAGCGCAACGCGTGCTTGGCGTTCAACCGCATCGCGTTCGTTATCAATATTATAAAAGGCGCTTATTAGCTTTTGGTATTTAGTATATTCGTCGTTTTCGTTGTCGAATTTAGTAATACCCGCGTTATATACATGCAAATAGGTGTTGCGTACGTTTATGTCAAAATTACGCAGCTCTTGGCAGTCTTTATTAAAGTGATGTACTAGGTCGCTTAAGTTATCAAAGTCGACTGTTATATCAATCATGTACGGGGTTACTTTGCCGCTGTATAAATCAAGCATGTGGTCAATTCGCTCGCTTTTAACTTGGCGCAGACGCTCAGTTTGGCGATTAATTTGCTCTTGTTTTGATTTAATTAACGAGCGACGATCGGCAATTGAGCCACTATTTTTTTGAATGTCTTGCAGGTAGTCGTCAACTTGTTCGCGCTCAGCTAATAACTGCTCTTTTAGCATGGCTTGCGCTTCAACCGACTGCTGCATTATATCAAACTGCTCTAAGCGTTTTAGGGCGCTCTCTGCGCTCATAAGCTCATCGTATAACGCGTCTTTTTCTTTTTGCTTGTCGGCAACGTTTGCAGCAACATCGCGCTGTTGCTTAAACTCTTTAAGTGAATGCTCAAGTGCACTGAGCTGAGCGGTTAATTGCTCTTTGTTTTCGCCGCTTTGCATTTGCACAGGCGAGAGCTTTTTAAGCTTAATGCTTGCACCTGGCAGCGTTAGTACACCGCCTTTAACGTTTTCGCTAAGTAGCGATAAAAATTCACCAAACGCATCTTCGTCATCAATGGTTATATCGCCATTAGTGGTGGTTGCAAACGAGAGAATATCTGGGTTTAAAATCCGCGATATTTCTTCTACTTCTTTTAACGAGAGGTCTTCGCGCATGCGGGTAAACAAATTAAACTCAAGGTTTTTAAGTTGCAGCTTTAAGCTCTTAATTTGTTTTTGTGTTTCGCTAATGCGGTAGTCAAGCGTATGTAGGCTTTGCCCTTGTGCGCTGGTTATAGAGTGTGAAAGCGACTCGTAATCTTGCTTTAACTGAGTCAGGCTGGTTTTGAGCGTGGCTTTATTTACCAGTTCAAACTCGCTTTTAAGCGCATCGTAATCTAAAAACCACTGCTCAATTTGAGTTTGTCGGCGCTCTATATCACGCGATTGCTGTACGTATAGGCTTTGCTTTTGCTCAAACTCGTGTTTTTCGTGCTCTATATCTTCAAGCGCTATACCCAGCTCATTAAGTTGCGATTCTTGATAGGTATCAAAATCAATCAGTGCTTGGTCAATTTTAGGCGCATACGCGGCTAATTTACCTTTAAGCACGGTTTGGTTTTCAAGCATTGATTCAAGCGCGGCTATTGGCTCTTGCATTGACTCAAGGGCTTTTAGTTCGCGTTTTGAGCGGTTTACTTTATCAAACGAGCGACGCCATACTTCATAAAAGTCGACCTTAGAGTTCGACATATGGCGTTCAAACACGCGTAGCATAAAGCGTTTTACGTCGCTTGCGCCTAATTTGTGTAAGTTAAGAATACGTCTAAATATTTCTTTATAAATAGAAGAGTCTTGCACATTATTAAGCGGGATCATTTTTAGGTTAATGTCGCCGTCAAAAGGCGTTGCGCCGCCAGTAAGTAGCGCGTTGAGCTCTTGTGCTTTAAGCTCAATAGGATTGTAATTAAGCGATTTTAAATGGTTGAACAGCTTGGTAAATTTAATAATAGTTTTACCTTGCGTGTACTGCTCTAAATCAAGCTTTCCTTGATAACAAAAGTACTGATGCGCGTAACCGGCAATTTTACCAAGTCCCGCAACGCCTATTACTACCGAGCCATGAGGCAAGTTAGCTTCTAGTAAAATGTACGACTGATCGGATGAAAAATAAAACTTACGGGTTTCATCTAAATCGTGTCCGTCCCATTCTGTTAAGCGTAAATCGTTAATAAGTGGAAACTGCAGGGCGTTAATAACCGAGCTTTTACCTGTGTTATTTGGCGCGCAAATAGAGCTGCTTTTATCAAGCGGGATTACACATTTTGCATAGCCTGCGGTGTTAAGTAGGGCGAGTTTACTTAGTCCGTATAGATTTTTCATTCCTCGTCCTCTGTAATGTAGGTTTCTTCGTTTACTTCCATGAGTGCATCTATGTAGCGGTGAATTGGCGCTTGTAGCATAAAGCCGCCTTCTACTTCACGGGCTAAACCTAAGCGCACCATGCGCAGGTAAACGTCTTTACGCAGGTCCGATCCCGAAAATATCTCAAGCTGATCAAACAAATGTTTGTTAATTTGCACCAGCGTTTGCATAAGCTCTAAATCGTTTACGTCGTCAAACAATGCGCGCATTGGGTCTTTACCCGTATTGGCGTAGTGCTCAATTAAAATGTAAATAGTGAGCGCGATAGCGCGAGATATTTTGCCCATATTGGGTGTGCTTTCGTCGCTACCAAAATAATAAAAGCCACGGCTGTCGCGTTTTAAATCGTTACCTAAAGCGGTAAATAGGGCGGTGTAGTCTTCTATGTGTTGGTCAAGCTCTTGCCACATTACGTTGTCTTGCTCGCAAATGTGATAACCCGCTACTAATTTTTTATTAATGGCTTGTAGGTGGGTTAGCTCGTCTAAGTTTATGTGTGTCATGGTTTATTTACCTGCCTTTGAATCTGGCTGAGGCTCTGAATTAAATGGATATAAAGAAAAGTGCTGACCGGCAATTTTTACGCGGGCTTTTTCATCGCTTTGAATTATTTTAATATCGCTGTCGCTGACTAATTTTTGATACAAAAATAGCATTTCGTCGGCATCGAGATTTGGGTAGCTTTCGTCTAAAAATTGCAGCAAGGGCTGCGGCTTTTTGCGTTTTTTATTAAAGCGCTTAGCAAAGCTGGTTTTAACATCGTTGTAGTCAGGAATATTAGGCGTAACAAATGCAGGCACGTCTTGTTGATCTGGCAATTGGTATTCTTCGTGTTCAAATTCAACCAAGCTTGCCATGTAAGCCACAATATGGCGTTGCTGACCAAGCGAATATCGCTGTGCGTCGCTCACAAAGTGTGGCTGTACAGCACTTAGCATGTTGTCTACGCCATTTTTGCGCACAAGCCCAAGTACTTTGGCTGCTTGGCGAGTAATTAAGTTATTACGGCGTAACTCTTCGCGCAGCGGCATAAGCATGTCGGCACTTTTACGTAAGCTTTCTCGACCCACTAAATGCATTTCGAGTATACGGGTACGTAATTGCTCCAGCATGCGTTTGTCGGTATACGCTTTACCTGAGCGCTCAATGTGCAGTATTTGCTTACTTATTTGCTCTTCAATGAGGGTAAAACATGCATGAAATTCACCGCGAATATCAACCATTTCAAGCATTGGCTCTATGTATTCGTCAAACGCTTCTATTACCGCTTTATAACGCTTTTGCAGCGATTGCACCGCATTATTAGATTTAGCTTGTTCAACAATATTTAAAATTGCGTTTTCGTTGTGTGCGTATAGCTTCATTATTTTACGCACCCGATCATCCATAATGCGGCTGTAGCGGCGTAAATCGTCAAAGTCTTCTATTTCGCCAGCGTTATCTAGGCGGTTACCTAAACGAGCTAGGTCGTCGACTAATACGCTAATTTCTTGCGCTAAGCCTAAATGCTCTTCTTGCAGTAAAAAAGTAGCAAAATCGGCAATGGCACGATTTATTTCAAGCTGAGAAGATTTAGCCAGTGGAATTAAAATATCTTGGTTTAACAAACGATTTGTTTCTTTATAAATGCGTTCGTTTGACCACGTAGGCTGCTTTTGCTTAATCGCGTTTTGTACGTCTTTTAGGCTAAAGTCAGCCATTTTAAAACGTTTAAATAATAGCTCTAATACACCCCAATGTTCGGTTATAGTGTTTAGCAGCTTTTTAGCTGGGATCATAAGAGGTTACAACATCCTAGTATTTTATTATTGAGTTCTTTTAGAAGACTCATTATTACGTATTTTTAATTAACCTTGTCTGTATATAGTATTCGTTTTTAAGACCATTTAATAATAGTTTTTGCATAGAGGCAGTGCTAAAATTCGCGCCGAAAATAGGCACATGAAATGGAATGTTATTTGTGTGTTCTTTAAAACTATATCAAAGGTTGTTTAACTACCATGGTTTCCTCGATTATTCTAACCCTGATAGCGATTGCATTTTTACTGATCGTTATAGAAGATATAATCCACGTTAATAAAGCTAAAACCACGCTGTTTTTTGGTACGCTTTGCTGGATTCTTCTTTTTATATACCCTCTACACGGGCAAAGCCCCGATACGATTCAACATCTTTTAAATGAAAATATTTTAGAAATTGCCTCATTATGGCTATTTTTAATGGCTGCAATGACCTTTGTAGCGTATTTAAATTCAAAGGGGTTTATAGAAAATATTGTGCACCGTGTTATGCCAAAAAGTATTAGCGAAAAAAAGCTCATGTTTTTGGTGGGTGGTTTTGCATTTTTGTTTTCGTCGATTTCAGACAACGTAACAGCTACGCTTATATCGCTCGCGGTTGTTATGTCGTTAAAACTTGAACCTAAAAAGCTCATTAAATACGCCACGCTTATTGTGTTTGGGGTTAACTCAGGTGGGGTATCGCTAATAACAGGTGACGTAACCACACTGATGATATTTTTAGATGGCAAAGTAACCATTGCTCATTTATTACTCCTTATAGCGCCAGCACTTGCAAGCGTTATGCTGCTTGCTGCGTTACTGTCTATCGGTATGAAAGGGCGTGTTGAGTTTGCTAGTGCAGGTAAAACCCGTATTGAAAAAACCGACATAACCATTGCTGTTATATTTTTATCTACCGTAGTGAGCACACTTACGCTGAGTGTAATTTACAGCGTACCGCCTCTATTAACCTTTTTGTTTGGCTTATCGGTCATGTTTTTAGTGGCGCAATTTTTAATGCGTAAAAAAGACATAAACAAAGACATAATCGATTTTGTTCGCGATATAGAATACGACACATTATTGTTTTTTGTAGGCGTACTTTTACTTGTAGGCGCGCTTAAAGAAATTGGTATGCTAAGTAAATTCACCGATCTATACACGGTAATGGCACCAGAATACGCAAACTACTTAATGGGCATATTATCAGCAGGGGTCGATAACGTACCGCTTACTGCTGCTTTATTAAAAGCCGATATAGTAATGAGCCAACAGCACTGGTTGTCGTTTACGTATGCAACGGGCGTGGGCGGTTCAATGCTTATCATTGGGTCGGCTGCGGGTATTATTGCCATGAGTAAAGTTAAAGCGCTTACCTTTATGAGCTACTTGCGCTTATCGCTGCATTTATTAATTTGTTACACGGTTGGATATGCGGGCTCGTATTACATGGGCAGTTTTATTTAACTCATAAATTATTAAATGCTTGACAGCTAGACGTCTAAACGATAACTTTCAAAGCCCCGCTACTTAGTGGGGTTTTGTTTTATTAGCCACTGGTTAATAAAGCATTCAGAAGAGGTGCGATACTTAGGTACTTAATGTTAGGCGACGAAAGCCGATGATCATTAAGGAGGGAAGTACTCGCCGAGGAAAATAATGGTACGTCGTCATTGTTTTTCGGTTTATGGGGCTGAATCCTCAAAACTGTCACCAATATAGGTGGAGAGCTTCTGGCAGTGGACTTATCTTCAAGCATTCCTTTGCCAAGTTCTTCTTGTTTTATTGCGATTTGGATATCGCGAAAGGAGACTAAATGACTACCCAATCAGCGCCACAAACAGTGCCTCAAACAGAGTTAAGCGCAAAATCAGATTATATCGTTGCCAAATTTGGCGGAACAAGTGTTGCAAATTTTGAAGCGATGAGTCGCTGTAGCGAAATTATTGTTGCAGATGAAAGCGTACGTATTGTTGCCGTGAGCGCCAGTGCCGGCGTAACTAACCACTTAGTTGCACTGTGCAAACCAAGTATTACCTCAAGTGAGCGCCAAGAACACATAAATGGCGTGCTTGCTATTCAACACACTATTTTAGATGAGTTATCGCTAGATGCCGATTTAGCGGTTGGCTTTAACGAAACCCTAAAAGCATTTCAAACATTGGCTCAAGAGTCACTAACAACCGATCAGCAACACGACGAGCTACTTAGCTTTGGTGAGCGTTTGTCGTCGTATTTGTTTGCTCAGGTACTGCGTTTACAAGGTTTAAATGCCGATCGCTTTGATGTGCGCAAGGTGCTTAAAACCGACAGCCAATTTGGTAAAGCAACGCCCAATGTTGCAGCCACAGCGCAAGCTGCTAAAGAGCATTTAATTCCGTTATTAGACGCTCAAGTAATTGTAACTCAGGGATTTATTGGTAGTGACGAATATGGTCAAACCACAACGCTAGGACGTGGTGGTTCTGACTATAGCGCTGCATTACTAGCTGAAGCGATTAACGCTAAAAGTGTGCATATTTGGACCGACGTAGTGGGCATTTTTAGCACTGACCCGCGTTTGTGCGCAAAAGCGACGCCTATTGCACGCTTAAGTTTTGACGAAGCCGCTGAAATGGCAACCTTTGGCGCAAAAGTATTGCACCCAGCGACTATTTTACCAGCAAGCCGTAGCCACATTAACGTGTTTGTAGGTTCTAGCCGAGAGCCTGAGCGTGGCGGTACGTGGATTGAGCGTGAAAAATCGCAGCAACCAGGTATACGCGCAGTGACGCAACGTAAAAACCAAATATTGCTTACGCTTAAAAGCCCAGAAATGCTACTCGCAAGCGGCTTTTTAGCACGCGTATTTACACTATTAAGTGAATACAATATATCGGTAGATTTGGTAACCACATCAGAAATCAGTGTAGCTATAACGCTTGATAACGCGCAAAACGCCTCGCGCCCAGAGCTTGATCAAGAATGCCTAGATAAGCTTGCAGAGTTTTGCCATGTTTCGGTAGAAAACAACCTAACATTGGTGGCACTTATTGGCTCTGAGATTCAATTACGGCAACACGAAATGAACTTAATGAGTGTACTAAAAGACTTTAACATTCGATTAATTTGTCACGGTGCTAGTAAGCACAACCTGTGCTTTTTAGTAGAGCAAACTGAGTCAGATAACGTAGTACAGTCTATTCATAGCCGTTTATTAGAAAACGACTTTGCTGCGTAAGTAATCGTTATTCAAGAAAATCACCTAGTAAAGTTACCTAGTAAAATTAACTAGTAAAGTTACTTAACAAAATTACTTAACAAAGTCGGTTAATAAAAAGCATCGCCAGTCGATGCTTTTTTTATGCACCACGCTTACATCAAAACAAACATTGCTGTTACTACTATCAACTACAGTAACGTTATTACTGCTAGCACTCAGCTTTGCACTATGTAATTCGTCAAACACATTGGGGCTAAGTAATTTTGCAATAGGGCGGCTGGTGGCTTTAGCAAGTGACTCTTTTAATGTCCAAATTCTAAAAAACGTATCTGCTTGCGCTTGGGTATTAGTAGGCTCGGTAATAAGTGTAATTTCATCATTATGGTAAAAATGCTTAGCGAGCTTTTCAAACGGGCGCTTTAGGCTTACTTTTTCAATATCAAAACCAAACTCACTTTTATCAAAATTTAGCGCGACCCCAACTAAACCATGCGAATGCGAAATACAGGTATTTATAACATCATCACCCACGTGTATTTGCAGTTTTGAGCTTTCTTCGTCAAATTCTGTACTCATTTTATTAAGGGCTACGTGCGCATGTTGCGGCTGCGCTACTTTAATAAGGTGTTTTAGCAATAACCGCGTCGCTAAATACTCTTGCTTAGCTGGCGGGCTTTTACGGCGGTTTATAATAGTTAATTCAAATGGGCTTAAGCAATCGGGCAAATTAAAGTCACTAAGCTCAAGTGTTTTAGCATTAAATAATAAAATACTGTTACTCGCTAAAGACAAATTTGCCAATTGAGTTGAAGTAATACTCAAGGTGTTTTTAAAATAGTGTTCAGTCATAAAAGCCCTAAAGCAAAAGAAGTCGCTGATATTGTGAGCGGTTAGTGCCACTAATAAAGGCTGGGTACAATTTTATTACTCAGCTGGCATGAAATATGGTTTAATTCACAATAATCAAAATAATAACAGATTTGTAGATGTATGGCACAAGTGCGTGATGGGTTTCAAAGCCGACTTGGTTTTGTTTTAGCCGCTGCTGGCGCAGCAGTGGGTTTAGGTAATATTTGGGGTTTTCCTACGCAAGCGGCCAACCATGGTGGCGGTGCATTTTTACTGGTTTACTTTATTGTTATATTTTTACTTGCGCTTCCTGCGCTGTATACCGAACTATATTTAGGTCACAAAGCACAAGCTAACCCTGTAAAAGCATTGGGCGATGCATGGCAAAACACTAACCGTAAGGTTGGTGCTGCGGCAGGTTATATAGGCCTTGCGGGCGCAGTTGTTATGCTAAGTTTTTACTCAATAGTAGCAGGGTGGATGCTCTCGTACGCTATTGAACCTATAACAACCTTTTTTGGGTTTACAGGCGCAAGCGAGTTTTTACATAGCGACTCAGTGCTGCGTAATTTTGTATTTACGCCGCTTATGCTTATTTTAACTGCCAGTATTATTTTAAAAGGTGTTAAATCGGGAATCGAAACCTGGTCGCGCCGTTTAATGCCACTGCTACTCGTATTGCTTGTTGGTTTAATTGCCTACATTGCAACACTCGATGGCGCAAGCGAAGGCTTTGCCGCGTATTTAATTCCTGATTTTAGCCAAATACTCGACCCTAATTTAATTATTGCTGCAATGGGGCAAGCGTTCTTTTCGCTCTCGTTAGGTGTGGGCTGTATGATGATTTACGGCTCGTATTTACAGCCAGATGCTAATTTACCAAAGCTCACCGCAGGTGTTGCACTACTTGATACTGGCGTTGCTTTTTTAGCGGGGTTACTTATTATTCCTGCTATTTATGTGGCGCAGCACAACGGTGTTGAAGTATTTAGTGGCGGTAAACTGATTGGCGAAGGGCAGCTTATTTTTGCTATTTTACCTGAGCTATTTAGCACCATGGGCGAAATTGGCTTATTAGTTGGTTTATTGTTTTTTGTATTAATGTCTATCGCATCGGTTACGTCAACAATATCGACCACCGAAATTCCGGTAGCGTTTTTAGTCGAAAATCACAACGTTAGCCGCACCAAAGCAACATGGGCAGTAAGCGCCGTTGTACTTGTGTGTGCAAGCGCAATTATACTAAATTTTGATTGGTTATTTGGCTTAGTCATTATGCTATTTACCCAATACCAATTACCGCTTATGGGCTTGTTTTACTTTATTACGGTAGGTTGGATGTGGCAGCGTGGTAATAAATTACATCAAGCAACAACCGGCGTACATTACTGGTTTGCTCAGTATATTCGTTTTGTTTGCCCAATATTAATGACCTTGGTATTTGCAAACGTTGCCTTTGGTTAATTTTATCTAAGCCCTAAAATAAATTAATAAAGCGAAGTGAGTTTAAAACGCACTTCGCTTTTTTGTGCCTGTTATTTAGGTATAGCCAAGAACTTTATAAAACCTCATAAGTTAGAGGTCTACCTTCATTTACTTCAAGCGCGTTAAGTAGGGTTGTGTTTGCTATTTCGGTGAGTGCTTCTTGGGTAAAAAAGCCCTGATGGCCTGTTACTAAAACATTTTTAAAGCTCACTAAGCGCGAGAATATATCGTCTTGATTTATTTCGTCGCTGTGGTTTTTAAAAAACAGCTCCGACTCTTGCTCGTAAACGTCGAGCCCCAAGTAGCCTAATTTTTTAGTTTTAAGTGCATTAATGCACGCTTTGCTGTTAAGCAGTGCACCGCGAGAGGTGTTAATAAGCATAACGCCGGTTTTCATTTTACTAAATGCCTCATCATCTATTAAATGATGAGTTTGCTCCGTTAGGGGGCAATGCAAAGAAATCACATCGCTTTGGCTAAGTAAGGTGTCTATATCGGTAATTGTATAATTGCCAGGTTGTGCGTAGGGGTCGCACACTAATACTTTAGCGCCAAAGCCATTTAAAATGTTGCACAGCGCAAGGCCAATTTTACCGCAACCTACAATACCCACGGTTTTATTGTGCAAGTTAAAGCCTAGTAATCCGTTTAAATCAAAATTGTCTTCGCGTACGCGGTTATACGCTTTATGGGTTTTACGGCTAAGCGTTAGCATAAGTGCAATACAATGCTCGGCTACTGCTTCTGGGCTGTATGCTGGTACGCGTAATACTTTAATTTTATGTGCTTTTGCTGCAGGTAAATCAACATTATTAAATCCTGCACAACGTAGCAAAATAGTATTTATGCCTTGGCTTGCCAATTGTTCAATAACCGTGGCGTTTACAGTGTCGTTTACAAATACGCATATGGCATCAAACCCGCCTGCTAAAATAGCCGTTTGTTCACTCAGGGCTTGCTCAAAATACGTTATTTTTATATCACGGTGATCGCGTGTACTTTGTTCAAAAAAAGGCAGTTCGTACTTTTGTGTACTAAAAAAAGCAATGTTCATGGTAATAGCCTCGACGCTTAAGGAGTATTATTTATTACTAATACAATAAACTACTTTATAAACCTGTGCTTTAGTAACACGCATTTTATTGATTTAAATTAAGCCCTAATTTATGCCTTAGCCGACGTAAACAAAGGTATTTTTGACGATACTTTTTTACCAACTCTGGCAGCGCTTAACTTTGCGGCTTGCAGTAGGTTGCTTTCTATTACTTGTTTAAGTGTTTCAGGCTTAGTACGTGGTGCATAGCGTGCAACAAGTTGCCCTTGTGAGTTAATTAAAAACTTAGTGAAATTCCACTTAATTGCACGATTTTGCGAAATACCTCGCGTATGCGACTTTAAATAATTAAACAACGGATGTGTTTCTGGCCCGTTTACCATTACTTTACCAAATACCTCAAATGAGGTATTAAATTGATCTTGGTAAAAGTCTTTAATGGCTAAATTATCAAGTGGCTCATTTTGGCCAAACTGGTTACACGGAAACGCAAGTACAGTAAAACCATTGCTTTTGTATTGCTGATAGAGCTTTTCGAGCGCATTTAATTGCACCGAAAAATTACACTTACTCGCTGTATTAACAATAAGGACGGTTTTGCCCTGTAATTGGCTAAGAGAAAAATTTTCGCTGTTAAAAAGTGGTGCATTAAATTGATAAATACTATCCATAGGTTACCTACTTACCTTTCCCGCTAAGGAAATTTTATAAAGACTTTCATTCGCTTTTTTATCGACCGGTTGACATAATCGAGGTCTAGTTTCTAAGTTATCAGTTTAATAGGTCATTTTTATGTCAATGAAAGTCGCATTTATAGGTTTAGGCGTAATGGGTTACCCAATGGCGGGGCATTTAGCAAAAGCAGGGCACAGCGTATGCGTTTTTAACCGCACTCAAGCTAAAGCACAAGCGTGGACTGCAGAACATTCAGGAAGCTTTGCATCAACCCCGCGCGAAGCTGCCAGTAATGCCGACATCGTATTTATGTGTGTTGGTAACGATGACGATTTACGCTCAGTAGTGTATGGCGAAGATGGTGTGTTAGCGGGCATGTTACCGCACACTATTTTGGTTGATCACACAACAACCTCTGCCGAAGTAGCCCGCGAAGTGGCTGCAAAAGCGGCTCTGCAAAATATCGACTTTATAGATGCGCCTGTATCGGGCGGACAAGCTGGCGCCGAGAACGGCGTATTAACGGTTATGGCGGGTGGTAGTGAAGCTGTATTTGCTAAAGTGCAGCCAGTTATGGCGGCGTTTAGTCGTTTTAGCCAATTGTTAGGCGGCGTTGGCTCGGGACAACTTTGTAAAATGGTTAATCAAATTTGTATTGCTGGTGTAGTGCAGGGTTTAGCCGAAGGCTTACATTTTGCCAAGCAAGCTGGGCTTGATGGTGAAAAAGTTATAGAAACCATTTCTAAAGGTGCAGCCGGTTCGTGGCAAATGGAAAACCGCTACAAAACAATGTGGGCGGGTGAATATGAGTTTGGTTTTGCCGTAGATTGGATGCGTAAAGATTTAGGTATTGCACTCGATGAAGCTAAAAACAACGGTGCAACACTGCCAATGACCGCAACGGTCGATCAATACTACGCCGATGTACAAGCACTCGGCGGCGGCAGATACGACACCTCAAGTTTACTAGCACGCATTGAAGCACTGCATAAAAAGTAACGCTGTAGACGCGAAGCTTGCTTGCGTGACGGGCAAAGCCCGTAAAGTGACTTATTCACAAAGAGGTTATGAGGCGCTGCGCTTTTAGAGGCAGTGATAGATAAAAAAGATTGTTGTTTTATGTCTTCTCATTTACTTCTCATTCGCTTCTCTTTGTGAAATAGATTTTGCTTGTTTGAAGTGGCACAGATATTTATAAACAAAAAACGCGACGCTTTATTGCTAAAGCGTCGCGTTTTTAATGCGTTATACAAACAAAATTACATGCTTTGAGCGTAATTATACAGTGCCTTTAAAATTGTAAGATTTTTTTCGCTGTCGTCATGTTCATGCGCTAGGTTTTCAAGGGTAATCATAAAATCTTGTGCATTAATCGACGGTTGATCTTCTCCGTGCATTAACTTGTTTTGGCAATACTGGCGCCATTGATCAAGCTCTTGCTGGTTTAGCGTTTCAGGCCAGTTACGGGCGCGGTATCTAAACAACAAAGTATTAAACTTTTTATCTTCAAAGTCTAACTTCAACCCAGCCAATTCATCTGGTTTTGCATCACGAATAATCGCAAATTTAGCTTTATCGGCATGGCTTGTAAACCCATCGTAAAGTAAGTAGTCAACGTTAGTAGTTGCGCTGTAATCGCCTTGCTCGTTAAACACTTCGGTTACTTTATCGCGAAGGTCGGTATTGGCTTTTAAAATAGCTAAGTTAGCGAGGCATTGCTCGCGGTCAATTCCCAAACGGGCGGCATTTTCAGGCAATAACGTTTTAGCTGGGGCTAAAATAGGGCACTTGTTTAAATGCACTAGTTTTAAGCCAACAGGTAAATCGTCTTCGGCTAAATCTACACGTTTGGTGTATAAGCGTTTGCGTAACTCTTCTACGTTTAAATCAATGAGCACTTGCGGGTTTTGAGTTAAATCAAAACAAATAACCGCGTTTTTATTTACCGGATGAAAGCTCATTGGTGCAACCCAGCTTGTACAGCCTTGTGTTGCAGGTATGCGCGACGTGGTATGCACCAGCGGCGTCATGTTAAATACATCAACCAATTCAGCAAGGGCTTTTTTGCCACGCAAACCAAAAAAGAAGTTATACAGCTTTGGTTGTTTTTCTTTTATTAGCTTAGCCAGTGCAATAGTGGCGGTTACATCGCTTAGTGCATCGTGCGCTGCGGCGTGTTCAATACCATTGGCTACGGTTAAATGTTCTAGCTTAAAGCTTGGGCTGCCGTCTTCTTTTAACGGCCATTCAATGCCTTCAGGGCGCAGTGCGTAACAAGCACGTACTAAATCAATAATATCCCATCGGCTATTATTATTTTTGTATTCACGCTCGTATGGGTCGTAAAAGTTACGGTAAAAGCTGTAACGGCTTACTTCGTCATCAAACCGAATACTGTTATAACCGGCAACACAGGTGTTTGGCACGCTAAATTCGGCATGAATTTTTGCTATAAACTCAGCTTCAACTAAGCCTTTTTTCATCGCCACTTGTGGTGTAATACCCGTAATTAAACAGGCCTCAGGGTGAGGCAGGTAATCCGCTTGCGGCTTACAATATTCAATAAGTGGCTCGCCAATAATATTTAAATCAAGATCGGTACGAATACCCGCAAATTGGCTTGGCTTATCCTTTTGAGGGCTCGCTCCCCAAGTCTCGTAGTCGTGCCAATAGATTGTTGCTTGATTTTGCTCTTGATATGCCATGCTGAAAACCCTGAGTAGTTAACTTAAAAACGCCTAAATACGCGCCAAGTTACTAAAATAATGAATTATTTAGATTATGGCATATGGGCGAGGGAGTTTATAGGTTTGGGTGATAAATGATGTGTTAGTACACTTTTTTAATTTTGAGGGCAAGGACTTACCTAATGCTTAATTAAGTAGTTCCAAAGTGGGCTTTATTGCTGCGAATAAAATTAACTGTTACATTTGTAATCATATTATACGAAAGGACTCTGTAAAAATGAAACTCAATCAAGTTTTATCAATTGTTAACCAAGTCGAAAAATCTAAATTCATTTCGTGTCTCGACCGCCTTTGTTCTGATGCTGCGAAAAATAATAAAAAACTAGCTAAAACAATAGACAATATTGACGGTCAAATTAAAAACGCATCTGGTAGCGAAATTACCCAATTATTCCATACGGTCAGAGATTTTTTTAAATGCTCTGTAAAAGATCAAATATTAATGAGTACAGCACAACTCAACTTGCTAGTTAATATTTTGAGTCGTGATGGGAATGGAGTTGCTCGAATTAGCTGGATTGAATCGCTTTATGAGAAAGAGTGGGCTGAATTATCAAGGCTTTCTAAAGAGCTTAAAGAGTATATTCAACAAAATTCGGCTGAAAGCATTTTAGAAAGAAATCGCGCCTTGAAAATTTATCATTCGTGCATGAAAGAAGCATACTTTAATGATGAAAAGAACAATCGCGATGCTAAAGTAACTGACGATGAGCGCAGCATTCTGAATGTGCTTGCAGATGAGTTGAATTTAACAACAGATGAATGCGCTGCTGTAGAGCATTTAGTCGATGTTATTCCTAAAAATGGAGTGTTGGATGCTTTAAATAGCCTGAGGGATATGGGGTTATTGTTTATAAGTAAAAAGCGCCAAGAAGTGTTCATTCCAGATGAAATAGTAACTTTACTTAATGAAATTCAAGGGAAAGATTTAGCTGATAAATATATATTAAGAATCCTTAGAACTCTTACAGACGCTGAGCTTTCAAATGCACTCAAAGCGCATGGGCGTAAAATAAGAGGCGTAAGCCGAACTGATAAGATTCAAACAATTATTCATTCAGGACTTAGCGCAGCTAAATTATTATCAGACGATATTCACAATGTTGAAGATAATCAAAATCAACGTAAAGAACGCTTAAAACAGTTAATACAAGACTTAGAAATTGACACAGAAAAACTTGGTACTACTTTAGATGAACGTATTGGTTTAATACTGTCATCGCTATCAGGTGCAACAGAAAAGGAGTTTGATTCCCTCAGTGCTAGTGGATTTAAGCAGCTTCTAAAAACATTAGAAGAACATTTCCCAACAATGCAGGTAGTGCTTAAAGAAGCATTTGAGCTTGAAGCTAATCAAATAATAGATACTGAACAATTACGTGCCTTAAGTATTACACCTCACGATATTCTATATTTACTTTCAAATGATGAAGTAAGGGAAGTTAGAGATAGTATGGGGCTATCTAAACGAGGTAATGCGCGTTTTGCTATTTTAGAAAGCTTTGCTAACGCGACTGATAAACTAATTGAAAATTACGACGCACTAGCGCGCCGCGATATTAATACTCTTAGAGAAGCTGGTGCAGATGTAACAGAAGCTGATATTGGTGTTAAGTTTGAAGAAGTCACAAAAGCAATTTTTGAACTACTAGAGCTTAATATCGACGAGGACCTTCGTAAAGACTTAAATACCGCTAAAGATAAAGCAGATATCGTAATTTCACTCAGTGATAACGATATAATTATAGGTGAAGCAAAAACATGTAAAAATGGAGATTTTGCCAAATATTCAACAACATCGCGCCAAGTAAAAGCCTATGTAACTCGTGCAGAAAACCAGGGTAAGCGCGTTGCACAAGTGTTGATCATCGCCCCCAGCTTTTCAGATGATTTCATTGAGTCCGCCGAAATGGATACTGAAGTAAATATCTCATTGTTAGAAGCGCATGGTCTTAAGTTAATACTTGATGCTTACAAATCTAAACGTAATCCAAGTTTCGCTCCTAAGTTACTTACTAAAGGTGGTTTGTTAAAAGCAGAGTTAATAGCCAAGAATATTTAAGGCAGACACTAAAGGCATGTACTAACTTTAAAAATTAGTTAATTTAATAAAAGAAAGATCTACCTAATACAATGAGATTAAAATTAAAAGTAACATTCCTTTGCTCATTCCTTATATCTACTAGTGCTTTAGCTGGACTGGCTAAAGTTCAAGTAAATGGCTTTGTCCTTGAATACGAGCTAGCTGGTAAAGGTAAACATACTATTTTTCTTGAAGCGGGCGGCTCTGCTGGTTTAAGTGATTGGGACCCGGTTTTTGAATCACTTACCAAACACGGTAAAGTTATACGGTATTCTCGTATTGGTAATGGTGGTTCTACGCAAATAAAGAAAAACTATAGCTCAGAAGAATATGCAGCGGAGGTTGAGTTATTACTCAAAACACTGAAAATAGATGAGCCTGTTGTATATATTGCGCATTCTTATGGTGCTTATATTGCACGTGTATTTGCTGCAACATACCCTAATCAGATTAAAGCGTTGATGTTAATTGAGCCTGCATCAGAGCACGATGTAGATATTATGCGCGCGATTGATTTGCCACGCGCTGAAAAAGAAATTGCAGCAATAAAGCTCGACGATATGAAAAATGGAATGTCGAATCAGTATTTAGATTTTTGGGCAAAACGCCCGCTACCAGATTATCCACAAATTGCTGATATACCCGTGACAGTAATTGCCTCAGTTAAAAAGTATAAAAAGTCATCTGTATTATTTTTTACCGACAAAGCGCGGGAAATGTGGGGCGACTTACATTCAAAGTGGGCTAATGCATTTCCTCAAGGTGAAATAGTTATAACAGATAAAAGCTATCACTACCCGCAAAAAGATGAGCCAGAAATGGTTGTAGCCCAAGTAGTTAAGTTGCTTGAACGTACTAAATAAGGTGTTGGTTCGGTTGCTGATTGTATAAATACCAATTGCCGTAAATTAGTAATTTGGCATTAGACTAAAGTCTATAGGTTAGATTTATTCACTTATTAGGTTTGTTTTAATCGTTTGTCGGTTTTGTGTTAATTCTCTAAAGTTTAGTTGTCGGCAACAAGTACGACTAACTAATACCAATTTTATTAAAACATGATCATTTTAGCGAATTAAATAACTCACTAACGGCGTTAAAAATTACTTATATAGAACGACTATATTTCATAATTTTTGCCTTGTTATTAAGCTATTTTCTTGACGCTAAAAAAGCTCACTAATTTAAACAATTGGCATAACAGGACTACGACCATGAAAACACTTATCAAAACTATCGCTCTTAGCTCACTACTTACATGTTCAGCTGCTGCAATGGCTGAGCAAAGTGATTACAAATTAATGGTTATTGAAACTGCAACAGCGCCACAGCCACTTGAGCAATCATTTAATAGCTGCGCACTGAATGTTAAGTCAAAAAATTACGCTGAGGCTGAAGCAATTTGTACTAAAGCAATTGCGCTTTTAAAAGACGCAGATGGCCCTAAATTTAAAGTACGCCAACTTACATCGTTTGCATTAAGTAACCGTGGTGTTGCACGTTTAAAAGCGAATAACGACACTGCTGGCCTTGCTGATTTATACGAAGCAAACCAAATGTCTACAAGTACAATGGTATCGCACAACTTAACTCGCGCTAAAGAAGAGCTTTCTTTATAAACACTTTATAAACACTTTATAAACACTTTATAAAGTGCTTACCAAAAGCATGTTATAAAATAGCGAGAGTAAAAAAACCCATGTTAGGTTAATTCCTAACATGGGTTTTTTGTTTTATTTAACGCGTGAGTTAATACTTTAAATACGTTAATAGAGTAGGGTGTGTATTTATAATTAATATTTTGGGTATGCTTGTTTAGGCTACGCGAATATAATGCGAGATAATCGTATAAAAAATAATAACCCTTCTGCTTTGCTTGTTTTGAGCAAGGTATCATTAAATAAATATTGAGATTTAAACCATGGCACCAGGAACCAGCCTAAGCGTACTTGAAATAAGTGCGATATTTTTATCAATTACCGCGTTACTCACCTATGTAAACCATCGCTTTATTGGCTTGCCAACAACCATTGGCGTTATGGTTATTTCGATGCTTTTATCTATCGGCGCTATATTTTTGGGCTTTTTAGGGTTTGATGATCTTATAGATTACGAAGTGAGCTTGCTCGATCAGTTAGATTTTACTGAAGTTTTGCTTGATGGCATGCTCTCTATGCTGCTTTTTGCTGGGGCGCTGCATGTAAATGTTAGCGATTTAAGGCGCTATAAATTGCCAATAGGTATTTTGGCCTGTGTTGGTACGTTGTTATCTACGGTTATTATTGCAGGCGCGCTTTATTTAGTACTTCCTTTGCTTGGTTTTGATTTAGCGTTTATTTGGTGTTTACTGTTTGGCGCATTAATTTCGCCAACCGATCCGATTGCGGTAATGGGTATTTTACAATCTGCGGGTGCGCCTAAAAGTATTGAAACCGTGATTGCGGGTGAATCGTTGTTTAACGATGGTATAGGCGTGGTTATTTTTGTGCTTTTATTGGGTGTTTTATCAAGTGGTGATATTCCTACAACCTATTATGTAGCGCACACGCTGGCGGTTGAAGCCGGTGGCGGTATTGTTTTTGGTTTGGTATTAGGTGGTATTTTATATTACTTACTTAAAAGTATTGATAGTTACCAAGAAGAAGTACTACTTACTTTAGCGGGCGTTATTGGTGGTTATGCACTTGCAAGCCATTGGCATTTGTCGGGCCCTCTTGCAATGGTAATGATGGGGTTAATGGTGGGCAATCATGGTCGTAGTATGGCTATGAGCGACAAAACACGCCATTACGTTGATTTATTTTGGGAGCTGATTGACGAAATTTTAAATGCCATTTTATTTGTACTCATAGGGCTTGAAGTCGTCATGATTGCATTTTCGAGTAATTTATTTATTGCTGGTGGCTTAACTATTTTTATAGCGTTAATGGCACGTTTAATTGTTGTGGGTATAACAACCACTACATTTAATAAGCAATTAGAGTTGCCATCTGGCGCGTGGAAAGTTTTAACCTGGGGTGGCTTGCGTGGTGGTATTTCGGTTGCACTGGTATTGCAACTACCTGATGGGAACGAGCGCGATATTTTATTGGCTCTCACTTATGCGGTTGTGGTGTTTTCTATTTTAATTCAGGGTTTGAGTATTGGTAAAGTAGCCAAAGCTATCCGTTAAATATAATTTTTTAAAAAGCGTGTGAAATAGCTGTATTTCACACGCTTTTTATTTTTCTTATAAAACAAAAGGGCAATTAAAACGTAAAGCTGAGCTGCACACCGCTGTAAATATGTTCTTGTGCTTCCCAGTAGTCGCCATCTATTTGGCGTGCTCGGGTAAATACTTCTATTTTAAATGGCTTAAAGTGATAACCCGCACCTATACCTGCGTAGCCGTCTATGTCGTTGTTCGATTTTTCTATTTGGTAGGTGTTATCGCCTCTATCGTTTTTAAAGGCGAGTTCGAACAGATCTAAGCCAAGCTCGGCGTATATAAAAAAGTCATTAAAATAACCAAGCTTCATGCCATTGTCCCACGTTATAAATTCTTCTTGCTCGCCTTGTTTATTATCGATTACTGCCGCGCCAATTGCGCTTGTAAAAACAACACCAAAGTTACTGTAATTTTGTTTGACCATCATTTCTACACCCGCAGATGTAATGCTGCTATCGCCATTAAATTCTGATTTTATAAACATACCGGTGTTAGGCATGTCATTACCGAGCAAAAGCCTTGCGTTAACATTTTGGCTAAATGATAAAAGCGTGCTTAATAAAACAAAAAGAGGAAGTATGTGTTTCAAAAAAGTTAACCCATTAATGATGAAAAGTTACCAGGTCTGTAATTATAAATACATGACTTAGTATTGCATGTAATTAAATGTATAAATTTGTTTGATTGTTATTCAGCTATGCCAAAGCAAGGTGTTTAAAATAAAACCAACTAAAAAAAAGCATAAATAATTATATACATTTTAAAACGTAAAGTAGCGATTTTAGGCACGATTTTTGGTTCGTAAGTTATTTAAATATATAGAAAAAATTCAAGCGTATTAGACTAAGGTCTATAAGTTAATTTTCTTCACTTATTAGGTTTGTTTTAATCGTTTGTCGGAGTTGTGTTAATTCTCTAAAGTTCAGTTGTCGGCAACAAGTACGACTTAACTTACAGGAAATTAATCATGAAATTTACACTTATCAAAACTATCGCTCTTAGCTCACTATTAACATGTTCAGCTGCTGCAATGGCTGATCAAAGTGATTACAAATTAATGGTTATTGAAACTGCAACAGCGCCACAGCCACTTGAGCAATCATTTAATAGCTGCGCACTGAATGTTAAGTCAAAAAACTACGCTGAGGCTGAAGCAATTTGTACTAAAGCAATCGCACTTTTAAAAGACGCAGATGGCCCTAAATTTAAAGTACGCCAACTTACGTCATTCGCATTAAGCAACCGTGGTGTTGCACGTTTAAAAGCGCATAACGACACTGCTGCACTTGCTGATTTATACGAAGCATCAAAATTGTCTAACAGCTCAATGGTATCGCACAACTTAACTCGCGCTAAAGAAGAATTATCTCTATAAGGTCTTTTATAAAGTGCTTACTAAAGCATAATATAAAATAGCGAGAGTAAAAAAGCCGATGTTGGATTAAACCCCAACATCGGCTTTTTCGTGTTTATAGCATTGATAAAATGCATTACATACATCATCACAATATAAAAGTAACACTCCTCATATAACGCCCAGCATCCCTTGTGTTTTAAATCTGTGCACTTATAGCCTCGCTTAGAATTAATTGATGATTAATTCTCATGGTGACCTATCAAAAAAGTAGTTTGTTTGTTGCTGAAATGTTAAGCAGAATTTGAGAGCTAATTTTAATAAATAATAAATGTGGTTAATAATTATTAGTCATATTTAATATACCGAAAAACATCTGTTTTTATTAGCATTATTGCTTTTACGCGGTTGGTTTTAACGTGTGATTAGGCTTACTTTTTAATGGAATTATTGTTTTTTTTGTAATTGTATTATTGCCTGTTTACGTGAATACAAAGCTAAAAGTAATAAAAAACGAGTAATGCTACACATAATAAAACATCAACACGGCACACAAGGACACACAATGAGAGCTTTTAAACTATCGGCTTTAGCCGTTGCTATGGGGGTTGTTACCTGTAGTGCTAATGCAAGCGATGATCTAGACACAGTTAAACAGCAATTAAGCGAATTACAGCAACAGGTTGAAAATTTACAGCTTAAGCTTGCAAACGCCAATAAAAATGAAATAAATGCCATAAAACGCAATACTGAAAAACTATCAAATAGTGGCGAAGCGCAAGATGTTGTAGCTGAGCAAAAAGCAGGAGGAATAAAAGTAGGTGGGGCTGTTCGTACTAACTACAGTTATACGTCGTACGAGGATGGCAGTAAAAACAGAGGTGGGGATTTTGATTTTGATATTTTTAGGATAAATTTTACAGGCGATGTAGGTGGTGTAAAACTAAATGCCGAGATCCGTTTTTTTGATTATATGACCGCAGTTAAATATGCTTATGCAGCATATGATTTTGCTGACATTTGGCAAGTACAAGCCGGTATTACAAAGGTACCATTTGGTAATTGGCCTTATAATTCGCACAGCTATTTTTTTAGTACTAATTACTACATTGGGCTCGAGGATGACCACGATTTAGGGGTGATATTTAAACGTAAAATAGCAGATAATTGGCAGCTTGATTTAGGCTTTTTTAAAAATGATGAGCTAGGTGGCATAGATGGCTATGTTGATAACCGTAGTGATCGTTATTCATATGATGTAGTGGGTTTTAGGGGCGCACAGGAGGGGACATACGCAGAGCTTGATAATCCACTTGCTGAATATAATACATTTTCCGCGCGTTATGGCTATCATATTGAACACGATAAAGGGAAGACTGAGGTTGGCTTTTCTGCTTTAAGTGGTGGATTACATGATGGTGTAGACAGAGCGGGTGATTATTATGCGTGGGCAGTGCATGTGAATAGTAATTTAGGGCCGTGGAATTTACAGTTTCAACATGGCGAATACAATTACGATATAGAAAACGCAAACACCATGGCTGTAGGTGCGTACTCGTTTTATGACAGTATTGCTGCTGAGGCCACTACAACCAATGCAAATATTGCTTACAACTTACCTGTAAAATGGGGGCCTGTAACCGCTTTGCAGTTTTATAATGATTACGGAGTAATTTACGATAAATCTGATAGCAGTGCAGATACTTGGATGAACGTAACAGGGTTTTCAGTTGCTGCCGGTGGATTGTTCACCTATTTTGACTTAGTACACGCTAAAAACCAGCCGTTTGTTGGTGGCTCAATTGCTGGTGACAGCGATGAAACTGAGCGCCGTTTTAATATTAATATTGGTTATTATTTTTAAAAAAGAAGAGCATAAGCTTTGCTTGAAATAAGTTTATGCTCTTATATTACTTTTTATAATCGGTTACAGTGAATTAGTCTATTTGAGATGATAGGTTGCTGGCAATCGACTTGGTAGAAAAACTCAAGCGAACAATGAGTTGACCACAACAATTACCTGCAAATTACTCACCTTAATTTATACCTTATAAACGTGTATGTATTCTCAAATTGGTTGGTCAGTCGTTTCTATTGAGTAGAGACAAAGTAGGAAGCTATATGAAAATTAATCCGTTACCGCCGTTAAATAGTTTAGTGGCATTTGAAGCGTCTGCACGACATTCAAGCTTCACTATTGCTGCAAAAGAGTTAAATGTGACGCAAGGGGCAATTAGCCGTCAAATTCGACAATTAGAAGAGTACTTAGGTAAGGCTATTTTTATTAGAGCAAGCCGAAGTATTCATTTAACACCAACGGGGCTTCAATATTATCAGGCAATCAGCCGCTCTTTAGTTGATATTGCAGATATAACTGGGCAAGTTAAAAAATGGCAAGGTGATAAAAAAATAACTGTAGCAACAACAAATGCCATGGCTTCGTTATGGTTGTTACCTAAAGTCGCCGAGTTTCAAAATTTACACGATGATATTGATTTGCGTATTTTAGCCTCCGATAACGAGGTTGATTTAAACCGCTTGGAGTGTGATCTCGCTTTATTTTACTGCAGAACCCAACCTGCCAATATGAATATAACAACGTTGTTTTGCGAAGAAGTTTTTCCGGTGTGTAGCCCTTCTTATTTAGAAAAAATAGGCAGTCCAACTAAACCGGAAGATATTTTTACTAAAACAATTTTACACCTAGATGAAACACAAATGGGCTGGGTTAACTGGGAAGAGTGGTTTGCGGGTGTTGGGCTTGAGCAACTTGAGCCAAGAAACCGTATAAATATTAATAACTACCCAATGCTTTTACAAGCTTCAATTAACGGTCAAGGCATTGCATTAGCGTGGGGGTCACTAGTTGATGAATACTTACAAAGTGGAGTATTGATCCGGCCAACAGAACATGTACTTACTACAGGTTCTAAGTTTTCTATGATAGAACCTAATAATCGTGGTCGTATGCCAACAAGCGTTAAGCACTTTAGAGAATGGTTGTTACAACAAATTCCAGATGAGGTAGGTGAACGAGGACTCGTTTAATTACCCTCTGTTGTAAGGTTAGAATTTGGCGTTTAGATTCTGATATTTAATAGTATGAATGCGCTGCCTTAGAAGCAAACCTAAGAGCAGCGCGTATTTTTTGATCATTTAGCAGATTAGTTGATTGTATTAGTATGCTTTATTGGTTCATCGAGTTGATCTTTACCAGGGCGAACATGTTGTGGAAGCATTGCCCAAGGTTTTGGCTCGCGTCGAATGCTATAAAATAGCGTTACACCCATCATTAAAATAAAAATCGAGATAGGAAAACCAATAATAATGGAAGCAAATTTAATTGCTTGTAATCCGCCTGCATAAATTAATACCCATGAAATTACCGCAATTGCAACTCCCCATAAGACACGTATAGATTTAGGTGGTTCTGTATCGCCTGCGGCATCAAGTATGCACAGGACTAACGTTCCTGAATCTGCAGAGGTGATAAAGTAAGTTGCGAGCAATATACACGCTAGAATACTGAGTATCGTCCCTAATAAACCTTCATCTAAGTTATTAAATAATGTAAACAGTGCGCGCGTGCTGTCTTCTTTTGTGGCCTTAAGGACTGTTCCACCTATAAATACATCTTGCTTAATTACTTGCTCTGAATTGCTTACTTGAGCTGCAACGTTATTTTTTTCAAAGGCGTTTCGCTCGTCTTGCTCTATTTTTAATGCACTGCCACCAAATACAGATAACCAAATAAATGCAATGGCTGTCGGTGCTATCAGTGCACCGCCTATAAGTTCACGAATTGTGCGACCTTTAGATATACGCGCAATAAACATGCCTACAAATGGCGCCCAGGTCATCCACCATGGCCAGTAAAAGCTAGTCCACGAACTTTGCCAATTGGTGTCTTTTTGTGTGTCGGTCCATAATCCCATTTGCACAATATTTTGAAGATAGTTACCAGTGCTTTCGAAAAAAATATTAAAGATGTATCGAGTAGGTCCAATCGCTAAAACAATTAATACTAATAATAGAGAAAGCAGCATATTCCACTGCGATAATAAACGAATACCTCGGCCAACCCCTGAAAGCACTGAGCCAACAGCGATGGTACATAAAGTAACAATTAAAATAGTTTGTGTTGTTAGGCTTATATCAATACCAAAAGTTTGTTGTAATCCGGAGTTTATTTGTATAACACCGAGGCTTAAAGTTTGGGCTATACCAAAGGCAGTTACAGCAACGGTAATAATATCGGCAATATGACCAATTGGGCCGTAAATACGTTCCCCTACGATAGGATATAAAATAGATCTAAAAGTGAATGGTAGGCCTTTACGATAAGAAAAGTAAGAAAGGGCTAGTGCGACAATAACAAAAAGTGACCATGGATGAAGACCCCAATGATAAAAAGTTAGCTGCATTGACATTGAGGCTGATTCGTCGGTTAACCCTTCGGTAAATGGATTATCTGCGTAATGCCACATAGGCTCTGCGACTGACCAAAAAACTAAACCTATTCCCATCCCGCCTGAAAACAACATTGAAATCCAAGCCCAAAAACTAAATTCGGGCTTGTCGTTATCGTTTTCGCTTAATCTAATATGGCCATAACGACTAACCATAAGATAAATCAAAAAGGCGACCACGAGCGAAACTAAGCCAATAGAAAACCACTTCATATTATAAAGTAAGAAAGTAGCGAGAGTTTCAAAGTAGTGACCTGCTTTATTAGCGAGTATCACAATAAATAAAATGAAGGCGATTAAAATTACTTTGGAAGCAATGGTAACCGTGGGGTTGAGTCCCTTAAAAATTCCGGACTTAGCTCTTATTGTGGAGTGTGTCATGTGTTGTCCTGTGAGTGTGTGTTTTTATTGCTTTTTGTTAAATAGTGTTTGAAAACTAGAAAATTTACCACCTCATTACAAATTATAAATTCTCATCAATCCATGAGTTTTAGTTATGCATGAAATTTAGTGCTATTACTCTAAAGCCTTTTTAGGTGTTAAGTTCAACAATTATGCATGATAAAAACTCATCGATAGGTAGCGCAAAAATCGTTTGTTTAGTGCGCTGTTGTTAATCAAAATCAAGTCAGTTGATAACAAAATGTAGTTATGACCTGAGAGTTTAATTTAAATAAAAACGCTTAATTTGTTGTTCTTAAATTAAAAGTTAGGACTTATCTTTCATCACACACACCGTTTGGAGAAATAGCATGAGCAATGTAAAACAAAAAATAATCCCTATTCAGCAGATTGATCGTGTACTTAATCCTATTCATGAGGCCACAGGGATGCCTAATGAGGCTTATACCAATCCAGAGTATTTTAAATTTGAACGCGATCAGGTTTTTGGCAGCACATGGGTCTGTGTTGGTTTCGCTTCTGATTTGACAAAAAATGGTTACGTAAAGCCAATTAACTTTATGGATTTACCACTTTTACTAATGAAAAACCGCCAAGGCGATGTGCAGGTTTTTCATAATGTATGTAGTCACCGAGGCATGAAGCTGATTCATGAAGAGGGTGAAGTACAAGGCATGATCCGCTGCCCTTATCATTCTTGGACATACGATCTGGACGGTAACTTAAAGGGGACTCCTCATATTGGTGGTATTGCAAAGCATAAAGACGAGCGCTTTAAGTGTGAAAATCATGGGTTAAAAGCACTGCGCTCAGCCATTTGGATGGATATGGTTTTTGTTAACTTGTCGGGCGATGCTGCAAGTTTTGAAGAGCACATTGCACCGCTTGAAAAACGTTGGGAACAATTTATTGGTAATGACGGTTTAGATTTATTGCGTCGCGTAAATATGAGCGGACACATTGAAATAGAAGTAAATAGTAACTGGAAACTAACAATAGAAAACTTTTGTGAAGCCTACCACTTACCTTGGATACACCCCGCTTTAAATAGTTACTCTAAGTTAGAAGATCATTATAACATTATGTTTAATGAGCATTTCTCTGGTCAGGGTAGCTTAGCGTATAACCTTTCTGATACCGCCGGTACACACTTACCTAAATTCCCTAACTGGCCTGAGGACAAGTTACGTCAAGCCGAATATATTGCGCTATTTCCTAATGTTTTAATTGGCATTCAAGCCGACCATGCATTTGCGATGATGATTGACCCGGTAAATACCGATAAAACAGTTGAGCGATTACGCATTTTTTATGTGGGTGACGAGGCAATGAAAGATGAATATGCGGCATGTAGAACGTCGACCGTTGAGTCTTGGCGCGTGGTATTTAGCGAAGACATTATTGCGGTTGAAGGCATGCAGCAAGGACGTTACTCTCCTGGATTTGGTGGTGGTGCTTTTTCTCCGGAAATGGACAAGCCAACTCACTTTTTTCAAACATGGTTAGCAAAACAAGTTAAATCGGCGACGGAGCAAGAGTGATGGCACATTACCTTAATTATATAGGCGGTCAATGGCTTAATGCTGATACCCATATAGATGTAATTAATCCTGCATCTGGGCAGTTATACGCAACAATTGCCAGTGCGACGATTAACGATGCCGATAAAGCGATGGCAGCGGCTAGACAATGCGTTAATAGCGGCGAGTTAAACGATATACGCCCTGCGATGCGCGCACACTGGATGCTCAATGCGGCGCAAGCAATACGAGATATTGCTGATGAAGGGGCGCTCGAGCTATGTCGCGAAAATGGTAAATCTTTGCAAGATGCTAAAGACGAATTTTTAGAATCGGCTCGCTATTTTGAATACTACGCAGGTATGGCGGATAAACTCGAAGGTACCTCTATTCCGCTTGGTAAAGACTACATTGATTTTACTCAATATGTGCCTATGGGTGTATCGGTTCAAATAGTGCCTTGGAATTTTCCAGTGTCTATTTGTGCACGCTCTTTAGCCCCGGCGCTTGCTGCAGGTAATGCCGTAGTTATTAAATCCCCTGAAATATCACCTGTAGGCATGGTGTATTTAATTAGGGCACTTGAAAACTGTGGTTTTCCTAAGGGATCAATAAACTTACTTTGCGGAAAAGGCTCAGTTATAGGTAACCATTTAGTTGAACACGCTGAAGTAAATCAAATTGTTTTTACGGGTTCAGTGCCTACAGGGCAGCATATTCTTAAAGCATCTGCTGCGAGAGCAACACCTTCAGTAATGGAATTAGGCGGTAAATCTGCCGCTATTGTTTTACATGATGCTGACTTACAAAACGTTGTAAGCAGTGTACGCAGCGGGATATTTTTTAATGCTGGACAAGTTTGCTCTGCTATGTCGCGTTTATTAGTACATAAAAGCCGTTATACAGAAGTGAAAGACGCAGTGGTAAAAATGGCTGAAAGCTTATTGATTGGCTCTGGCGAAGAGCAAGCTGATTTAACGCCTGTTGTCTCAAAAGCGCAGCAAATCAGTGTTATGGCAATGATCGAGCAAGCTAAAAAAGAAGGCGCAAAAATCATCACCGGTGGCTATATACCTGATATGCCTGGCTACTTTGTAGCACCAACCATAATTGAAGCAACGCCAGAAATGACAATAGCGCAAGAAGAAGTATTTGGCCCTGTACTTGTTGTTATGCCGTTTGATACAGACACTGAAGCTGTTGCTATTGCTAATGGAACCGACTTTGGTTTAGTTGCGGGTGTGTTTGGTGAGGGCTTAAACCATGTATTTAATGTTGCTCAGCAACTTAGAGGTGGCCAAGTGTTTGTTAATGAATGGTTTGCCGGTGGTATTGAAACCCCTTTTGGTGGTGTGGGCTTGTCTGGCTTTGGGCGAGAAAAAGGCCAAGAAGCAATTTATAGCTATGTTCAAACCCGCAATATTGCGATTCGTTTGCATCATTAAAACAATATTTCGGCTTGTTACTCGCATTCACTTCTTATTTTTTTATTCAATAAAGTGAATGCAACAGGTGTTTTAAATAAAGTCAGTAGGATGAGAGATATGAAAAAATGGCTCTGTATTATTTGTGGTCTTATTTACGATGAGGCTCAAGGCTGGCCAGCTGATGGCATTTTACCAGGCACTCGTTGGGAAGATGTACCAGAAGATTGGGTCTGCCCAGATTGTTTAGTAGGTAAAGCTGATTTTGAAATGATGGAGATCACACAAGACGACGTTCAAGTAGCGAGTCATGTGGAGCTAATCGAGAAGGCTCAACCTATTGCAGCACAAGACCTAAAATCAGACATTACTTTAAAACCGATTGTTATTATTGGCAGTGGGCATAGTGGTTATCAAGTAGCGGCAGCACTTCGTAAGCAATCTTCAACGGTCCCTATTACTGTTATTACTGCTGATAACGGCGCGCTTTATAGTAAACCGGCACTATCTAATTCATTTGCATTAGGTAAAAGTTGTGACGATTTACAAAATGAAAGTGCGTTAGAGTGGGAGCAAAGGCTTAATATTCGTGTCTACCCTCATACTCGAGTAGAAAAGATTGATAGGAATAAGCAGACCCTAAATACTAATATTGGCAGCTATGAATATAGCAAGTTAGTACTAGCCACTGGTGCTTCTGCTATTAAAATCCCGATTGCTGGCGATTGTAGTAATGTATTAAGTATTAATGATTTAACAGACTATCGCTGTTTTAAAAATGAGCTTACAGGAAAAAAACGCATCGCTATTCTAGGTGATGGTTTAATTGGCTGTGAATTTGCCAACGATTTGAGTGCAAGTGGTTATGACGTGAGTGTAATTGGTTTAGGTAAATGGCCAATTGAGCGCTTAATTCCACAAATATTAGGAGAGCGTTTAAAGAAATCATTGACCGATATTGGGGTTTCTTGGTTTTTAGAAGACAGTATTTCTCATATTGACGCTGAGCCTGATGGAAGTTCTCAATTACATTTACAAAGTGGAAAAGTAATTGAAGCTGATTTAGTTATATCGGCCGTTGGCTTAAAACCAAATACAGCATTAGCAGAGCAAGCTGGCCTTGAAGTTGGCCGAGGTATAAAGGTTAACGACTATGGTCAAACAAGTGATGAAACTATTTTTTCATTGGGTGATTGCGCCGAAACAAGTCAAGGCTGGCAGCCATTTATAGCGCCAATTAATCAGCTTGTGCCTTCATTGGTTTCTTGTTTATTAGACGACTTGACCAAAGCTATTTTTACATGTTCACCAGTGATAGTGAAAACTCCAATCATGCCTTTATCTATTTATCCTGCGGCAGTAGGGGCACTTGGTGAGTGGCAAATAGAGCAGATTGATGATGGTTTAACTGCTCGGTTTTATTCTGTTGATGGTTTATTACTAGGTTTTGCCCTTTTGGGTAAACAAGCTCAGATAAATAGAAGCCACTTACTTGAGCAGCTTAATACAAAACAGCTTACTGTAGCGGAGTAATAAATGATTCATTTACCAAACGATGATGCTACATGTGGTTGGTATCATGCAATAACTAAAACACCAGAAAAACCTAGACTAACAGGTGAACAAACTGCCGATTACGTTGTACTAGGTGGCGGGTTCGCTGGACTTGCAATGGCTAGGCGACTAGCTTTGCATGCGCCTAATGCACGTATTATATTGATTGATGCGCAGCGTATTGGGCAAGGAGCATCGGGTCGAAACTCAGGCTTTGTAATTGATCTACCGCATAAATTTTCATTAGAGCATCCAGATCCTGCGCATAAGCAAAAGCTACTTAAGCTTAATCGCTCAGCGATAGATCAGCTTTCGAGTTTAGTGTCGAAATATAAGATTGATTGCCAATGGTCTGCAGCTGGTAAATATCAAGGTGCAGTCGGTGAGCGTGGTGAAGCTTATTTAGATCATTTTGAACACTTAATGAAAGATTTAGGTGAGCCTTACCAACATATAAATGGAGATGATCTTTCTAAAGTATTGGGTACAAACTATTACAGTCGCGCTATTTATACACCTGGTGGTTATTTAGTTCAGCCTGCGGCTTTAGCATGCGGGTTAGGAGATAACCTTCCTGATAATGTTGAGGTATTAGAAAACTCGCCAATAAATAACTTATCTAAAGAGCATGGGAAGTGGCTACTGCACTCTAAGCATGGTGTAGTTAAAACACCTAAGTTACTACTTGGTACTAGTATATTTACGCGAGAGTTTGGCTTTTTAAAAAATCGATTATTACCTGTCATGACTTTTGCTAGTTGGACCAGGCCTTTAAACGATGATGAAATGAAAGCGTATACCGGGTTGTTAGATTGGGGCTTAACACCCGCAGATCATGCTGGCACAACGATAAGAATGACAGCCGATCGCCGCATATTAATTCGTAATACTTACAAGCATGTCGATAAATACGGTGCTAGTTCCACTGTAAATGAAAATGTGCGTAAACAGATTCAGGATGATCACCGTAAAGTATTTTTAGCACGTTATCCTCAGTTAATTGACGTTCCTTTTACCCATTCGTGGGGAGGTACTTATGCAATTTCTCGTAATTTTACCAACTTTTTTGGCGAATTAGATGATGGCGTATATGCCAGTGCATGTGATAACGGTGTAGGCATTGCGTGGGGGACAGTATCAGGAACATTATTAGCAGATTTAGTGATGGGCGAACAATCAGAATCCCTCGACGATATTCAACACGTTACAGGTATGCCCAGCCTTAATCCTCCAGAGCCGTTTTTAGGTATTGGTGTTAAAAGCCGAATTAGCTTAGCTAAATGGTTAAGCCGGAGCGAAATATGAAACAAGTTAAATTAGTAGATAGTAAAAATCTAGATTTTAATGTTAGAGGGGAGACCCTTGGTATGGCTTATGTTGCACGTGCTTTAAGCACAGAAATATCACCTCACATTGGAGTGGGTTTTGCTAAGTGGGAAGGGGCGAAAGTTGCTTGGACCGTTTTATACGATGAAGTTATTTTTGTAATTGAAGGGTGCTTTGAGCTAACTGCAAATGGAGAAACGCATTTGGTTCATCCGGGTCAAATGTTATGGATACCTGAGAATACAGAATTGGTATACGGCGGGCATGCGTTATTTGGCTATGTGGTACACCCAGGTAATTGGAAAGAAATACATGGAATAGTTTAATTTTTAAATCTACACATAGTTCCTGAGCCCTTAGTGCAACCAAACTAAGGGCTTTTTTAGTATATTAGAAGAACTCAATTTTTGTAATTTAGGTAAATTTAAAACCAAATATTAGACTAAAGTCTATAGGTTAGATTTATTCACTTATTAGGTTTGTTTTTATCGTTTGTGGTAATTGAGCTAACACTCTAAAGTTTAGTTGTCGGCAACAAGTACGACTAACAAATACCAATTTTATTAAAACATGATTATTTTAGCGAATTAAATAACTCACTAACGGCGTTAAAAAGTTACTTATATAGAACGACTATATTTCATAATTTTTGCCTTGTTATTAAGCTATTTACTTGACGCTAAAAAAGATCACTAGTTTAAACAATTGCCATAACAGGAATATAATCATGAAATTTACACTTTTAAAAACCATCGCTCTTGGCTCATTATTAACTTGCTCAGCTGCTGCAATGGCTAATCAAGGTGATTATAAATTAATGGTTATTGAAGACTCAGTAACAGCAGCCCCAGCATTTGAAAAATCATTTAATAGCTGTGCTTTAACTGTTGAATCAAAAAACTACGAAGAAGCAGAAGCTATTTGTACACAAGCAATTGCATTGCTTAAGCAAAGCCATGGTCCGCGTTTAAAAGTACGTGAGCTTACATCGTTTGCATTAAGTAACCGTGGTGTGGCGCGTATTAAGGCTCAAAAAGACACTGCGGGTATTTCTGATTTATATGAAGCGGTTCAAATCTCTAAAAACTCACTTGTAACACATAACTTAACTCGCGCTAAAAAAGAGTTATCTCTTTGAGATTAACTTTATAGCTTGAATTAGCTGTAAAGTTCGCGAGTAGCAAAACCCCACGTTAGATAACACTTAACGTGGGGTTTTTGTATTTGTATTAAAAACACATTTGCTTACAAAAAACTCTCTACCACCAACCCCCTTTAAACTTGGTACATATAGCTCATATTAGTGAATAAAAGTGAATAGTATGTTTATTTTATTAACAAATGTAAGAGCTAAATTTAACAGGGTGTGTCACTATATAGGTACAGGGCATGTTAACTTGTTGCCATCCCCCATAAAAATTCAATAAATTTCTGTTGTTTAAATCTACTTATATAATTTATAACAATATGATTTTTAATAATAATTAAAGTGCAAAAAAGGAAGTCTTTGTATGTTTTTTAAAAAAAGTCAGTTAGCTATTTCATTAGCGTTTACGCTAGGCCTTGTTGGATGTGGCGGCGGTGGCGATGATAAAGTGGTCGTTGTAGAGCCAGTTGTAGCCAAGCCTGACCCTATAAAAGTAGATCCCGTAGAAGTTAACACTATCTCTCTTACTGGAAAGGTCATTGATGGTTATGTATCTGGTGCAATAGTATGGCTAGATATTGATGGCGATGGTACTTTTGATGAGCAAACAGAACCTTCTGTAGTCTCTGAAGAATCGGGTAATTATAGTTTTAATTTTACAGAAGAGCAGGCGCTGTGTGTGCCGTATTCAACTATGTATGTTGATGTACCGGTTGGTGCAATTGACGAGGATTTAGGAGAGGTAACACAAGCGTATCAAATGTCATTTCCGCCCTCAATTGAGGCTTTGACTGATGAAGATATTCGAAATATATCCCCTTTAACAACCGTTATTTGGGAGCAGTTAAGCCTTCAATTACAAAAAAGTGGTAACAATAATTTAAGTTGTGATGCACTTAAAGAAAATACTGAGCTACTTGCAAACCTTCAAAGCGAAATAACAAATGTTATGCAAAACTTGGTTGCGCATTATAATTTGTCGACAGAGCAAATTTACTCAGATTTTATCGCTACTAACGACAGCGACGCTTACGACAGAGCACAAGCAATTGTTAAGGGACTAAAAGCGGCCTATAAATTCAAGCAAGAGCTAGATGCTCAGTATCCTGATGCAGAAGAAGTAAGAGCAGTGATTTACCAGGACACAGCAAAAGATGCAGAGTATGGATTTGAAAATGCATGGTACCGCGATAAAGTTATTTTTGCAGGCGCTGAACTTATTTATGAGCAAGTAAAGCTTCAAAATACAGACGAACTCGACAAAATTGACGTTATTTTGTCTCGATTGGATTCAACAGATACGCCTTGGGGCGAAGAATCGTTAAATGGAAAATTAACAGTTAGAGACGATGTTTACATTAACGCCGATCGTACTTACCGATGCTCTAGCATTGAGAACGTTAGTTTTGAGCAAAGCAATGTGCTTTATGGCGTTGATAATACAAGCCCATCGGTTAACTTCCCAACAGCAGATGAATGCGTTAGTGCTAATTTAGATACACCGTTCGAGCGAGGTTTTAGCATTAGCTATACTGAGTTGGGATCGTTTTACCAAACTGACTTTGCCTTTAGAGAGGAAAATGCTGACTTTCAAACATTATCTAATTGGGTAAATGTTAAAGACAAAGCTGCTGATTTAGAAACTCAAGATTTAGTTACTGTACTCGCTGCTATGCCTTATAAGTTTGATGACGAAACATCTATTGATGCTAGCTTTTGGCGTAAATATAAAACCACAGACAACGTACGTATTATTAAAACGATTGAAGGGAAATGGTTTAGAGATACTCGCCAAGAAGATGGAACAATGCTGCATGAGTGCGGTGAAAATGGTATTGATTGGGTGCAATGCGAATAATGTAAAAAGCACTTTAATAAATATTAGTTTAATGCCAGTCAGTAAATAACTGACTGGCATTTTTTTGTTTGAAAAGCTTACTTTTACGTGCGGTTTTTACTGTATACCTGATGAACACTATTTTTAATCTGTTTTTTACTTGGGTTTACTGTAAAATTACTGGGTTAACATTTGTTAAGTAATACTTACAATTGTTATTGCTCATTAAGTATTTAAACTAATTTAAGTAGAGCTTATGATTTTTTATATTATAGGGTTAAGTTTACTTGTTATTATTTTATGCGTTGCGCTTTATGTAATTTACAGCAACGTACATAAAAGTCGGGTAAGAAAATCCAAAGAATACAACGTACTGTTTGATAAAGACACGATAGTGGATGATTTAATCACTCAACTAACAGAAAAAAATCAAACACAAGAAAACCAAGATAAAACAGCTAAAGGTAAAGAAGAAATCCTTGCAATATTTGTTGAGTTACATCGCTCTGGTAGCTTTTGCGCACACTTGAGTGAACAGGAAATTATTTACTTTGTTAAAAAGAAATTAAACATGGAGAGTAGTAAAAATGGATAGCGAAAAAGCAGTCCCAGCAGTAAAAAGTGACTCATTTATGAGTCGATTTGGTCGTCGTAATGTAATTGTTGTTTCATCAATTGTTGTTGTATTAGCCGTAATTGCAACGCTTACATCGCAAGTTGTTTCGTGGAATGAAGCAGATGAGCGTTTAGTACATCAATCGGCTTTTACAGGTAACTTGACCGTAATAAATCAAGCCGGCCCTTATTTAAAAGCGTTTGGTACTACATCGGCATATAAAAAAGTAATTTCGATTAACTTTACGGGCGATGCTGGTGCAACAGCAAGCGCAATTGTGCCGTTAATTCCGATTCGATTTTTAGACACTACAACCGGTGGCGCACGAGGTGTCTCTCGTTTTAGATTGCCAGGCAATGTACCAGCAGCAGAATCGGGTGCTTTACGTGGTTTACTTAAAATACACGAAGAGTTTGGTTCACAAGAAACATTAATATCTAATTTATTAATGCGTGCGACCACTGAAAATGTAAAAGCGTCGGCGCGTATGATGTCGGTAGAGCAACATTACTCTGGTGGTAATGGTCAATTAAGCCAAGATTTTGCTGATCAATTAACCAACGGTATTTTTGTTACTGAACAAATTATTAGTACGGGTGAGCGCGATAAATCTGACGATTTAGGTAATTTAAGTAAACAGCAGCGCGTCACTATTAATATTAAAATGGATGATGAGGGTAATACACTGCGTAACGCACCTATTTTAGGCGCTTACGGTATTACAGTAGTTGATGCCAGCATTATTGATATTGACTACGAAAGCAAAGTAAATGCTCGTCTTGAAGCCCAAAAGCAAGCTGCTGCTGATGAAGCGCTAGCGCGTCAAAACCTTAAAAAAGCTGAGCAACAAGCACGTACTGAAGTGGCTTTAGGTGAACAAGCAATTGCTAAGCAACGTGCTGAATCTGAAAAGTTAAAAATAAAAGAGCAAATTGATGCTGAACGAATTAAGGCAAATGCCATTATTTCTGCGCAGCAACGAGTGGCTGTAAAAGCGGAGCTTGCAAAAGAGCAAGAAGAGATTTTAAAGCAACAACGCTTAGAAGCATTAGGTATGGACGTTTTAGCTGAGGCTCGTTTAAGAGCTAAGTCTGCTGCACTTGATCCTAAGTATGTATTTGATGAAACGCTAAAAGCAGAAGTTAAAATTCAAACCGCCTTATTTACAAGCTTAGGTAATAGCCGTTTAGTGCCTGAAATTGTAATAGGCGCAGGCCAAGGCGAGCAAAGCAATGGCTCTGAATTTATGCGTTTATTAGCCGCTGACGCTGCATTAAGCCTTAAGAAACGTTTAGAAAAAGATAAAAAATAAATAATTACTAAATATATAAACAATATTGAGGCTTAGCCTTTAAATACTTAGCCTTTAAATATTATATAAACAATAAAAACGCTGGCCAATAAGCATTGGTCAGCGTTTTTTATTGTGCGTATTTTGCTATTGTACTGTTTAGGTAAGCTTTGTGGCTTATTAAACATGTATTTAGGTAATAAAAGGTAAATAGTGAGCAGTTATGGATTCGAACAGTAATCAGTTTATTTTAGATTTAGGGCAAGAGCATATTACTATTCAGCGTCGATATGAAGCGCTGGGAGCGTTTAACGATTTTTTAATTGCAGTGTGGTTTTTAATTGGCAGTTTTTTCTTTTTAAATGATGCATTAGTGCAAAGTGGCACATGGTTGTTTATAGCGGGCAGTGCTCAATTACTTATAAAACCTGTTTTGAAATTGATCAGCTTAGTGCATGTTAGTCGGGTATTTCATTCAAATAAAACTCCATAAATAAAACCATAAATACGACTCATGATGAGTTCAGTTATTATGGCTAATAATTTACCAGTATAAGTTATTTAAATATCAAGGATTGAAAAGTGAAAGTACTTAAGTGGATTGCAATTGGAATAGCTACTTTATTAATTATAGGCTTACTAATTCCCGAAAAAATAATGATTCCGCTACAAGGTGCCACAAGTAAAGATTGGAACCATAACACGTTTTGGTACGAGCCTTGGGGTAGGTCGGGTGTGCATAAAGGGATTGATATTTTTGGCACAAAAAATACTCCCGTAGTTGCCTCAACAAACGGTGTTGTTATATTTGCAGGTGAGTTAACTCGCGGTGGTAAAGTGGTTGCGGTGCTTGGGCCTAAATGGCGCGTGCATTATTTTGCACATTTAAATGACTACTCGGTAAGTACAGGTGATGTAGTAAGCATAAACAGTCAAATTGGATTACTGGGCGATACCGGAAATGCAGCAGGAAAACAGCCTCATGTGCATTATTCTATTTTATCGTTAGTGCCTATGCCGTGGCTTTTTACAACGCAAAACCAAGGGTGGAAAAAGATGTTTTTTTTGAGCCCACATAAAAAACTCACTGCTAAATAATTACTTCATTATTTATAAATGACCTTTGTGTAAATAATAGTTTTAGCTGTTAAAGCAAGGTATTTAACAGCTAGAATTAGTTAATAAGTAAGCGTGTATTTAAGCTAGAGGTTAGCCTGCAACAGGTGTTTTACCTGCGCGAATATTTTTAATGCTTTTAATAAACATATAAATACAGGTAGTGATTAAACAGCCTGCTAAATAAAACACAATACCGTTTGGTGCATCAGATAAATTTGCGGCGAGCATAGGGCCAAATACCGAACCAATACTGTAACTCAAAAGCATTACCTCAGTTGCCGATACTATTTTTGCCATTGGCAATGAGTCGCACGCAAGTGTTATAGCAATCGGGTAAAGTGCAAAGCTGCACGCGCCTAGTATTAAGTAGCTCACTATTAATCCTGCTAAAGTGTTTGCTTGTAATATACCCACAGCACCGGCTGCGCCTACTAAACAAAACATACCCATCAATAAGCTTTTTTCAAGCCGAGTAGATAAGTAACTTACAAGCGGCTGCACGACCATGCCGCCTAAAATAATAACCGCCATAAGTGTCCCTGTGTACTGAGCTTGATCAGTCTGCGCTGAAATATAAACCGGCATTAAGCCGTAAATAGGGCCCAGTAATAAGCCCGATGCTAAGCATCCGAGCATTGCAGGGTGGCTTAGTGTTTTTATTTCTTTTAGTGGTAGTTTTTCAAGGTGCTGTTTTTCGGGCTGACCTTTGGTTATTAATAAAGGCGCTAAAATAGCTAAAAATAATAGCGAGGCTACAAATAAATAAGGCGTTGAACCTTCGGTGCCAAGCGGCCCTATAGCAAGTTGACCTACTGCGCTGCCCCCATAAAGTGAGGTCATGTATAAGCCCAAACGTTTAGCACGCGACTTTGCTGTATTGGTCATTAATAACCAAGACTCAACAACGACAAACACACCGGCAACAGCAAAACCTGCTACAAATCGTGCAATTAACCAGTTAACGGTATTTGGCAGTGCAAGTTGTGCAAGCACGCTTGCTATTAATAGGCTTAAAAATAATATAAATGCGAAGCGATGACCAATTTTTACCACAATGCGCTCTATTGTGGTGGCGCCAATAAGTAAGCCAAAGTAAAAAATGCTCGCAAGCCAAGGCGCTAGGTTTTCATCGAGTTTAAATGCGGGTAACGACAGCGGAATAAGGCTCATTAAAAAGCCGGATGCGATAGCAAAAAATGACAGCCCGATAACGGGTGCTAAAGGGTTATTAGAGGTGCTTGTGGCGGCTAATTCGGCCATTTGTGTTTATCGACTCTTGAAGGTAAATAACCACTGTTTTAAAGTTTGAGAGGTTACTTTAATAATAAAATTTGCGCGAATTTAGAGCCAAATTAAAAATAAGTAAAGTGATATTTTATTAAACAATATAAATAAACTTTAAAACGATCTATTTGGTAAATTATCGGATCTATTATGCTTTTTATTGTAGTTTTTTCATGTGGATATTGTTTTATATTTGTGAGCATTTATGTCTGAATAGAGTTTTTTGTAATGCAAGCAGACAGGCACATATCGCATGCTGCACGTCACTTTTAAAAGTTTGCGCAGCAGCACGTAGAGCAATATTTAGATACGCAGTGGGTGCGTAACGAGTTACATAAATTAGATTTAAACTAGATTTAAATTAGGTTTAAAGTTAATTAATGTCGGGTGTTGAGTCTCTTAAAATAAGCTTTGGCTGAAACACATGCTTTACTGTTATGCCGCTTTTTTTATAAATGTCTTTAAGTACTAAGTTAGCCGCAGCTCGGCCCATTTCGGGAACTGGGTTATCTATTGTAGTCAGTGTTGGGTAGAGGTAATTGGTAAAAATTACGTTATCGAACCCAATAATGGCTAAATCTTTTGGTAGGTTAAAACCGTGTTCGCGGGCGTATTTCATAGCACCCGATGCCATTTCGTCATTGGCACATACAAGGGCGGTTATTTGCGCTTTATTTTGAATAAAATGCCTTAAGCCGTCGCTGCCGCCGGTTTCTTTAAAGTCGCCTATGTAAAATAGCTTTTCGTCAAAGGTTAGGTTGTACTCTGCTAGGGCTTGTTTGTGACCTTTTAAACGATTTGACGCGTCTTCTTTAAACTGCGGGCCTGCTATGTACGCAATGTTTTTATGACCTTTGTTGATCATGGCTTTAGTGGCTAAGTAGCCGCCCATTACGTTGTCGAGGCTAATGCAGTTTTCTTCAATTTCTTTAACGTAGCGGCTCATTAAGTAAATAGGGGTTTTGCCTTTACTTAACTCAATTAGGTACTCGTTTGATACCGCTTCTACGTGGGCAATAATAGCGTCGCAATTACGGCCTATTAAAAACTCAAAGCCGCTTTTTTCTTTTTTCTCGTCACTGTGCCCAGGCGTAATAATAACGTGTTTACCTGCAATACGAAGGTGCTCTTCAATGGCTGACATCATTTGACCAAAAAACGGACCATCCAACTCAGAAACTAAAATACCGACGCTGTTTGTAGTGCTAGACGCCAAAGAGCGAGCAATAGAACTTGGCTGATAGCCTAGCTCTTTCATTGCTTCTAATACCTTTTTTTTAGTTTTTTTGCTTACGTAGTCGTTGTCGTTAAGTACCCTTGAAACAGTTGATAAAGACACACCTGCCATTTCTGATACTTGATAAATTGTCGCCATTGATGTCCTAGCTTATATGTGTTTTTACTCGCGCTTTATAAAAATATAAAGCGCGAAGGGTCATTAAAAGTTAATTTACACATTACTGCGTCTAATTGCTAAGTCTTCTGTTATTTTTTGCGTCATCGCTGAAGTAAGCGGATAAATAAGCATCAATGCGGCACCTAAAAAAGCAAATGCGGCAGGTATCCAGCTCATAAGTAACTGCATACCAGGTAGGGCTTGCGTAATTGTTAGCTCATCCATACCGTTATAGCCGTAGCCTGCAAGTACCACTAATACTAATGCACCGGCAAAACCACCACCGGTTTTTTGCACAAATGTACCCGCAGAATAAATAAGGCCTGTAGCGCGGCGTTTGTTTTTCCACTCTGAATAATCGGCTGAATCACCAAGCATACTAAAAAATAATGTTGGCATCATCGCGGCAAAAAATTCAGCAGCGCAACCAAAGGTAAATACAGCAATAAGGTTATCGCTAGGTACCCAGTAAAATGCAGTAGTGAGTATGCCGCTTAGCATTAATGATGCAATAAATAGGTTTCGTTTACCCATAATTTCGGCCAGTTTACCTGTGGCAAGTGCGCCTAATATAGATACAACCAACAAGGCGATAAAATATTGCCCAGCCATGAGTTCATTGGCTACGTGGTACTTAAAGTAGTACGCAATTACACCGTATTTTATGCCATTAAACATCATGGTTAAAAAACCAATGCCAAGTAACACCAACCAAGGTTTGTTGGTCAGAAGGTCAACCATGTCACGCTGTGATCCCGTTAAGCTTTGCTTATCTTTATTGAGTAATTTTTTAATAACGAATGTCATTGCAGCCATAACAAGGGCAAAAAATACGCCGCTGTATAAATCGCGGTAATAAAAAAACAGGGTGGTAGCAAGCAAAGGTAGGATTATAAATGGCAGGCTTTTGGTTAAATCAAACAACTCTGATTTTAAATTGCCTTCATTTGAGGCGTGCGGTGTTACACGCTCTTTGGTAGTCGCAAACGTTATAATCATTAAAATAATAAGTAAGCTGGCAAATAAGTACATAGTAAGCTGATAGCCTTTGGCATCGTCGCCGCCACCAAAAAAAGCTACTAGCTCAGGTAAAAAACCCATAACCAATAAGCCACCAGTAAACGCACCTGCAAACCTAAAACCAGAGAGCTTTGTGCGCTCTGTATCGTCTGGTGTCATTACGCCCATAAGTGCCGAGTAGGGCACGTTACTTACGGTGTAGGCAAGCGTTAAACCAATGTAGGTTACGTAGGCATAAATAAGTTTGTTGGTGGTGCTAAAGTCGGGTGTAGTAAAACACAACACCATAAACAAGCCCAAAAATGGTGCCGAGTAGAGTATCCACGGTCGAAACTTACCAAAGCGCGACTGCGTTCTGTCGGCAATCATACCCATAATAATATCGGTTACGCCATCAGACAGCCTTACAACCAAAAACAACATGGCAGCGGCAGCCGCCGATATGCCAAATGTATCGGTGTAAAACACCGCTAAATAAGCAAGCGCACCGCGCCATACTAAGTTAGCGCCGGCATCGCCCATGGCGTAACCGACTTTTTCGTATAAAGGGAGTTTGTTCACAGTGTGTGTTCTTATTGTTATAAGCCGATAAATTATCGGCTTGTTATTAGTTTACTGTACGCTTTACCGCTGGCTTTAACAGTTCGTTTTTGTGTGTTGTAGTCTACGTGTACTATTCCAAAACGTTTTAAATATCCTTCAGCCCATTCAAAGTTATCCATTAGGCTCCACGCAAAGTAACCATCTACTTTAACGCCTTGCTCTGCTGCGTTATGCAGGGCATTTAAATGTTCGTGGTAATATTCAATACGGTCGATATCTTTTACTTCACCGTCTTTAAATTCGTCAGCCATGGCTGCACCGTTTTCGGTAATATAAATAGGTGGTAGGGTGTATTTTTCGTTTAACGATACAAGTAATTCTGTAAGCGCTTTAGGGTAAATTTCCCAGCCAATATCGGTCATTGGCGCTTTATGTGGCAGCTCATGGTAAAAGTCGGTTTCGCTTGCTTGATAATGCATGCGGGTATAAAAGTTAACCCCTAAATAATCCAGCGGTTGAGCAATTATTTCCATATCGCCATCTAAAATATCAGGGCGGTGGGCTTTAGGTAATTGCTTAATAATATCAGGGTATTTACCTTGCATTACAGGCTGCATGTACCATTGGTTTATATAGTCATCAGCAAATGCAGTGGCTTTTAAATCTTCTTCACTTTGGGTAACGGAGTAACAAGGCGTAAAGTTAAGTACAATACCGTTTAGCGTATTTGGGCTATTTTTAGCAAGTACTTGCATAGCTAAACCGTGACCCAGTAATAAGTGGTGCGCGGCTTTACGACCAAATTCACGACCTACAATGCCAGGCGCATGTACGCCAATTTCGTAACCTAAGTAAGAGCTACAAAACGGTTCGTTTAAGGTGGCGTAAGAGTGCACACGTTCCCCAAATGCTTTGGTAATTAAATCTGCGTAATGGGCAAATTCGTAAGCGGTGTTACGGTTTAGCCAGCCACCTTCGTCTTCAATGTGTTGTGGTAAATCCCAGTGGTATAGCGTTACAAAAGCTTTAATGTTACGTCGTTTTAATTCATCTAAAATGTTGCTATAAAACTTAACGCCTGTCGGGTTTAAGTGACCGCTTTTAGTCATTACGCGCGGCCACGAAATTGAGAGTCTGTAAGCGTCTACACCTAATGACTCAATTAAGTTTATATCGTCTTTCCAGCGAGTGTAGTGCTCGCAGGCTACGTCGCCATTTGAATTATCGACTATTTTGCCTTCTTTACTGCAAAAGGTATCCCAAATACATGGCAAGCGATCAGCTGCGCCGCCTTCAATTTGAAATGAGGCCGTAGCTACACCATAAGTAAAATTTTTGGCTAAAAGTGGTGAGCCACTAGGTAAAGATAATTGTTTCATTAAGAGAAAACCTCTGCTTCTTTGTAGTAAATTTTGCTTTTATTTATAGTTTATAAATTGCATTGATGGAAGCGCTTCCATATTTAATTTGATTAATCACTAAGGATGGTATTTAATAACTTTAAGGAAGCGCTTCCATATTTAGGTTAGTGGCTATTGTTAAGCAGGTCAATAGTTAAATTTAAATAACAAATAGGCGTTCCACAAAAACACACTGACACAACACAGGGCTATAAAAATGAAAAAAAGCTTAAACACTAATAGGTTACACATGCTCCCCATTTTAATAGGAGGATTGTGCGTTTTAAGTGGGTGTAATAAACAAGAGGTTAGCGCAAATAATAGCCAAGGCGCCGTAGCCAAAAAGGCTGAGCATGAGCAAGGTGATTTATCACTTTGGCCAACGCTTAAAAGTAAGGTAGTGAAAACGCCTGAAATTGAAAATACGATTGCACAGTTTTTAAAAACAATGACGCTTGAGCAAAAAGTAGCGCAGATGATCCAACCTGAAATTCGCGATATAACCGCTGCAGACATGCGCAAATACGGTTTTGGTTCGTATTTAAATGGCGGTGGCTCGTTCCCGAATGCTAATAAGCATGCAACGCCTGCAGATTGGATAACGCTTGCTGAAAGCATGTATCAGGCATCAGTTGATGACTCAATTGATGGCAGTAAAATTCCGACCATGTGGGGCACCGATGCAGTACATGGCCATAATAATGTGATTGGGGCGACGTTATTCCCGCACAATATTGGTTTAGGTGCTGCTAATAACCCCGCATTAATTGAGCGCATTGCAGCAGCTACGGCAATAGAAGTAATGGCAACAGGCATAGATTGGGTGTTTGCACCGACTGTTGCGGTTGTGCGCGATGACCGATGGGGCCGAACGTACGAAGGCTACTCAGAAGACCCTGCAATTGTACGTGAGTATTCAGCCGCAATTGTAAACGGATTGCAAGGCAGAGCCGATGAGGACTTTTTAAGTGATAAACGCGTAATTAGCACTGTTAAGCACTTTTTAGGCGATGGCGGCACGGTAGATGGCGACGATCAAGGGGACAACATTGATAGCGAAGAGACGTTATATAACATTCATGCACAAGGTTATATAGGAGGCTTAACCGCAGGTAGTCAGTCGGTTATGGCATCGTTTAATAGCTGGAATGGTAAAAAAAATCACGGCAATAAATATTTACTTACCGATGTACTAAAAACAAAAATGGGTTTTGATGGCTTTGTTGTAGGCGATTGGAACGGGCACGGACAAGTTGCCGGCTGTACAAATGAAAGCTGCCCGCAAGCTGTTAATGCAGGGCTTGATATTTTTATGGTACCAACGGGTGCTTGGAAACCACTTTATGAAAATACAATTAAACAAGTAAAAGCGGGCACAATAACAATGGCGCGAATAGATGACGCCGTAGCACGTATTTTACGCGTTAAATTACGCGCGGGTTTATTTGATAAACCAAGTCCCGCAAATCGAAAATATTCAGGTAAATTAGAACTAATAGGTGCGCCAGCACATCGCGATATTGCCCGCCAAGCCGTACAAGAGTCGTTAGTACTGCTTAAAAACAACAATCATTTATTACCGCTTAACCCATCAAGCAACATACTTATAGCAGGCGATGCGGCCGATAACATAGGCAAGCAATCGGGCGGTTGGAGTATTACGTGGCAGGGAACTAATAATCAAAATGCAGATTTTCCCGGAGCAACGTCTATTTATGCGGGGCTAAAAACGCAAATAGAGGCTGCTGGCGGTAACGCTATTTTAAGCCCAACGGGTGAATTTAATACCAAACCCGATGTAGCCATTGTTGTATTTGGTGAAGAACCATACGCAGAGGGGCATGGCGATAAAGACAACCTTGAGTTTGAACGTAATAATAAACGTTCTCTTAAAATATTAAAAACATTAAAGCAGCAAGGTATTGCGGTGGTATCGGTGTTTATATCGGGCAGACCAATGTGGGTTAACAGCGAGCTAAACGCGTCAGATGCATTTGTAGCAGCATGGCTTCCTGGCACTGAAGGGCAAGGCGTTGCAGATGTTTTATTAGCGGATGCAAGTGGGCAGGTACAATACGACTTTAAAGGTAAGTTGTCTTTCTCGTGGCCTAAATCGCCACTTCAAACCGCAGTAAATAAGGGCGATGCTGATTACTCACCATTATTACCCTATGGCTTTGGCTTAACGTATAAAGATGAAAGTACGCTTGGCAATAATCTAAATGAAGACTCAGGTGTTGATATTAGTAACCTTGCGCCGCTATCTATATTTAATGGCAGCTTTAAAACACCGTGGCGTTTGTTTTTAAACTCAAACAGCGAGCAGCACCAAGTAGCAAGTAACAGTGTAAAGCTCGGCGGCATTACTTATCGCACTGAAGACAAAGCGATTCAAGAAGATGCGATGCAATTTAATTTTGATGGCACTGCAGCCAGCTACATCGAAATTAATAGTAACTTTACCGAAGATAAAGTGGCCTACATTGAAGCAAATTCGGCCCTTAGCTTTAGCTATAAAGTAAACCAAATACCTAGCTCACAGACATACCTTGCAATGAAATGCGAACAAGGCTGTGGTGGCGAGCTTGATATTACCAATGAGCTTAAAAATGCTGATTTAAATACATGGCAAACCATGAGTATAGATTTAACGTGTTTTGCTAAAAAGGGCGTTGATTTTGCCAGAGTAACCAGCCCTTTTATTATTAAAACGGCAGGAGAGCTTAGCGTTTCAGTTGCAGATATTAGCTTTGAACCACAAAGCGCTAAAACAGCAAAAATAAAGTGTGAGTAGTAGAGTGTTGATAAGTTAAGTTTATTGTGTGTTGTCTCAAAGCCCTAAGGGCGTGTTGATCTTTGTGGATTGAAATTTGTTCAATCTAGGGGCAATTTAATCGCGGCGCGAGGTTTGTAACCTAGTGGGCTAAGTAAAAACCGAGCAACAAAAAGTAAATTGCCCCTAGGCAGAACCCTACGGGCAGCGCATGTTTGGCATTTATGCTACGTTATCGCCTATTTATGGGGAATAACCACACTACATAGGCTCTGCCTTGCCTAAAAACCAAATATGCTGCTGCAAATTCAACCACCAAAGAACAACACGCCCTAGTAAGGGCTTTTTTTATGCTGGGCAATACTGCTTTAAAAACTCATGATGAGGTGGTAATTGGCTGACGCGTTGCTCTATTTGTTGCTTAATACCGTGTAAAAAACGGGTGAGTTCTTCATCGCTCATCATGCTGGCTATTAAGTGATGTTGATTAGGCTCAATGCCTTGACCAAGCATAACTTGTACCCACGAATCGACTCTAAAAATATCGCCATCGTCTAAAAATACACGGCCGGTTTGCTTAAAAAGATCAATTTTATGCTGAAGTGTTTTTGGCACTTCCATGGCGCTACAATGCTGCCAAAACTCACTGTCATCGCGATTAGTTACTTTGTAGTGCAGCACAATAAAGTCGCGAATATTTTCAATTTCGCTTTTAAGCTGTTTGTTGTATTCGTCAATGGCGTGATTGGTAATGCCATTAAACGGAAATAAACGCATAAAGCGAATAATACCCGACATAATTAAGTGAATGCTGGTGGACTCAAGTGGCTCTACAAAACCGCTAGCAAGACCAAGCGCTAGGCAGTTTTTGTTCCAGCCTTTTAAGCGACGCCCTGTTTTAAATTTAATAATACGGGGCTCTGTAAGCGGCTCGCCCTCAATGTTATTTAACAGCAACGCTTTGGCTTGTTCGTCATCCATATATTGGCTGCAATAAACTAATCCGTTGCCTACACGGTTTTGCAGCGGTATACGCCATTGCCAGCCGCTTTTGTGGGCAATAGAGCGGGTAAGTGGTAATACGGTATCGCTGGTTGATTTTGTTTGCACCGCAATGGCGCTGTTACACGGTAGTAAATGCGACCAGTCTTCGTAGTCAGTATGCAATGCTTGCTCTATTAATAAACCTCTAAAGCCGGTGCAATCAATAAAAAAGTCGCCGTTAATGTGCTCGCCATTATTTAAAGTAAGTGATTCTATATGGCCCGTTTTAGTGTTTTTTACTACTTTTTGTATTTTACCTTCAATGCGTTTTACACCCAATGGCTCTGAAAATTCACGTAAAAACTGCGCGTAACGCGTGGCATCCATATGGTAGGCATAGTTAATGGGATTTTGCTGATTAAACGCAAATTTACCGCTTTTAGCCGCTTGCAGCTCGTAGCAGTAATCGCCAAATGGGTTGTTTATTCCTAAAGTTTTACCTTGAAGCCAAAAGTGGTGAAATTCACCCGCCCAACATTCTTTGCCCGTTGCGCCAAATGAGTGAATATAATGCGTGTTTTCATCGCCCCAGTTTTCAAAGCTAATACCTAATTTAAAGCTTGCTTGAGTGGCTTTCATAAATGCTTGCTCGTTTATACCCAGCAATTTATGAAATGTACGAATAGGCGGAATTGTTGCTTCGCCAACACCGACAGTGCCAATATCGTCAGATTCAACAAGGGTTATGTTTATATTGTTGCCAACTAGTTTAGCAAGTGCTGCTGCGGCCATCCAACCTGCAGTGCCGCCTCCAGCAATTACTACATTTTTAACAGCGTTTGTTTTAGTCATTATGTGGCTGCCCATTATTTGATAAAAGGTGATTTAAAAGCGCGCGATTACTTGGCAGTCCATTTAAGCACTGCGCTATTTTTTCGCGATTTTGCTGATAATAGTAATCCCCAGCGCGTGGGTCGTTAAATGTATTTTGTGCAGATACTGTTTGTGTATTAAAGCCCATGCCATATAAAACGTATTGATAACTGCTTGATGAAAACACTTCTTCGTTTTCAATAAAATCAAAGCGGCTAGGGGGCTGAAATTGCCAAAGTTTAAGTAAGTTTTGCAGGCGCTCGGGTGCGGTATTTAAATTACTAATATCTTGCCAATAAGGAGTGTCGTCGCGCTCGCTTAGCACATAATGAAGTTTTAAAAACTCAATAACGCGCTGCCAACGAGTGCTAAAACGCTCATTAAAACGCGTTTCAAGCTGGCTCATGTGGGTGCGGTTTTGCGGTAGTTGCTCACTTATCATGCTAATTGAAAGCTCAACCATAGCAAGTGCTGACGCTTCAAGTGGCTCTAAAAAGCCAGCAGACATACCCACGGCAACACAGTTTTTAATCCAAAATTTTTGCCTGTAACCAGGGCTGAATTTTAATACGCGGTAGTTAAGTTGCTCAGCTTGTTGCTCACTGGTGCTTTTGGCTATGTAGCTTTTTAGTGTACTTGTTGCGCTTTCATCGCTTTGATATTTACTACTAAATACATAACCTGTACCACGGCGCGTTGGCAGGGCTATATCCCAAATCCAACCGTTACTTTGCGCTGTAGATAGCGTAGCAGAGGCAATTGGTTGATCTGCGTGTGCATTAGGTATTTGCGCCGCAACAGCGCTGTTATTAAATAAAATATGATCTTGCGCTATAAACTCACTATTAAAATACTCACCAATTAAACGAGCACGAGAGCCTGAGCAATCTATAAATAAATCACCTATTATATCGCCATTATTATTTGTTTTTAATGAGGCAATATAGCCATGCTCGTCGTTAATAACCTCGGTTACATCGTCAGTAATATGCGTAACGTTTAGGTTTTTAACACAGTGATTTTTTAAAAATTCAGCAAATTTACCCGCATCTAAATGATAGCCATAGTTGGTGACTGCTGCATATTCGGGTGTTTGTAATTGCTTTGGTGCAAGTGCTGCTTGGCATACAAAGCTTTGCATATTAACAACGTCGGCAAATTTTTGATCAGGTGCAATACGTTGCCAGCTGGCGTGTAAATTAGTGTGCTCGTAGCCTTGTGGATTCATAAAAGGGTGGTAGTAGTTTTCTCCCTCGCTAAGGTTGCGCCAATTTATAAATTTAGAACCTTGCTTAAATGACGCGTCGCACTGGGTTATAAAATCACTTTCTTTAATGCCAATGCGCTGTAGGGTGTTGCGCATTGACGGCCACGTGCCTTCGCCCACACCCAATATAGGCACATTTGCCGACTCCACTAACGTTACATTAAGGTGCGGGTGTTCGGCGGCTAATAAGCCTGCGCTTAGCCAGCCGGCAGTACCACCACCTAAAACGACTATTTTTGTTATTGGTTTGGTCATGAGTTAACACCCTAAAGTTGATAACAATTAAACTAGCATTAATACTGTTTTAAATACAAAAAAGCCGCTAGTAAAAACTAACGGCTTTACTTTGTATTACCTTTAGAAGTTGTAACGCATACCAATATTGTAACGTGCACCTAGCTGTTGTAGGTTCCACAATTGTACTGACGTACGGCCATGTTCGCGGCTGTTTTGTTCAGTAATATTAAGGCCTTCAACAAAAAACGATAGTTGCTCGCTGTAGTTGTACGCAACATTAAAGTCGATTTGATAATATTCTTCAGTAAAGCCTGGCTCATTTACGTATCGAGCTGCGCTATTTAAAAACTTATCACGCCAGTTGTAAGCAATACGTGCTTGAAAATCATCGTTTTCGTACATTGCAATAAAGTTAGCTGTATCGCTTAAACCCACTAGTGCAAATTGTGTAGTAGTAGGGTCGGCGTTTACATCAAAGTCTATGTCGCCATTAACAGTGGTGTAGTTTGCTTGCACCCCAAAACCGCTTTCACCAAAAAAGTGCTGAAAGGCAATTTCGAAACCATCAATGGTGGCATTTTTATTGTTGGTAGGTACTTGCGCTGTAAATTCTAGTAATGGGTCATCGCTGTTAGCAATTACATCGTAAGCGGCTTCAAACTCTTCGTAGGTCATAGAGTCAAAATCAACATTGTTTTCTGTGGCGGCAACCATTTGAAATAAGTTTGAATCGGTTACTGCAAGTCCGCGAGATTCTAGCTCAGCAATGGCAGCTTGAGCGCGAGGGCCCGCTGTTGCATCGCGTAATCCGTAGTAGTTTTGCGTCATTGGTGTTAAACCAATAAAGTTTTCGATGTCTTTAGTGTAATAACCTACCGACACATAACTTGTTTCTGCAAAGTACCACTCAGCCGATACATCAATATTATCTGATTCAAGCGGTACTAAACCAGGATTACCCGTTGACGCTGTAGCCGGTGATGAACCCGCTAAAAGAGTAGGGGCGCCCGGTACACCAACCGTCGCTGCTGAACTTAAGTTGTCGTAAGTTGGGCGAGCAATTGTTGTGCTATAAGAAAAACGCGCTTTTACGTTTTCGATTACTTCTATGTCAAAGTCAAAGCTTGGTAAAAAGTGATCGTAGCTAGATTTAAGCGTGAAATCTTCTTTATCTGAGCCAAAGCGAACGTTAAAGTCGTTATTACCTTCCCATGCTACTGCGTTAGGTAAGTCGATATTAGCCGTTGAGGTAATGTCAGTAGACTCTTGGCGTGCGCCAATAACAATGTTGTATGGCATATCGCCAATGTAACCATTGTAAGTAAATTGCACAAACGCTGCGGTTATATCTTCTTCAATGGTGCGGTTAGTTGCAAATGCGCCATCGGCTGCAAAGTTAAAGCCGTACTCTTCACCTGCCCAGTAACCAATTTGCGATGCGCTGCCGGTATAACCTTGGTTGAACGAGCCCGATGTATCGTAGTCGTCAAACTCAGCTAAAAAGTTTGTTGGGTTTAGGTAGCCATCAGGTAGTTCGCCTGGGTTTTCTATCCCCCAGTTACCCATTGTATTACGTGTAAGTGATTGCAGTGAATGGCTTTCCATAGAGCGAGACTCTATACCAAAGTCAATTGCGCCGTTTTCAATTTCGTATTTACCATGGATTCTAAATTCTGTGATTTCAGACTCTTGGCGAGCAAAGTTAGAATCTAAAATAGACGTACCCACATCAGAGGCATCTAACGTGTTATTACAATTTAGGTTGTCTCGGCGGCAATCATCAAAATCGATACTCATTGATGGAAGCTCACGGCTAAAATCAACTTCTTGTGCGTTAACTACGTTTGCGCCCAAGCCTGCATTTACCCAGCTGCCGTAAGGTGCATCTGGTTTGCTAGTGGCTTTTGAATTGTGCGCATCAAACATAAAGCTCAATTCTGAATTGAAATAGTATTCAACGTTTAAACCAATAGAGTCGTTTTGGTTAACTTGGTTTAGCTCTTGAAACGCTAAACCTAAATCGCGTGTTTGCTGATCGCGACGTTCTTCTCGGTAGTAAATAGGGGTTTTTACCGTGTTATCGTCAAATGTTAGCGCGCTTTTGTAGTTATCCATCCATATTGATTGCTCAGCACGGGCTTCGAACAAGTCTTGCTTAGAGTATGTGTAATCAAGCGTGGCTGTTAAATCGTCAATTGGGCTGTACTGCAGAGTTAATTGTGCGTTTGTACGAGTACGTTCTCTGTCGGCAATGGTGTAGCGCAAATCTGATGGCATTGAATAAAGCTGACCAACAGCGGGTGCATTAGTTAAAACAATATCGTCTGCTGCTTGTGGGATTGTGCCGTCAAAAGCAGATGTATTCCATTGATTTACAAACGCACCTGTTGATGAGCTATCGCGCTGTTGCATGCTTGCAGTTAACGAGGCACCAAATTTAGCTTCACTGTCGGTCCAGCTAATTAAGCCCGAAAGCTCTGGTGTTATGTCATCACCAATGCGGTTTGTTGAGTCGTGTAATGCTTTTACGCCAATGCTTGAAACAAAGCCTGGATTGTCGAGTGGGCGAGCCGTATTAATATTAATTGTTGCGCCAATACCACCTGATGCAATACTTGCTTTACCTGTTTTATATACTTCAACCGATTTAACGCTATCAGACGCTAAGTTTGCAAAGTCAAAAGCACGAGAGCTTGGTGTACCACCGCCTGAAGGCAATGAAGCTGCCGGCATAGTTCGACCGTTTAGGGTTACCATATTGTAGTCGGGACCAAAACCACGAACAGTTACTTTAGAGCCTTCACCATTTGAACGATCAATCGACACACCCGTAATACGCTGTAGCGACTCGGCTAAGTTGGTATCGGGGAATTTACCAATATCTTCAGCTGATATTGCATCTACAACACCTGCGGCGTCGCGTTTCAATCGAGTTGACTCTTTAATACTGCTTTTAAAACCAGTAACTTGAATTACTTCAACATCTGTATTTGCTTCTTGTGCATACACAGGTAAAGAGATTGATGCGCCTAAAATCAGAGATAGGCTGGTCGCTATCTTTGTTTTTCTTACAATATGGTTAGACATTCGGTTTCCCTCGCACTTTTATCATTATTATTAACAGCTGTATGGGGCTGTTATTGTGTAATTATAAACATTGTCAAATGTATGGAAGCGCTTCCAGAAAGGTTCATTTAACTGAGCTTTGTGGAAGCGCTTCCAGAAATGCTAGTTTAAATTTTAAATAGGGTCAACTATTGTTTTAATAAAATGAGACTAAATTGTTCTTAAAATGTATTTTTTTAAATTTAATTTTATTTAAATTATAAATTACAGGTGGTTATAAAAAACCGTTTGAAATAGTGCTGTAACAACATTTTATTATAAGAAAACCAATTATTGATTAATTTAGTTATTTACACACTTTTATAAGGTGTTTTAATCAGCTTTTAATACAAGCTAAAATTAATAAATCGGCCGTTGGTCACTCAACTAAAAAATAGGTACATTTGCTAACTTAGCGAAAATGCCGATGTAGTGATTATGTACAACGCAATTGATGAAAACGCATCAAGCGGCGGTTCTATCTCATTTTATGAATCGGTCATTAAAAAATCGGCAATTGTTTAAAAAATCGTTAATTAAATCACTAAAAAGTAACGTAGTTTTTGCAGAAGATGGTTTAAAAATAAACTTATAAAGTAATGCGCATAAGAGTGTTGCGGGTCGCTAGTTTTATCGCTATTTTAAAGGTTCTCTCATAGATGGATTTTATTATGCGCATTAAATTTTTAGCGAGCTTTTATTCTTTCTTCTTGTTTGCACTGTTTGGTTGTGACGACCAAAGTATGGCAATGCAAGATAGCCCTCAGCTAAATAATAATGCAAGTAACTTACCCACTAATAACAAAGTAAACACACCTCCAGCAGCTCAAACAAACGAACCCGCCTTAGTGGTCGGTATGCTAGCAACACATTGTAAAAGTAATGAAGCAGCCTACATTAACGCAAAAATGCATAAAGTTGTGCGTAACCCAGATGAAAGTACAGCCTACAAGTTAGAACCTACCGATAAAGTGCTTTCTATTTGTGTTGCAAAAGATGACTCATCGCTTAGTTATCGATTTGGTAGAGTTAATGACATAGGGCTTGAAAAAGAAGCAACACCGGATGCTCCATTTGGTAGTTACTACAGGCAAGTAGGGCGTATTGGCGAGAGTATTTTATTTTTTAGTAACGGCGAATATCATTATTATATTATTAACTCAGGCGGTATGGGCAGCGGTGTAACCGTTAATGTTTATAAAAACGATACATTAATAACTGAGCTGTTTTCGGGTAATGATCCTTACGATGATTTTGTTATAGCAACCGATTTAAATTTCCCTAAAAAATTGGTTATCGAAAAACAGCCATTTAATAAGCAAATGCAGTAAATAATGACTCCACAGCAGCAAAACGTAATAGAGCAAGGGCATTGGTTTAAAAACCGTAGCGCTTATTTAAAAAGCTTTTTATTAACGCAGGGCAAAACGCTCTCGCTAAAAGCTCAGCAATCATTATTTTTGCGAGGTGATAAGCACGATGGAATTTATGCCGTGCTTAGCGGCGTGGTGCGTATTAGTGGCGTAAGTAACGAAGGCAAAGAAGCCGTATTGAGCTTTATTGATTCATCACTGTGGTTTGGCGAAGTTACCTTGTTTGATGGTGGCCTGCGTACTCATGATGTATATGCGCAAACTGATGTTGTGCTTTTTTACGTGCCCCAACGCGAGCTTGAACAGCTATTAAACGAACAGCCACAATATTGGCAAGAGTTTGGTTTATTGCTGGCACAAAAGTTACGCCTAATGTTTACCTCAATGGAAGATCACGCATTACTAAGTGCTGAGCAAAAAGTATGCAATCGACTTTTAATGCTCAGCGAGCATACAGAGCACTTAACACCGCTTGTTTTATCTCAGCAGCAACTTGCTGATATGACCTACCTAACGCGCCAAACTATTAATCAAATACTGCAACAGCTTGTTAGCCTACAAGCCATTAGTTTGGGGTATCAACGCATAACTGTTTTAGATAAACAAAAGTTACAGGCGCGTGCTACACAAGCTTAAATAGAGACTGTTTTATTTAGTTGGAACCAAAATTGCTACAGATAATGTAACGCAACAATGGATTTGAGCTAATGACTACAATAACCTTTAAAAATCAATATAGTAATTATAACTCTCCTACAGTAAATAAAGCGGCAGGTTCAAGCGAAGTTGCGGCAACTAATACCCTCCCTAATGAAAAAACAAGTGATGCTAAAGGCATTACCTCAGCCCCTAAAGAACCAACGTTTTTAGAAAGTGCTCAAGAAGCGCTTGTTTATCAGCGCTTAGGTGTAAACAAAAACAAAATAGACGAGCTAAAAGCGACAATAGAAGAGCTCATTAAAGAACAGCAAAGTGAGGGCGCAGACCCTAGCGCAATTGCTGATAAAATAGAGGAACTTCAAAAAATGCTTGAGCAAGAGTATCAAAAAGGGCGCGAGCGAACGGATATGAAAGGTGAGCATGAGCCGGGTAAAATAATTTCTGCATTTGTTTAATTTACAAAATGTCGGATACCTGACATTGTTGCTGTGCTTACTTTTGCTAAAGTAAGTTTTATATATAAAAAGAAAGGCAAAACAATGAAAACACTTCAACAGCAACTTGGTAAATATGGTTTGTATCATCGTTCTAAGCGTAACGTACTAACGCACTTTATTGGTATTCCGCTCATTGTATTTGCAGCGTTGTGTTTACTAGCGCGCATTCAAATACCCCTTGGTAGTGTAGTAATTGATGGTGCACAATTTTTTGTATTAGCGTCGGTTGTTTATTATTTTATGCTGAGCTTTTCGCTTGGCTTTATTATGGCCGTGATATTCACTTTACTCCTTGTTGGTGCTCAGCCTATTGCGGCAATGGCGTTTTGGCCGTGGTTGAGTATTGGCGTAGGTGTGTTTGTATTTGGCTGGGTATTACAGTTTATTGGGCACTATTACGAAGGTAAAAAACCGGCATTTGTAGATGACCTAATTGGTTTAATTATTGGCCCTTTGTACGTAACTGTTGAACTACTATTTTTAATGGGTTTTTACAAAACATTAGAAGATGAAGTAAACGCAATAGCAGGTCCTACAAAGGCGTAAAATATTTTACTAAGTACCTTAATAAAACTTAATAAATAACAATAAAAGGCAGATAACGCATGCAATATAATAATAAAACCGTGTGGATCACCGGCGCATCATCAGGTATTGGTAAAGAGCTTGCTATACAATTTGCCGAGCTTGGAGCGCGCGTTATTTTATCGGCGCGTAATGTAGATAAACTAAACGATTTAAAAGCAACGCTTAAAGGTGAAGGGCACTTAGTTGTGCCGCTGGACTTAGCCCAGCCAGAGCATGTACTGAGTGCAATAACAGCAAAAATGAGCGAGCTTCCTGCAATTGATATTTTAATTAATAACGGCGGCGTATCGCAGCGCAGTTTATTTCTAGAAAACGACTTTAACGTGTATCGCCAATTAATGGAGGTTAATTACTTTGGCTTAATTGCACTTACTAAAGCTGTATTGCCTGCTATGGTGGCAAGGCGCAGTGGCTCAATTGTGTCTATTAGTAGTGTGGCGGGTAAAGTTGGTTCAAAATTTAGAACAGGTTATTCGGGTTCTAAATATGCGGTGGTTGGTTTTATGGATTGCCTACGTGCAGAAGTAGCACAACATAATATTCATTGTTTAACAATTTGCCCAGGCTCTATTAAAACAGCAATTGCGCATAACTCACTAAACGAGCAAGGCATAGCGCAAAATAAACCAGAAGAGTCGATAGAAAATGGCATGGATGTAAGCGTAGCAGCTTCAAAAATGATTCGTGCCATTAGTAATAAAAAAGACGAAGTGATTATTGGCAAAGGTTTAAGTGGTTGGGCGCCTACAATTAAGCGCTTTTTTCCTACTTTGTTTAATCGCATTACTGCAAAAACAAACTATAGGTAGCGTCGTTTATTTCAAAGGCGTAAAATGCCGTAAATTTGATCAATTTAGAAAAGGATTCTAAATGAAGTATTTATGGCTGAGCCTGTTTTTTATTGTATTAATTTGGTCTGGTATTAACCCAAAAGATCAATTTACATGGCTGCTTGAAGTTATCCCCGCAATTATTGGTTTAGTGCTGCTAGCAAGTACCTATAGCCACTTTAAACTTACTCCTATTTTATATACATTTATTTTAGCGCATTGCATTGTGCTGATGATTGGCGGGCATTACACCTACGCCGAAGTCCCTTTGTTCGATAACCTATTTGGTAGCGAGCGTAATAACTACGACAAAGTAGGGCACTTTTTTCAAGGGTTTGTACCTGCACTACTAGCACGCGAAATTTTACTGCGCAAAAAAGTAGTAAATGGTCGAGGCTGGTTAATCACCTTTGTTATTTCGGTATGTTTGGCATTTAGCGCGTTTTACGAATTAATAGAATGGTGGGTTGCAGTATTAAGCGGCGAAAACGCAGAAGCGTTTTTAGGCACTCAAGGTTACGTGTGGGATACCCAATCAGATATGGGACTGGCGTTATTTGGGGCTATTTGCTCGCTGTTAGTGCTTTCAAAGGTACACGACAAACAGCTAAAAAACGTTAAAGATTATTTATAGACTATAGGAACGTTAAAGGCTTTCTATAAGAATGTTTATAAAAACATTGGTAAAAAAAAGACTACTAACTTATGACCGCAAAAATTAGTAACTACTCAATTAGCACAGACAAAAGCAAACTTAACTTTAACGTTATTTATAACTTTATTGCTAATAGCTATTGGGCCAAAGGCATTCCTAAAAGCGTGATGCAATCGGCTATTGATAACTCAATGTGCTTTGGTGTTTACAGCGCTCATAACGAACAAGTTGGCTTTGCCAGGGTAGTGACCGATAAAGCAACCTTTGCCTATTTAGCCGATGTATTTATTGCCCCGCACTCGCAAGGAAATGGGCTGAGTAAGTTACTTATTAAAACGATAGTAGAGCACCCTGAGCTGCAAGGGCTCAGGCGCTTTTTATTAGCGACTTCTGATGCACATGGCCTTTATGCGCAATACGGGTTTAAACCAATAGATAACCCCGCACTACTAATGCAAATAAGTCCTGAGAATGTTTATGATGAAAATAATCATGAGACCTAATAAATGGGGGAAAGAGCAAATTCCGTTTAAAGTTCTTGTTATATTTCGTATTTACTCTTAATCAAATTGATAACATCTTGTGGTAAACCCTGCGAAGCTAATTTTTCTAACCCTCTATCCATATTAGTTTTTGAATCAGCCTTACAAAAGTTCAAATCTGAATTACCTTTTAAATCAAAGTTTGTTGCGCCAGCTACAGAGGCTAGCTCAAATATATCTTCCGTTGTGTGATAGTTTATTTTCTCATTCAGAATGTTTTTAGAAAACAAAATCCACTCCAATGAATCCACCACTATTGACTTTAAATACTTATAAAACTCTTCAGTATCTTCAGAATAAAACAAGTCGATTTCATGACCAAACTCTTTTTGAACGCCATCTTTATTAATATATGAGTTTATACAAGATTCAATTACTGCTCGGTGAGCATCAGCAAGCCTCAACTCCGTAGTATCTTTTTGTTCTTTTACGAACATCAATGGGTTCCATTGAACAGCTCTTTTTAGAAGTTCTGTATCAAGGTGACCTATACCTTTATTCCTAAAATGGTTTGCCAGTTCCAGTTTTTTTCTAAGTGATTTTGTTTTTGCTGTATGTTCAGGTAGGTTTTGAATCCTGAGCTTTGTCGTTAGATCTTTAATATTATATAAAGTGAGAAAAACGGCTCTAGTCGCACGAAGCTTTTCAATCCAGTCTCGCATTTCTTCTATTGGCTTAGAAAGGATAAAATCAAAATGTTTGAGCTCGTCTTCAAGTAACATAAGGCTAATGAAATTCGCTTTAATTCCTACCTGATATTTATCTTCGTCCATAATGATAATACTCAACCTTTTAAGAAATATAACGCCTACTTAAGCGAAAAAATGTAGTTGGCTAAAATGTTGAACGGAGTGAAAACAGTTAACTGTATTTTTTTCCGTTTGAAGTTCTTATAGTTACTCCGTTCTATTAATTAATGTATTTACCTATCTCATTAATACATGGAATATGCTTCTGTTGATCACGAATATTTGAGCGGAAACAATCAATGTTTGTAACAAGACTTTCGGATCAACAGAAGTTATTTGTTTCAATACGCATACTCAGGGCGTGTTGTTAGCTAGCAAGCCACGCGAACATTTGATAAATATAATTAAATGTCCAAGCAAGTATCCCAGCCCCCATTTTTAATACATTACTCAAACCAAAAATAGCTTCTACGACAGTAATTACAGTTAACCCAAGGATTAAATTGTTAGTTCTAGTTTGGAGTAGTTGTTGCTGGCTTTGGCAATAATAGTCATGCCACCATTCATTTTCTTTATATTTTTCATCAACATCATGATCTCGATGATGCTGATAGGTCATTATTGTTTCTTTTTCACTGTCGGGAATTAGTGAGCAACTTGTCTCTATAGAGCCCTCGTGCCACAAAGTATACCTATCAAAGTAAAACTCGTATTCTTCTTCTGGGTTAAGTGGCTTAATTTTAGGGTGGTTCTGCGCATCTTGGCCTAACCGTGTTGGTTGATGTATCATTCTAAATTTAGAAATACTAGCGCCAGAAAATGCTGTACTTCCTATATTTTTAACTCTTAATCCATATTTAAAAGGTTCATTTTGAATCAAAAAAGGGTATTTACCTCTGAACCATTTTTGGTTGAGCGGTTTATGAATAAACTGAAGCCGAAGGCTAACTTCAACTTTTTCAATTTCTTTTTTTGTTGATTCCAAAATTTACTTCCTTGAAATAGTAATAGTCACAATGTAGTAATATACATTGCTAGCTAACGAGCCTGTAGATTAACTCGTTTTTTATTTATTTTTATTGATAAATAAACCATAGCTGAGTTCCTATTTTGGTTCAATCGATTACTGTATTTTTACGCAGAATATTGAAGTGTTTGATATTGTTTTAATTGGCGTTTTGGAAGGGATTACGGATGTTTGAGTAGCCTTTATTCACTGTAATGTTCCGCTTTTTACCTAAAGTAAAGCCGGTTCAAGGTAATTAGGATGGGTGTCATCCTAATTTCGCAACTTACTTAACAGCATTGAAAAGCAAGGGATCACCGCTGTTATAATTTGCGGTGGAAAGTGAGCTTTAGAGCTTGCTGTCCACCTCAGGGCGTGTTGTTTTATAAGCCCATTTATATATCTATGATGATACGCTGAAGCTCACCCTTGTAGCTTTCCACAGAAACGGGATAAACACCATCGCCACCTAAAGATATTGAAATACCAGCACCAACTCTGCCATTTAAAAATGAGTAATGCCTAACTTGGCGGTATACACGTTCAGGATCAATAAAGTCACCTTTGATGTAAGTTGATTCAATAGCAGGTAAATCACCAGAATATTCAACTTCTTCAATTAACCCCATAGCCAGCATTTGTTCTGGAGTTAATTCGTCATCAAGCCCTAACAACTCCATATCGGTATAGTCATCATTCAGATCGGTACAAAAAAACTCGCCAGTTTCGACAACTTTATATTTTTTTGTTTGTGTTTGGAAATCTTCTTTTTCTTGATCATCACGCATTTTTAAGTAGAAGGGATCGCAAATCATTAAACTTGCTGAGTCTACGCATAGTGAGCCAATAGGTTTTTGTTCTAATTCAGAGTGAGGTATTTCAATAAAGTCTCTTTGATCGCGATCCCAAACAGAAATACTTTTACGATATTGATGTGCTTTATTAACAGCTTCATTGAGTTTTTCAATCTCATCATTTTTTAATGATATTTTTTCTACATGATTGTCGCTATCTTTTGCAAGCCTTACGATTTCTTCTTCTCTTATTTTAATTCTTTCATTTAGCTGTTTTTCAACAAATTCGGGGGATTTACGCTCTAGTTCTATAGCTTTATCTTTCCATAGTTTAACATTTTGCTCTGCAACTTTAAGTTGGGTTTCTTTAAGGTTATTCATTGCTCGAAGATTTTTTACATAAGCAGTATAAATAAAACCAATTACAGTTAATGCTCCTAAGTTTGCAACAGTAGCAATAATTTCAAACACCATAAATTCCTTATAATTTGTGCAAGTTTTGCAGAGAGCCTATTTGGGCTTATAACAGCTTTATCGAGGACACTTTCCTCTTTTTATGAGCAAAGTATGTCCTCTTAATTATTTTTAATATTAATAACAAATCCTGTAACACATTGCGAGTATTAAACTTTAAGTCGGGATGTTCTTTTAATAATATGCAGAAAAGAGGAAAACGTCCTCATTTTTAGACTTATGAGGAAAAACGCCAGCGCGGTACATAAATACAGCAATTAAATATTTAAAATGAAAACCAAATCCGATTTTAAATCATTTAATAGTCACTAAAAAACGGTGGCGATAATGCAAGTAACCGCTTTAAGTACACTTGTTTGTGTAAGCATATTATAAAAGGTGGTTTAGGGATGGTGGAAGCTGTAAAAAGGAGGTCATTAATTATTTACTAAACGCGTCTTCCTTCTTTTAAAACAGGGCAGACACGATGTACTTAAACCAATCGACTTAAATATTTAGCCTTTCTAGCGTGCTAAATAAAGCGTTAACGGCGTTATAAATTTCTTATGTAGAACAACTACATGTCGAAATTTATGCCTTGTTATCACTCTATTTATCCGTCGCTATAAATGTCTAATAACTTAACATGATTGGTGTTATTTGGCTTTTTTAGCCTCTAGAGTTTCTATTTCACTCCAGATTTTTTCGGCTTCTGCACTTAACATAGCGAAGCTTTTAATGTCGCCTTTTCTTTGTGCCTGCATGCCTTGCTCTAGTTTTACGTCGTATTCTTTACGCAGTTTTTTTACGGGATCAGGCTTTAAAAATGAAAACATTAGTATTCTCTTAATTTATTAAATTATATGTAATTAGTGTACGCATTAATGGGCTTAATAGTTCTTTGTTTGGTGAAAATGTTTACTTTGCGCTTTTAAAGCGCAAAGTAAACACGGTGTAATTATTAACGTACTGTGTGCTAGTTCTGGTTCTAGTGCTAATGTTTACATTTCTGGCTCTAGGCGTTTAATACCTTGGCCATCAATACCTAAATAAATAAAACCATCACTGCCTTGGGCTAAGCTGCGTACTCTGCCTATTCCATCGAGTATTTTATATTGCTTAACAACCTTACCTTTTGAGAGCTCTAGTGCGCTAATGAATGCAAATTTCATTGATGCTAGTAATAGCTTACCTTTTAACTTGGGGTATTTATCACTCGTTACATACAGCATATCGGAAGGTGCAATTGAAGGGGTCCAGTGTAATACGGGCGATTGCATGCCGTCTTTTTCTTTAAGGTCTGTAAATGTGGTACCGCTGTAGTTAACGCCATAACTTACCAAAGGCCATCCGTAGTTAGCGCCTTTTTTTATTATATTAAGCTCATCGCCGCCGCGTGGTCCGTGTTCGTGAGACCATAAAATATTATTTTGATTATCAAACCACATGCCCTGTGGATTACGGTGCCCATAAGACCATGCTGCATGTTTTGCATCTTTTTGTTTAACAAACGGATTGTCGCTTGGGATACGGCCATCATCGTGTAAGCGATAAATTTTACCACCATCGCGAGTGAGATCTTGCGGGTTTATGTCGCGCGAGCCGCGATCGCCAATTGAAAAATAAACATAACCTTCATTATCAAACACAATACGGCTGCCGTAATGCTGGCCTTTGGTACTATTATGCTCGCCTTTGTATAGCAATTGCTGATCAGATAGCTGCGTATGATCGCTACTTAGCTTGGCGCGCATTAAGGCGGTGTTACTTCCGCTTCCTTTGCCCTCACTACTTGAGTAACTAAAGTACAGCCATTGGTTTTGCTTGCTATCGGTGTGTAGTGCTAAATCAAGCAATCCACCTTGGCCATTAGCTTCAATGTTGGGCAGCCCTGAAACCTTAGCTAACGTAGTTGTATTTTTAGGTAATAAAAATAACGTTCCACTGCGCTCAGATATTAGTAAATCACCATTAGCTAAAGGCTCAATAGCCCAAGGTATAACCACACCTTCTGCCGCTGTTACTGCGTTAACGTTAAGCGGTAAAGTATCGAGCTGTTTATAGTTTTTTACGTAATCGCTTTTTGCATTTGCGGGTGCGTTAATAGCAAATATAGCAACAGCCAAGCCTGCACTTATTAGTTTAGGGAGTGTGTTATGTGACATTAAATTTATCATTATGGCTTCCAAAATTAATCCAATCTTACATAACCTTAACATGGCATAAATAAATTTGTTAAGCGTTGAGTTGAATGAAAAATGCACACTTATATTTTTATACGATGGCCTTTTAACAGAAAATTGTTTTAGCAATTAGCGCTAATAAAAAATTGAATAATTACTCTATTGGGGTTGAAAACTAAAAATTTCAGCGTACACTTGTGCGCTGAAGTTTGAGCGTACACGTGTAAGTTCAAACGTTAAGTATTTTACGATCCAAGAGATTAATAGTGATGATAATTAAAGTATTAAACCAATTTTCAAAATGGTTTTTACACCATCAAAGTTTTGCAGGCTACATAGAGCCAATAATGCAGGTGTTTAAACCTGCGTGGCGTGCAGGGCAGTTTAGAGCGCAAGTAGTTAGTACCGCTGTGCTTGATGGCGGTTTTTTAAGTGTGCAACTTAAACCAAGCAAACAATGGCGGGCGCATACATCAGGGCAGCATATAAGTTTAACGCTTGAAATTAATGGGCGATTATTAACACGCGTTTTTACCGTGGCCTCAAGCGCTAAGCAATTTAAAAATACTGGGTTAGTGCGTTTACTAATCAAAACAAATACGCAAGGGCGCTTTACTGGCTTACTTAGTAGCGCATTAAAAGCGGGTTTGTGGTGCAATATTTCTGCGCCAAGCGGCGACTTTGTATTTAAAAACACACACACGCCAGCCACTTTTATTGCCGGTGGGTCGGGTATAACACCTATGCTGGCTATGCTTGATGATTACTTAAGCCAAACTACGCAAAAAGTGTCGTTGGTGTATTACGCAAAAGCCACTGAGCATCAATGTGTTGATGAGCTAAGTGAGTTGGCAGCGCAATTTGAGCATTTTTCGTTTTTATTATTAACGCGTGAGCAATCAAGCGATATAACCAGCAATATTAAGCCGTGGGAAAACCCAGATATTTACTGCTGTGGCCCTGCAGCATTTATGCAAACGGTGAGCGATTTTGCTAAAACGCATAAGCTAAATTACTACCAAGAGGCCTTTGGTTTGGCGCTGCCTACCTTAAACGATGACAGCCAATTTAATGTAAAAATTAACGCCAGTGCCCATATTGTATCGGGCAACGATGTTTTACTGACTCAGTTTGAAGAAAACAAGCTACCCGTTAAACGCGGTTGCGGTATTGGTATTTGCCATCAATGCCAATGTATTAAAAAGTCAGGCGTGGTACGTAATTTAAAAACAGGTGAATTGAGTGACAACGGCGAGCAATTAATACAACTTTGCGTAAGCCAACCTGTTAGTGATTTGGAGTTACAATTATGAAAAACATTAACTATGACATGCTCGCAAGCGAGCTAGATGCCATTAAAATGGAGGCCCTTGGCAAAGTTGGCCAACAAGATGCCGACTATATTCGCTCTGTTGTGCGCAAACAGCGAGTGTGTGAATGGAGCGGGCGAATTTTGCTAATGCTTGGTTTTATTCAGCCTTTATTGTGGGTTGCAGGCGTGTTATTACTAGCGCTGGCTAAAATTTTAGACAATATGGAAATTGGCCACAATGTAATGCATGGTCAATACGATTGGATGAACGACAAGCAACTTAACTCACAACATTATGAGTGGGACATAGCGTGCGATGGACAAAGTTGGCACCGCGTTCATAACTTTGAGCACCATACGTATACAAATATTATTGGTAAAGACAGAGACTTTGGTTATGGCTTGTTGCGTTTAAGCGATGATTTTAAGTGGCGTTTTAAAAATGTATGGCAGTTTTTTACGTATATTAATTTAAGTGTGTTATTTCAGTGGGGCGTGTCGTATCACGAGTTGGCTGCAGAGCGTGTTTTTATTGGTAAAAAGAAAGAAAACCGCGAAGGGCTTGTATCACACTCTACATTAAAGCAGCGCTTTTTTAGTAAAGGCGCTCGCCAGTTAATTAAAGATTATGCGATATTTCCGTTACTTGCAGGGCCTTTATTTTTATGGGTATTGGCGGGGAATTTAGTAGCTAACTTAATCCGTAATTTATGGACATCGACCATAATATTTTGTGGTCACTTTACTGAAGAAACGCAAACTTTTAAACAAGAAGACTGCGTAAACGAAACCCAAGGGCAGTGGTATTACCGCCAAGTACTGGGTTCGTCTAATATTAAAGGGCCGCATTGGTTTCATGTTTTAACAGGGCATTTGAGCTGTCAAATAGAGCATCATTTATTTCCTGATATGCCGTCTTCGCGCTATCAAGAAGTAGCACCTCAAGTACAAGCTGTTTTGAAAAAACACGGTGTTGATTATCATACGGGTGGATTTTTTAGACAGTATACGTCGGTGTTAAAACGTATTATTAAATATTCGTTTAAATAAACATGTTTTAATTAACGAATGAAAAAATCGGTCTGTGTAACTACACTGACCGATTTTTTTGTTTATTGCACTCAATACGGTTGATTAGTAAACAGCACTTGCAAAAAATTCTCATAGTTAATTAAAAAAGCCTTACTTTAGCTATGGTTAAATGGCGGGTGATTGTCATACAATGGAGGGAAATAGACCACACAAGAGAGATTAAAATGGCCGCATTTGGTACCGTGTTTATGCCGCAGATGATTCAAGCTCGTTTTTCTGATAATAAATGGAGCGAAAGCTCAATTGTCCCTTCCGATAAACTTGAACTTCATGCTGGTGCGCACGTTCTTCATTATTCAAGTACATGTTTTGAAGGCTTAAAAGCCTTTCGCCATGAAGATGGTTCTGTTTATCTTTTTAGAATGGATGCAAACATTGCACGCATGCAACAAAGCTCAGCGCTATTAAGCTTACCGAGTTTTGACAGTGATATGCTAAAAACGATGATTATCGATATTATGCGTGAATACGCAGATGAAACGCCATTACCACCAGGCTCTATGTATATTCGCCCAACGCACATTGGTACTGAGGCGGCAATTGGTAAAGCAGCTGCGCCATCAATGAGCTCGCTTTTATACACGTTACTATCGCCAGTAGGTGATTACTTTGCAGGTGGTGCAACAGCACTGCGCGTATTGCTTGAAGAAGATGGCATGCGCTGCGCTCCGCACATGGGTATGGTAAAAAGTGGTGGTAACTACGCCAGTGCTCTAGCACCTATAAGTGCTGCACGAACTAAGTATCAAGCAGATCAAATTTTATTTTGCCCTGGTGGCGACGTACAAGAAACCGGTGCTGCTAACTTTATACTTATTGATGGCAACGAAATTATTACTAAAGCGCTTGATAGCACGTTTTTACATGGTGTAACGCGCAACAGTATTTTAACCATTGCAAAAGATTTAGGTATGACGGTAAGCGAGCGTAACTTTAGCGTTACTGAGCTACTAGAGCGTGCTGCTAAACCAGGTACTGAAGCGGCGCTTTCGGGCACTGCAGCTGTACTAACTGCTGTGGGTACGTTTATTCATAACGATAAAGAATACAAAGTAGGTACTGGCGAGCCAGGCCCTACGACTGCGCGCCTTCGCCAAGCATTGAACGATATTCAATGGGGTAAAAGTGAAGACAAGCACGGCTGGTTAACTAAAATCTAATTATAGATTTAATAGCAACTCGCATTAAAAAGCCACCTAATCGGTGGCTTTTGTGTGTTTGGTTACTTTAAGCTGTGCTTATTAGAACTTCATTTCTATTTTACCGTACACGTAGCGTCCGTTAAATCCATACGGCGAGAAGCTAGAGTAAGCAAATAAACGTGAGAAGGTGGTTACATCGTCAACATTTTCACGGGTTGCATCTGGGTAAACATCAAAAATGTTATTAGCACCTAAGCTCAGCGATACGTTTTCACTAAGCGAGTAGGCTACATCTAAGTCGGTTATCCATTTAGGCTTTAGCACTTCGTTACGTTCTGGGTTATCTGAAGGGTCTTGAGTTTCGCCGTAACGTGTTGTTCTAAGCGTTGTACGTATGTCGTCGTTAGTCCATGTTGCGCTTAAGTTGTACTTATTACGCGGTGTGCTTACTTCAAAACGACGCAGCTCAGTGCCTGAGAACAAGTTGTCTTGATCAAACCCTGCACCTTGAAGCTCTGCTGGTGGGTCGATAATATTTGTTACTTCATTTTTGCCGTAGTTATAACCTAGGTTAAAGGCTAAATCGCCGTAACCATCAGTTGCTACATTATATGAGGCAACCACATCAACACCACGGGTTTTGCTGTCAATTGCATTTAAGAAGAAACGACCTTGGTTAGCGCCTGTGCCTTGGAGTAAATCGGCAATAGCAGCACCCGATAAGTTGTTTGATAGCACAATGCGGTCATCAATTAATATTTGGTAGTAATCAACCGATAAGCTGAAATTAAAGTCGGTAGACCATGTAAAACCAACGCCGTAGTTTGTTGCTTCTTCAGCATCAAGACCTGGTGAGCCCAGTGCTTTTGCTACATCGCTGCTTGGTGCGAACGTACCTGTTTCGGTTGGTTCGCCATCAACAAATACAGTGGCTACTGAGGTAAAGTATTGCTGCTGCAAAGAAGGTGCTCTAAAACCAGTAGATACAGAGGCGCGTAGTGCTAGGTCTTCAGTTAATGAATAACGAGTTGCAATTTTACCGTTAAGTGTATCGCCAAAGTCCGAGTAATCTTCATAACGGGCGGCAACCGCTAAATTCCAATCGTCGGTTAGGTAGGTTTCAAGGTCTATATATAAGCTCACGTTGTGGCGGCTGTTATCGCCCTCTGATTCGGGTGTAAACCCCGGGAATACTTGTGCGCCCGCTGCGCCAAATGGGCCATCAACAGGGTCGGTTACTGCGCCTCCTGGGCCAAATGTGCCTTGTGCATATGATGCTTCTTCGCCTGCATCTATTTGGTATCCTTCGCGGCGATACTCAGCACCTACAGCTACGTTTACAGAGCTTTCTAAAAAGCTGACGTCTACTTCGCGACTAAAATCAACGTTTAAAGTAAGTTGATCGTAGGTAAGTGTTCCTGCATCAAAGCTTGTTTGGCTAGTAGGGCCGTATGAGGTATTTAAGCTATTTATAACACCAAACTCAAATGCATCTTGACCATATACGGCCGATACATCGTAATTCCATTCACTTACAAAACCTTTAGCGCCAAGTGCCAGTGAAAAGTCATCTATGTCTGAGGTAATAACAGGTAAAAAGCCGTCAGGGTAAACTTCTTCTATATTACGGCTATCGCTTGCACGGCGATAAAACCCGCCGCCTTCGCCTTCACGTTTGCTGTAAGAGCCAAACGAATATAAGTCGACTTCGTTTGTTAACTGGTAACCTGCGTTATAAAACATTGAAAAATCTTCAACATCGCCATTACCAAAGTTATGGTTATATCGATTTACGGTAAGTTCACGTGGGTCAAGCGCACCGTCTACTGAACCGTCATCTATGCGTGCGTAGTTTTCACGGTTATCGTAGTCTGAGCGGTTAGTTGAATGGCGGTCGCGGTATTCTGTTGAGATGTTTAAAAAGCCATTATCGCCAAGCTCAAAACCCATATTACCTTGCAGCGTTAGTGTTTGGCCGTCTGTTAAAGAGCGATCGCCCCCTTCGGTAAAGGCTAAATTACCATCACTGCCTTCAGAAACTGATTTTAGCTGTGGTACACCGTCCATTTCGGTTACGTTAGCACCATATATAGCCGCAACTGAACCACCGCTGCTGGCACTTTTAAGTACAATATTAATAACACCAGCTATAGCGTCAGAGCCATATTGCGCTGCTGCACCATCGCGTAATACTTCAATACGGGCAATAGCATTTGCAGGTATCGCATTTAAGTCAACCGATGATGAGCCACGACCCGTTGAGCCATTTAAGTTAAGTAATGCGTTGCTGTGGCGGCGCTTACCATTAACAAGTACTAATGTGTGATCGGGTGCCAAGCCACGAAGCTGAGCGGGGCGTACATGGTCGCTGCCATCAGTAAGTGATGCTTGTGGGAAGTTAAAGCTGGGTAATAAACTGCTAAGTAGGGCATTCGTTTCAGTAAAGCCTGAGTTTTTAAGTGCATCTGCACCAATTATATCGATGGGTACTGCGCTGTCTTCTACTGTACGGCCTAATCGGCGAGAGCCGATTACGCTTATTTGTTCGATGTTTTCTTCTGCTTTAGTGTCTTGCTCTGCAGCATTTACGCAGAGCGAACCAAGTAGTGCAGCAGACGCGCTCATTGCGAGTAATATTTGTGGTACCGATTGCTGTAATTTAAATAACGGTTTTCTATTCATGCTGTATTTCCCCATACCCATTGAATTATTTTAGTTTTGTACAAAAAGATTAATACCAACCCGCAATAATACTTAATCATTTTTAGGGGCTAAACGTGCCGTTACCTGCGTTAAAAAATTCTCATTTAGAGCAACTAAATAGCGAATTTTTTGCCTAGATATCAACACGTTTTTCCATCCTCAAAATAGATCACTTAATTAAGCGGATTGGTATAAACTTTTTTGTTACCTTGAACATATACTTAATTAACAAAGCCAGTCAATTGAATAGCATTCAATTAATTTAAGGGTTTTTATAATTACATTTGGTTGTTTTTTATAATGATCATTGTTTTAGTTATATAGCGAAGGTAATTGCTAAGTAATTGATGGATAATGAATTATATTTAAAAGTTAAATTTAACGTTTAATTAACTGGTAAGATGAGATGGATGGTTTAAATTAATTATGGGTAGGGAACCATTTTTATTGGGCTGGCAATAAATAGCTGTTGATCTATAAATATTTTTAAAAATGTAAAATAAAAGTACACCCATTAAATGTTAACTAAATTAACATTTAATGGGTGTACCATAAATTATGTACTACTTATTAGAACCTATACTTTAAAGCATGAAGCAATTTTGTTTTTATAAGTAATTGGTATAAAAAAGAGTGCTAAAAATAGTGTTAAAATTTAATTTTTCCAACAAGCATATCTTTAAACATTACCCAATCTCCCCATAAACTGTAAAAAGGGTGTTTAAAAGTAGCAGGGCGGTTTTTTTCAAAAAAGAAATGTCCGACCCACGCAAACCCATATCCAATAACAGGTAATAGCCACAATAAACTGTAGTGTTGTTTTAATAATGCTATTGCGATTACAGCAAGAACAAGTGTACTTCCTATAAAATGTAAGCGGCGGCAAATCACGTTGCGGTGCTCTTTTAAATAATAAGGGTAGAAGGCTTTAAAGCTTTTAAACGTGGGGTTTTTACTTTGCATAGTGTGCTCTTTTATTGTTTTTTATTTTAATGAGGGTCGTGCTATTAAAGCGTAAGTTTACATTTGTTTACAGCGATAAATGGCGCTTAACGCATCTAAATAGACAAAAGGGCTAAAAGTTAATAACTTAGGCGCACTATTAATAAATAAGAATGGAACTCAGGATGTTTAAACACACTCTAGCATGTGCTGTAATTGTAGCGCTTAGCGGCTGTTCAGAGCCAACTAATACGGTAACTCAAGAAGAAGTAAAAGCACCAATGAAGCAAGTTAATGCAGTTATATACCCAGAAACAAAAAAAGGCGATATCGTAGACACCTACTTTGAAGAAGCGGTTAGCGACCCATATCGTTGGCTTGAAGATGACATGAGCAGCGAAACTGCCGATTGGGTTAAAACGCAAAACAATTTAACGTTTTCTTATTTAGAACAAATACCTTATCGCGATAAGTTAAAGCAGCGCCTTGAAAAACTAATGAACTACGAAAAAATAGGCGCTCCTTTTACTGAAGGCGATTACACCTATTTTTATAAAAACGATGGCCTGCAAAATCAATATGTTTTGTACCGCAGTAAAGATGGCGGCGACGTTGAAGTATTTTTAGATCCAAATAAGTTTAGTGAAGATGGTACTACGTCTATGTCGGGTTTATCGTTTTCAAAAGATGGCTCACTGCTCGCGTATCAAATATCTGAAGGCGGCAGCGATTGGCGTAAAATTATAGTTATTGATGCACATACTAAAGAGCAAGTTGAAGAAGCGCTTGTTGACGTTAAATTTAGTGGCATTGATTGGTTAGGCAACGAAGGTTTTTATTATTCAAGTTACGAAAAACCTAAAGGCAGTGAGCTTTCGGCTAAAACAGATCAGCATAAAGCGTATTATCATAAGCTAGGTACTGCTCAGTCTGCTGACCGTGTTGTATTTGGTGAAACTGATGAGCAAAAACATCGCTATGTAGGCGCTGATGTAACCCATGACGGCCGTTACTTACTTATTTCAGCTAGTACGTCTACCTCAGGCAATAAGCTGTTTATAAAAAACTTAGCAAAAGAAAACAGTGAGTTTGTAACGGTTGTTGGAAATACTGATTCAGATACATCAGTTATTGATAACGAAGGCAGCAAGCTGTTTTTAGTTACTAACCTCAATGCACCAAACAAAAAAGTAGTGACGGTTGATGCAAGTAATCCAAGCCCAGAAAATTGGGTTGATTTAATTCCTGAAACTAAAAACGTACTAAACCTTACAAAAGGTGGCGATACCTTTTTTGCTAACTACATGGTTGATGCGATTTCGCAGGTAAAACAGTACAACAAAAAAGGCGAGCTAATTCGCGAAATTACATTACCAGGCGTGGGTACTGCACGTGGTTTTGGCGGTAAAAAAGATCAAACAACGCTTTATTATTCGTTCACTAACTACAAAACACCAGGTACTACTTATACGTTTGATGTAACTACGGGTGAATCGGGTGTTTATCGTAAGTCGGCTATTGACTTTAATAGTGATGATTACACGTCTGAGCAAGTGTTTTACACCTCAAAAGACGGTACTAAAATACCGATGGTAATTACCTATAAAACAGGCATTAAGCTTGATGGTTCAAACCCTACTATTTTATACGGTTACGGTGGTTTTAATATTAGTTTAACGCCAAGCTTTAGCCCCGTTAATGCAGTATGGCTTGAGCAAGGTGGTGTGTACGCCGTTGCTAATATTCGCGGTGGTGGTGAGTACGGTAAAGACTGGCACAATGCCGGCACTAAATTGCAAAAGCAAAATGTGTTTGACGACTTTATTGCCGCAGCTGAGTATTTAAAAGATAAAAAGTACACGTCTAAAAAGCGTTTAGCACTTCGCGGTGGATCTAACGGTGGTTTGTTAGTTGGCGCAGTAATGACTCAGCGCCCAGACTTATTTCAAGTTGCTCTTCCTGCTGTAGGTGTACTTGATATGCTACGCTACCATACATTTACTGCCGGCGCTGGTTGGGCATACGACTACGGCACCAGTGAGCAAAGCAAAGAAATGTTTGAATACATTAAAGGTTACTCACCACTTCATAATGTAAAAGCAGGTGTTGAGTATCCAGCCACTATGATCACAACTGGCGATCATGATGACCGCGTTGTTCCTTCGCATTCGTTTAAGTTTGCAGCTGAGCTTCAAGCAAAGCAAACAGGTAATAACCCAACGCTTATTCGCATAGAAACCAATGCGGGGCATGGCGCAGGTACTCCAACGAGTAAAACAATTGAGCAGTACGCTGATATATTTGGTTTTACGCTATATAACATGGGCGTAGAGTCGTTATAAAAGCGCTTTAACAAAATAGCTAACTTTAATAGTTGAGCAAAAAGGCCGAGTAAATTTAATTTACTCGGCCTTTTTAATGTTTGTTAGTAGTTAGCAGTTAGCTATTGCATAGGTGAAAACAATCGTTGATACGTTTTATAAGCGTACTCGTCGGTCATTCCGCTCAAATAATCGCAAATTATACGCATCCCTTGATTTTGTTTTTCGGCTTCTATGTATTGTGCTTGTGTAGTTTCGGGCAATAAACGCAGCGGATCGCTAGCAAACGCGGTAAATAACTCTATTAGTAAGTTTTGACCTTTGAACTCTATTTGCTGCATTTCGGGGTCACGTATTAAACGTTGAAACACAAAATGCTTAAGTATTTGCAATACACTGTCGTATTGGGCATCTAATTTAGCAGTGTACTTTAAAATAGGGCATTCAAAGGCATCGTTTTGAATATCTAAATGTATATGAATAATAAAGGTATTAACCAGCTCACCTATGGCGTCTTTTCGCTCGTAGTCATTTTTTGAAAACAAGCGCTGGGTCAGCGATTCAAGCATGGTGTTTAACCAGTCAAAGTTTAGTGCTTTTAAATGAGGTAGAGCATGAGTTTGCCAATCGTCTAATGTAAGTACATGTGTTGCAATGGCATCTTCTAAGTCGTGTACGGCGTATGCTATATCGTCGGCATGTTCCATTATGGCGCTGTCGAGCGATTTATACGTTGTTTTAGCGCGGTACTTATCAATAGCGGCATGGTTACCCAGCAACGTTTTATCGTTTTGACTCAGTGGCTCTACTATCCAATTGAATATGGCTGCATCGTCGTTGTACAACCCTTTGGCAGGTCGCCAATCATCTGCTTTTATAAATGCACGAGCGGTTGTATCGTCGGGAATTGTATGCCAAAGCGTATTAATAAACGCGGGGTATTTTATAAAACCTAATAAAGTACGACGAGTTAGGTTCATCCCGTGCCCATTACTGTAGGGCTCAAGTTTTGTAACTATGCGCAGTGTTTGTGCGTTACCTTCAAAACCACCGTGATCGCGCATCATGTAATTTAGCGCTATTTCACCACCATGACCAAAAGGCGGATGGCCAATATCGTGCGCCAAACACAGTGTTTCTAGCAGTCCGGTTGATGGAAAGTGCGTAAAGTCGCTATGTTGCGCTTTTAAGTGGCGCAATATGCCAGTACCAATTTGCGATACTTCTAAAGAGTGGGTAAGGCGAGTGCGATAAAAGTCGTTTAGGCCAATACCCATAATTTGGGTTTTAGCTTGCAAACGCCTAAATGCAGCGGCATGAATAATACGCGAACGATCGACCTGCCACGGCGAGCGATTATCGTTAGGACGATGTTTATATTGCTCTATTATTCGGCTTTGCCATTGTTTATCCATACTGCTTACTCACACATCGTTAATATTATTAAACTTTGCTCAGTATACCCATGGACTTATAAATTGCGAATGAACAAATGCACTACATAGGCTCTGTTTTATCTAAAACCCAAATACACTGCTGAAAATTCAACCGTAAAAGGTCATCAAACCCCAGTTATTCGCGTTTATAAAGTGGCTTAGGTATAATGCGCCTTCGTATGCTTGTGTATTAACCATGCATAGCTGTTGTTTCAAAGAGAGAATACATGTTAAAAACGATTTTTAAGCTTTTACTAACCGTGTTTTTTGTATGGGCGCTTGCATACCCGTTTATACAAAATGATGATGTTGATTTAGACGAGCAAACGTCAGAACAACCAAAAAAAGTGAAGAAAAAAGAAAAACCATTACATAATGTAAAACTGCCAAAGTTTTCAGAATTTAGTGATGTTAAAGAAAAAAAACATGCATTTTTTAGCTTTATTCGTCCGCACGTTGAAGCCGAAAATAAAAAAATATTACAGCAACGCGCTAAGCTCGAAATAGCACGCATGATGTTACAAAACGAATTACCTTTAGAAAAAAAGCAAAACAAAGATATTGCTAAAATTTTAAAGTCGTATGACTTACCAACCACGGTTGATACGCTAATACTTACGCAAGCACTACGCCGTGTTGATATAATTCCTAAAGAATTAGCGCTTATGCAAGCTGCAAACGAATCTGCATGGGGCACATCACGTTTTGCACGTATTGGCCTTAACTTTTTTGGTCAGTGGTGTTACACAAAAGGTTGTGGCATGGTGCCAAAACGCCGTAATACCGGGGCTGCGCACGAAGTTGCTGCGTTTAAATCAGTAAGAGCTGCTATAAACTCTTATTTTAAAAACATAAATACGCATCCTGCTTATAAAGATTTGCGCGCAATACGTGAAAACTTACGTCTTGAGCAAAAACCAATTTTAGCGACTGAACTTACACAAGGTTTAATGTCTTACTCTGAGCGCGGTGAAGCGTATATAGAAGAGTTAAACACGATGATTAGCCAAAATAGAGCCTACTTTGATGAATAAATACATTTTTAATTGTACCAACGCTATTGTGTTAGTACTGCTGAGCATTAGTGCGTTTAATGTAAATGCGAGAGAATTTGTGATGTCGTATGACGGTTTTTACGACCGCTTAAAAATTGTTAACAAAGGCGATTTTCAATATGCGCGAGTTAACTTTTACATTAGTGATATTGGTACTAATGAAACATGTGCGATTAAAAGCGGTACTATTTTAACCGAAAGAAACGAGTATCCACTTAACTTTACCGATAAAGCACAATTACTATTGCCGTTCGATAAGCAGCTTGATACCGATAAAGCGGTCATTGTAGTAGAGCCGCTCAACCCTGTACACGATTGCCAATTAAAGCTACAAATAGAAGCAAACGAACTTGAAGGTTTAGTATTTTCAAAGCAGTCGTTATATACCATTAACGAAGAACTTGATGAACTATTAACTGATTTGTCGGGCTTTTTTGTAAGTAAATTAATGTGGTTTTTATTACCAGAGCAAAAGGGCGTAGCAGTTACATTTAAAAGCCCAATGCAATTTGATGATGAAAATATAACGTGTGAAAAGTCAGTGTGTTATTTTGCAGTTGAAGATAGCTGGGAAGATGATAGCGCGGTGCTTGGCGATATATCGCAAGTTATTAAAGTAACGCCTTGGATTGTTAAGTGATCATCGTTTAGCTAAATAGCAAACCTATAAAAAGCGGCATTTAGCCGCTTTTTTTATATCAAAATCAGTACTCGTTTTTAGCCTTTAGTTTTTATTTAATAAGTGGTGCTGATGAATCGCGCTGCATTAAAGTAGGTTCAAAAAAACGATTTATAACGAGGTTTTTATTTTGATATACGTCTTTAAGTACTAATTTAGCAGCCATTTCGCCCATTTTCCCGACCGGATTATCTATGGTCGTGAGTGTAGGGTATAGGTAGTTTGCAAAAATAACGTTATCAAATCCAACAATCGATAAATCAATTGGTAAGTTATAACCGTGCTCTCGTGCATACTTCATGGCACCGGAGGCCATTTCGTCATTGGCGCATACCAGTGCAGTAAAGCTAAGTTTTTCATCAATAAAATGTTTTAAGCCTTTACTACCGCCAGTTTCGTTAAAGTCGCCAATATAATAAAGCGTAGGATCAAATTTAACACCAGCCTCTGTAAGCGCTTGTTTATGACCTTCTAAGCGGTTAAAAGCATCGGCTTTAAACTGCGGGCCTGCAATATACGCTATTTGTGTATGGCCTTGATTTAATATCGATTTAGTGGCTAGGTAACCACCTAATTGATTATCTAGGCTGATGCAGTTGTCTTTTAGTTGCTCTACGTAACGGCTCATTAAATAAACGGGTGTAGAGCCTTGACTTAGTTTTATTAGGTAGTCGTCTGAGACGGCTTCTACGTGCAAAATAATAGCATCGCAGCGTCTGCTAATTAAAAACTCAATGCCTTCTTGTTCTTTGTCTTCTTCACTGTGTCCGGTGGTAATAATAACGTGTTTACCCGCAGCACGAAGCTCTGACTCAATACCTGCCATCATTTGGGCAAAGAAAGGACCATGTAACTCAGACACTAAAATACCGACACTGTTAGTACAGTTAGAGGCTAAAGATTGCGCTATTGAATTAGGCTTGTAGCCAAGCTGCGCCATAGCATCAAGCACTTTTTGTTTAGTTTTATCGCTTACACGGGTATTTTTGTTCATCACGCGAGAAACGGTGGCTAACGATACGCCCGCAAGCTCTGAGACTTGATAAATTGTTGCCATGTTATTTGTTCACTCGCTTATCCTTAACTACTTCGGCTAAATAATACCTTAGAGTATATATCTTAACTAGCTGTTAGTTTAGATTGAATATTTTCAACAATCTGATTAGTCAGTGTATATTTTTTCATTATGTAGGCAACAAATAATGAGCCAAAAGCAGGTAGTACAGTGAATGACAGTAAAATACCGTGTTGGGTATCAAGAGTTTGTACTGCATCGGCCTGATAACTGTAAAAAGATAACAACCAGCCTGCAATTGCTCCGCCTACAGCCACGCCCATCTTAATAAAAAATATAACGCCTGAATAAACCAAACCCGTAATGCGTACACCTGTTTTTTCATGCCCATAATCTATGGTGTCGGCCATTTTTGCCCACAACAACGGGGTTGCCATATCTAAAAAGAATTTCCATAAAACAAAGGCAGTAAATGCGAGTACTAATTGATCTTTACTAATAAAGTAACTAAAACCACAAATAGCGGCGGCAATAACTTGTAAGCTTATATAGGCCTTTATTTTACAAAAGCGCTTTGCAAGTGGTTGAGCTAAAGCACAACCTACCATGCTGGCTGCAACACCTAGCGTCATAAATAAAGTGATTAAATCGTCTCGACCTAAATAGTATTTTACGTAGTAAACAGCAAGCGTAAGCCTTAATACTTGCCCGGTAAGTAAAAAGAATGCAGCTAAGCAAAGTGTTCGCCATTGATCGTTTTTAATTAATGCTTTAACACTTTGGGCAAAAGGAATGTTTTGCTCTTTAGGCTGTTGTATACGCTCTTTTGTGCCTAAAAAACAAAGTAAAAACAGTACAAAACCTAAAATACTCATTGCAGTCATTGTGTATTGATAGCCCTTTGCTGCATCGCCTTGGCCAAAATACTCAACCATTGGCATAGTACAACCCGCTACTATAACGCCGCCTAACATACCAAATACAAACCGGTAAGACTGAATAGTCACGCGCTCTTTTACATCAGCCGTAAGTACGCCGCCCAATGCACAATAAGGAATATTGATAGCGGTGTAGACAACCATAAGTAAAGTGTAGGTAGTAAAGGCATAAATTATTTTATCGGTGCCTTCTAAATCGGGCGTAGTGAACGCTAAAATACTAATAATGGCAAAAGGGAGGGCAAGCCAAAGTAAGTAGGGGCGAAAGTGCCCCCAGCGCGTATGTGTTTTATCAGCAAGGTTACCCATTAACGGGTCGGTTACGGCATCAAAAATACGCACTGCTAAAAACATAGTACCTACAACAGCAGGCGATAAACCCACTACGTCTGTGTAGTACAGCATTAAAAACATCATAACTGTTTGAAAAATAATATTACTGGCGGTGTCGCCTAAGCCATACGCTATTTTTTCTTTTACACTGACCATGATTGTTTATCCCGCTTTATACTTGTTTTTAGTTGTGGGTATACTCTTATCTTTTAGAGATGAGTTCTTTATAAGCTAAGCCACTATTTTTAATGGTGCGTTGCTGCGTCTTATAATCTACATACACAATACCAAAACGTTTTAAATAACCTTCTGCCCACTCAAAGTTATCCATTAAGCTCCAAGCAAAGTAGCCATCTATAACAACACCTTGTTCAATCGCATTATGAACCGCATTTAAGTGATCATTATAGTAATTTAAACGATCTAAGTCGTTAACTTCACCATTATTATATGTATCGGGCATGGCTGCGCCATTTTCTGTTATATAAATAGGCGGTAGGGTGTATGTTTTATTTAGCGATACGAGCAAGTCGGTGAACGATTGCGGATAAATTTCCCATCCCATATCAGTCAACGGACCCGTTGGTGCAATGGGTTCATAAATGTCAGTAGGATGCGCCTTATAAACTTGGCGGGTATAAAAGTTAATGCCTAAGTAATCAATTGGCTGAGAAATTAATTCCATATCACCAGGGTGTATGTCTGGTAAATGATCGCTTGGTAATTGGTTAATTATATCGGGGTACTTACCATCCATTATTGGTTTCATGTACCACTGATTTAAGTAGTCATCAGCGTATTTGGCACTGTCTATGTCTTGTTGATTATCGGTAAGTGGGTATGCGGGTGTAAAGTTAAGCACAATGCCGTTTTGAGTATTAGGCGATGTTTTATTTAGCACGTTCATGGCCAGACCATGAGCGAGTAATAAGTGATGAGCTGCTTTTTTACCATACTGCTTGCCGACTAGGCCTGGGGCATGAATGCCAATTTCGTAACCCAAAAACGCGCTGCAAAAGGGTTCGTTTAATGTAGCGTACGAATACACTCGAGTTCCAAATGCGTTAGTAATTAGTTCTACGTATTGCTCAAATGCGTAAGCAGTTTTTCTGTTGAGCCAGCCGCCTTCATCTTCAAGGTGTTGCGGTAAATCCCAGTGGTACAAAGTAACAAAGGCTTTTATATTTTTTTGTTTTAGCTCATCTAAAATATCAGTATAAAACTTAACGCCTACAGGATTTAACTTTCCGTCTTGAGTCATCACGCGAGGCCATGAAATAGAAAGCCTGTAAGCATCAACACCTAGAGACTCTATTAAATCTATGTCTTGTTGCCAATTATTGTAATGATCGCAGGCAATATGACCATGTGAATTGTCAGCAATTTTACCTGCAGTACTACAAAAGGTATCCCAAATACACGGTAAGCGATGCTCATATCCGCCCTCTATCTGAAATGATGCTGTAGCTACACCATAAACAAAGTCTTTTGTTAATAGAGGTGAATTAAATGGTAATGATATTTTTGTCATTGGTTACAAACCTTTTTGAGAACTTAATTGCACGCTTAGCGCTTATTTTTACTGACTTTCAGCGGGTACAAAACATTATTAAAAATAAAAGTGGTTGAAATATGTAACATGTTCGTATTTAATTAGCCGTGAAAGCGCTTACATTTTTAGGTTAATGTTAATTAATCTTCAGGTCAACTCTTAAATACTGCGCCTTAGCGGGGTTTGTATTAATTACTTACTGAAGATCAATTTATAATAATAAATTGCGGAGAGCACATGGCTAGTTCAGCACCACTGACATCACACACACAGTCGCAAAACCACCAAGATAAAAACTATGGTTTTGCACTTACATCTTTAACTTCACTGTTTTTTATGTGGGGTTTTATTACCTGCTTAAATGATATTTTGATTCCGCATTTAAAAGCGGTTTTCGATTTAACGTATGTACAAGCAATGCTTGTGCAGTTTTGCTTTTTTGGCGCTTACTTTTTAATGTCACTCCCTAGTGGACACATTGTTAAAAAGCTTGGTTATAAAAAAGGAATCGTGGTTGGGCTTTTAATTGCGGCAGTAGGGTGTGTCTTATTTTACCCAGCAGCGTCTTTACATAGTTATCCTGTATTTTTATTCGCTTTATTTGTACTTGCCAGTGGCATAACGTTATTACAAGTATCTGCAAATCCTTATGTAAGTTTGTTGGGTTCAGCAAAAACAGCGTCGTCTCGTTTAACGCTTACTCAAGCTTTTAACGCGTTAGGTACTACGGTTGCACCATCATTTGGTGCTCTGTTAATTCTGGACTCAGCGTCAGATGCCTTTTTAACACCGGCACAAAATGCAGAATCAGTACAACTTCCTTACCTCCTTTTAGCTGCAATGCTTATTTTACTAGCCGGTATTTTTGCTTGGCTTAAATTACCAGACATTATGAGCGAGCAAAAAGAAGCGGCTAAAAACTCAGAAAAAATTGAAGGCAGTGCATGGCAATACCGTCACCTAACATTAGGTGCTGTGGGTATATTTATGTACGTTGGCGCAGAAGTGGCAATTGGTAGCTTTTTAGTAAGCTTTTTAGCACAAGAAAATATAGCAGGGCTAAAAGAGCATGCTGCAGCTCATTACATCACTTATTATTTTGGTGGTGCTATGGTTGGGCGTTTTATTGGTGCTGCTGTAATGCAAAAATTACCTGCTGGTAAAGTACTTGGCTTTAACGCAACCATGGCTATTATTTTAGTCGTTATTGCCATGAGCACGTCGGGTCAATTAGCAATGTGGTCAATACTATTGGTTGGTTTATTTAATTCTATTATGTTCCCCACTATTTTTAGTTTAGCGTTAAATGGACTTGGCAAACATACAGCTCAAGGCTCTGGTATTTTGTGTTTGGCGATTGTGGGTGGTGCAATAGTGCCACTTTTACAAGGTGCACTTGCTGATAGTGTGGGTGTTCAACTTTCGTATGTTTTACCTATTTTATGTTACATATTTATCGTGTTCTATGGTTTAAGCGGTAGCAAACCAGTTCAAGCGCAGGAGACTCTATAATGAAAACCCCTTTTACACTTAATAAAATAGCCTTAGCAACATTAATTGCATCAGTAGGTACTTTATCGGCTTGTTCAAACGACGCAGTAACATCGGTTGAAACTAATGAAACGTTATCTAAAACAGCGCAAATTTGGCCAAAACTTAATATTGCCGTTAAAAAAGATGCCGATATTGAAGCTAAAATAGTTAACTATTTAAAAGCCATGACACTTGAGCAAAAGGTTGCTCAAATGATTCAGCCAGAAATTCGTGATATTACCGTTGAAGATATGCGTAAATATGGCTTTGGTTCATATCTTAATGGCGGTGGCGCATTCCCTAATGGCGACAAACATGCAACACCAATGGACTGGGTAGCCTTAGCAGAGAGCTTTTATCAAGCTTCTGTCGATGACTCAGTTGATGGCAGTAGTATCCCAACTATGTGGGGCACCGATGCAGTACATGGCCATAATAACGTAATTGGCGCGACGCTTTTTCCACATAACATTGGTTTAGGCGCGGCGAATAATCCTGATTTAATCGAGCAAATAGCATCGATTACTGCAGTAGAGGTAATGGCTACGGGGATAGATTGGGTATTTGCACCCACTGTAGCAGTAGTACGAGACGACCGATGGGGCAGAACGTACGAAGGCTACTCTGAAGATCCAAAAATTGTACATGATTACTCAGCAGCCATAGTAAATGGCTTACAAGGTAAAGCCGATGGCGACTTTTTAAGCGACAAGCGTGTAATTAGTACCGTTAAACACTTTATTGGCGACGGTGGCACCGTTGATGGGGATGATCAGGGAAATAATATAGATAGCGAACAGTCGCTATTTGATATTCATGCCCAAGGTTATGTAGGTGGTTTGTCGGCGGGTAGCCAATCGGTTATGGCTTCTTTTAATAGCTGGAATGGCGTTAAAAATCACGGCAATAAATACTTACTTACAGATGTATTAAAAACACGTATGGGTTTTGATGGTTTTGTAGTGGGCGATTGGAATGGCCATGGGCAAATTAAAGGCTGTACTAACGAAAGCTGCCCAGAAGCTGTAAATGCTGGCCTTGATATATTTATGGTGCCAACAGGCGCGTGGAAGCCGCTATATGAAAATACAATTGCACAAGTTAAGTCAGGCGAAATTAGTATGTCGCGTATTGATGATGCAGTGAGCAGAATATTACGCGTAAAACTTCGCGCTGGTTTATTTGATAAACCAAGTCCGGCTAAGCGTCTTTACTCTGGAAAAACAGAGCTAATTGGTGCCCAAGAGCATCGCGAAGTCGCACGTCAAGCTGTGCGCGAATCGCTTGTATTACTTAAAAATAAAAATAACCTATTACCTATCGCAGCTAATCAACGCGTACTTGTTGCAGGTGATGGTGCTGATAATATAGGTAAACAGTCGGGTGGTTGGAGTATTACGTGGCAGGGGACTAATAATAAAAATGCTGATTTCCCTGGTGCTACTTCGATATATAAAGGGCTTGAAGAGCAAATATCTGCAGCAGGTGGAAGTGTTACTTTAAGTGCTGATGGCACGTTTGAACAACGTCCTGATGTTGCCATTGTTGTATTTGGTGAAGAACCTTACGCAGAAGGGCACGGCGATAAAGATAACCTTGAGTTTGAACGCGGAAATAAAAAGTCATTAGCACTTTTAAGCTCGCTAAAAGAGCAAGGCATTCCTGTTGTATCTGTGTTTATTTCAGGTCGACCTATGTGGGTTAACAGCGAACTTAACGCATCTGACGCGTTTGTAGCTGCATGGTTGCCAGGTACAGAAGGCGCAGGTATTGCTGATGTTTTACTAAAAGCGGCAGACGGCACCATTCAAAATAACTTTAAAGGTAAACTATCGTTTTCTTGGCCTAAGTCGGCGGTACAAACTGCGGTTAATAAAGGCGATGAAAATTACGACCCATTACTCCCTTATGGTTTTGGTTTAACGTACGGCGATAAAAACGTGTTAGCTGACGACCTTGATGAAGACTCTAAACTTGATAACTCAGGGCTTACGAGTATGGATATACTTGTTGGTGCACCTGTAGCACCATGGCGCTTATTGTTAAAATCGGGCAATGAGCTTTTAGATGTATCGAGTAGTACTCATGAATTTGGTGCAATTAAATACCGAACTGAGGACAAAATAGTACAAGAAGACGCGCGCCAATTTAACTTTAGCGGTGCAGAAAAAGCCAGTGCTGAAATAGTAACAAGCTTTGCAGAAGATACCATTGCCTACGTTGAAGCCGATAGTGTGATTAGCTTTGATATTAAATTAAACGAAGCACTAACGAGCGATATAGCACTTGCTATGATTTGCTCGGGCGAATGTGGTGCAAGCATTGATTTAGCAAACGTAGTGGATAAAACCATTGAGAATAAATGGCAGTCAGTATCAATCGATTTAGGTTGTTTTGCTGATAAGGGTGTTAATTTTGCAAACCTAACAAGCCCATTCAGCTTACGCAGCATTGGTAAAGCGTCAATTTCTGTGGCTAATATTCAGTTTGTGCCAAATAAGGCAGGCGAAGCTACACTGTCTTGTAAGTAGTTTATTAACTCTATTGTGTGTATACCAAAGCCCTTCGAATGAAGGGCTTTTTTTATGTAGAGGTTTAATACTAACCTGCATAAATACTTGAGCTAATTGATATAACTAAAAAGGAACAAGTCACTATAAATACAAAGGGTTACCACGTTTTTATAGGAAGAACCTTTTTTATAATAGCTTGTAAAATAATTAACACTGCATTAAGAGGTTTTTTTCGTCAAAGCTAACTACTTTATCTCTGCCGGTTTCTTTAGCAAGATAAAGGCGTTTATCAGCCAACGACAGTAAGTCTTTTACACTCATTTTACCATTTACAGAGTGACTCACTCCCGCGCTCACAGATAGTTTTATATGCGCGTTTTGATAATAAAACGGATGCTTAGAAATATTTTCACGTAAGTGCTCTGCATATTCTTTAGCTGCTCGTAGGGAATAGTCTGGTAGTAATATTGCAAATTCTTCACCGCCTATTCTGGCGCTAATACCTTCATCAAAAAATTGCTCTTTTATGTGCTGCGCAATCCATTTAATTGCTTGATCGCCCGTATCGTGGCCGTACTTATCGTTTACATGCTTAAAAAAGTCGATATCTAGAATAATTATAGATACATCTATATTATTGTTATTAGGTTGTCTAAGGACTGCTTTGGCGTTATTAAAGAAACCTCTGCGATTAAATAACTGTGTAAGAGAGTCGGTATTGGCAAGGTTCGATAGCGTGTATTCACTATTGGAAAATAACAAAAATGGCAGTATAAGAGCACTCAGTGTGGCTAATAGTAAATGACTAATAAGCACAATTTGCAAAGGGGTTGCTACATCTTGAATACTCGAACTAAGTACCGGTATTGATAGAAATATAGCATTTAAAAACATAACTCCACTGTGCACTAAAAAGCAGGTAATTAACGCCTTTTTCTGGGCTTTAGCAACAAAGCTCATGCTTTTGATTAAATACGCTGTGTAAATAAATAATCCGGCAATTACTAAACTCGTTAGCATTTTTGCTGCACCGAAAGGATAAATTGCCAATAACAATAAGCTAGAAAAACCAAATATGCAGTAAAGAGGCATTAAGCTAATATTTTGTACGTTTTTGTATTTATATAGTCCAACAATAATTAAAAGTGGGCTAGTAATCATTGAAACACTAGCTAAATAGTGGGTTATTAAAGGAAAGTCTATGAATAAGCGCAAACATGCCAGTATTTCGGCTAATGCAAATGTGGCACAGGCTAAACCAAATAATAAAAAAGATGTTTGTTTTTTATATTTATAAATTGAGAGAAAAAATAAGCTTATGAACAAGTTAAGGATAAAAGAGAAGAAGATCACAGTAGGCAAATGAAACATGATTTATTCTCTTTATTATAAAATGATGAAATATATATTTAACTAACTGTTGTAATTATTATGTATTAATAAGAAAAGGTCAATTCAGTTAAAAGGATTGCTTTTTCAATTTTTATATTTTACCTCAAGAATTATTAACGCCCGCTAAACCAAACTCGCTAAAGCTGATTTAATATCAGGATGATGAAAACTATAATTATGAACGAGTGCCTTTTTAGGGACTACAAATTGTCCCGTTGTTAGTAAGTCTGACATTTCACCCATTAATAATTTAAGCACTACGGTTGGCATAGGGATAAATGCAGGTCGCGATAACGCCTCGCCTAAGCTTTTACTAAATTGAGCGTTGCTTACAGGATTTGGCGCAGTTGCGTTAACTGGGCCAGATATTTCTGGATGCTTAATAATAAAAAGTATTAGCTGAATCATATCGTCGATGTGTATCCACGACATTCCTTGCTCGCCATTACCAATTGGGCCGCCTAAACACAATTTAAAGGCAGGGAGCATTTTACTTAATGCTCCACCTTTTTTAGCTAAAACAATACCCGTGCGCAAAAGGCACACTCTGGTGTGTTCTGATTGCGCGAGTAGCGCTGCATTTTCCCAGTCTTTACAAAGCTGGTGGCTAAATTCGTCGTGTGGGTTTTCAAAAGTTTCATCAATAGGGTTACTATTTTGTCGACCATAAAACCCAACGGCGCTTCCAGATATATAAGTATGCGGGGCAGTGCTACAAGCTTTAATAGCTTCACTAATTTGTTGTGTAACACCAATACGGCTGTCGCGTATTATTTGCTTTTGTTTGTCGCTCCAGCGTTTATTTACAATAGGTTCGCCAGCTAAATTAATAACAATATCAACAGTGTTAAAATCTACTGCATTGACATTGCTTACGGCTTTAACTTTATGGCCCAATAATACGTTTGCTTTAGTCGGATTTCGGCTAAGCACAGTAACAGTATTATGATGAAGTAAAAAAGGGCATAAGTGCTTACCAATTAATCCCGTCGCGCCAGTAACAAATATATGCATTATTAATCCTTACAATAAAATAGTAGCAAGTGATTAAAAAACATACTCGCTAGCAAACAGCTTTGCAAATTTATACGTAAAACAGGCTTTTATGATCACTTCGTAATTATTTCATTTAATTACCTTTTGCCTTACACTAAAGCCATATCATTAATAAAAGGATTAATAAATTGGCAAGTTTAACTGGAGTAAATAAAAGCTTAATAGTTTTTGCTTCCTTAGTGGTCGTACTCGCGGGGATAAAAGCGGCAAGTGTAATTATTATTCCGTTTATTTTGGCGGCGTTTATTGCCATTATTTGTAATCCGCTTATCAAGTTTTTTGCGCGCTACCGAATTCCTAAAGGCATTGCTGTTATGTTGGTAGTGCTTATTATAGTTGGCTTAGGTGTAAGCCTTGGCGGGCTTGTAGGGCAATCAATAAACGATTTTTCGCAGCAACTTCCTGAGTATAAAACACAACTCAAAGAAGAATTTGTATGGCTTGTAGATTTAGCATCTCAATACAACATACTGATTAATAAAGAACAGTTAATCAATATGTTCGACCCAGGTAAAATGGTTGATGTAGCCACTAATATGCTCACCGGTTTAGGTGGCGTAATGGCAAACATGTTTTTAATTATTTTAACCGTTGTTTTTATGTTGTTTGAAGGGCCAATGCTGAGCAAAAAAATACATATGGCACTTGAAGATCCCGATAGCAAAATGAAGCAAATTGACCGCTTTTTAGAGTCTATTAATTCATATCTGGCAATTAAAACACTAGTAAGTTTAGGTACGGGTATTATTGCTGCGTTTTACTTATGGATTTTAGACGTTGACTACTTTGTGCTGTGGGGGGTATTGGCATTTATGTTCAATTACATTCCTAATATTGGGTCAATTATTGCGGCTGTACCGGCTGTATTACTTGCGCTTATTACTCAAGGTCCGTTAATTGCGGGATTGGTTGCTGCAGGTTATTTAACAATAAATACGGTAATGGGCAATATTGTAGAGCCTAAGTTTTTGGGCAAAGGGCTGGGTCTTTCAACGCTAGTGGTATTTTTATCATTAATATTTTGGGGCTGGTTATTAGGTACTGTGGGTATGCTTTTATCTGTGCCATTAACGATGATTGTGAAAATAGGCTTAGAAGCCAGTGCAGAAGGTAAGTGGGTTGCCACTCTACTAGGCAGTGGCGAAGACGTTGCTAAAAATAACTAACATCTATAACTATCAAGGGCTGTAAAATTAAAGCCCTTGATGGTTAAGTTATCAGTAAATACAGGGCTATTAATTAACAAACAATTTAATAGCGTCATCCACCGCGTTTATTGCGCCTTCTAAATATCCTGCTTCTTGTTTTGCAAACTCACTCGCTACAAAACGAATGTTCAAGTTATTTAATTGCTCATCTAAGCCTGAAAAATCAAATTCTGGGTGCTGCGAAGGTTGAGTTTGATCGTCTCTATTAGCTACAAACTTATCGTCTGCCCAGTCTTTAATAAAATACCCCGTTGCCTTTTCAGCATCTTTACCATAAAAATAGCTAAGCTGTTGGGCACAGGCTTGAATTAATTGCTCTTTAGTTACTTGGTTTCGTGATAAGTAGGGCACACCTATAAAGCCAAATAATGCGGCGTAATTGCCATCTTCAGCACTGGCATCGTGAATTTCGACCATTGGGCCTACGCGACTAAAGCATTGTCCTGATAAGTTTTTATCACGCCAAAATGCATGTTCAAAAGTAGCTATAAATTTGGCTTGTCCTGCCATCCATGTAGGTACACTACTAAGGCGGTTTATGAGCGTTTGAGTAGCCCATAGTTCAGGTGTTAAGTGTGTTGTAACCATACGAGCAGGAATAGCTGAAATTAGTTTTTCAGTAGTAAGGTGCTTTATATTACCTAAGTGATTAACCGTAATTTGCCAGTTATTATCACCTTTTTTAAGCTCAGTGACATTGTGTTCTAATAACACTGAATCAGGATTAAGTTGCTCGTATAAGGCAGTTATTAAGGTATTCATGCCGTGTTTGAGTCTAAATAGTTGCATATCTCCAGCACCTGCAATTTGTTGAGGCTGCTTGGCGTTAGGGGCTTGATATAACACATCACCTTTGTTGTATTGCTCAAATATACTTAAGTGGAGTGACTTTACTAAAGCTTGGATTTTTGGTTGGTGAGGAAATATCCACGTAGGACCCAAATCAAAACTAACATCGTTATTTATTGGTGATTGCGCAGCAAAAATTCGGCCGCCTAATTGCGATTTAGCTTCCAGTAATAAGTACTCAATATTAAGCAGTTGTAATTTATACGCACTGTATAAGCCGGCCAGTCCGCCACCTATAATTATTACTGGTTTAGTCATTTGTTTACCTATTAGCTATTTAGCAATCTACTAGTAGGTAGTTTGTTTTGATATGAATAAATTGTCAAGTAGGCTAAAGGGAACGAGTAGTGAAACGTAATACCAATCTGCTTATATACGAGGTCTATTTAACGTTAAGAAAATTACGCTAGATCTAGGCAAAAATTTTTGTATCTAGTTGTTCTAAATAAAAAATTTTTAACGACGTTATAGTGCAATTTAATTCGTTAAATTGATCAAAGATTTATGCAGGTTGGTATAACTAGTTTAGTGTGCTTAAGTTACGTTAAAATGGGTGTTTTAGTGATTCTGTAAATTGATTTATAAGCTCTATTTCACAGAGTTTATAGCTAATGGCCGCTGTTGTCGCATTAGGAAGTTTTATTAAGTAACGCCATTGGCAGGCGCTCTCAAGGTACTTTTCGTTATTTTTAATGCTGCGCATAAATAACGGCAGTACTTGCGTATTACCTGTGCTTTCTTGTGATTTAGTTAGCTCATATTTGCGCTTTTGTATCCAACTGCCTTGTGCTTGCTTTGCTTTATCAATCTGGCTATCTAGGCATTGAATATACCGCTTAGCTTCATCGGTTGTTGCTTTAGCGGCTAAAGTACATGCTTCATTTGCAAAGCTGTACTGGTTTGTAGCTAATAGCACAATGGCAGTTAGTTTTAATAAATAGTTACTTTTTGTCATTGTAATTAAACTCTAAAATAAATTGAGCGCCGGCTAAGTTATCAGCATCGGTAATGGTAAGCGTCCCGTTATACGACTTAACTAAATCAGATACAATCGCCATGCCTACGCCGTGTCCGCTTTCGTATGTATCGAGGCGAGTACCACGTGTAAGTAAAGATTCACGTTTATCCTCTGGCACACCAGGGCCATCATCGCTAATTCCAATACACAGAGTTTTACTTTGGATTACTTGTATTTCTACTTGCGAGCGACACGCTTTACAGGCGTTATCAATCAAGTTACCGAGTAATTCCATTAAATCTGTTTGGTCACCTAAAAAGTAATCTTTTTCAGTTACAGTGCAGTTAAAAATAATATCTTTATCACGGTATACTTTTGCCATAGCACTGAGTATTGAATCAAGTACTGGCTTAATAGGGGTTTGCTTTTTCCACGTGTCTGATGCACCGGTTGCAGCACGCTTTAATTGGTGCTCGATCATCACATTAATTCGGTCGAGTTGTTCTTGTGCATCGGCATCGTTTGCCAATGGACTTGATTTTAGTACTGCAAGCGGTGTTTTAAGTGCATGAGCAAGGTCGCTTAATGAGGCTCTGTAGCGCTCTTTTTGGCGCTGTTGCGACTCAAGTAGCAAGTTTAGGTCTGCTTTTATTGTTTGCAGCTCTACAGGGTAGAGGCCTTTAATTTCTTGAATATCACCCGATTCAATCGCTTTTATTTCTTTATCGAGTCGTTGGAGTGGGCGAGCGCTCCAAATGAAACCAATCGCCATTAGGCCTGCAATTGCAATCCCCATGATAAACATCCAATCTACAAGGGTTTGCTTAAAGCCATCCATTATACGAAGTAGAGCGTCGTTACGTTTGACTAATATAAAGCGAGCTTGTTCTGATTGATCTATGTTGTTTAAAATTACAGTCAGGCTAAGTTGCCAGTACGCGGTATTATTATACTCCACGCGCCTGAAGTCGGCGGCACCGGCTTTGGTCTCTATTTGCTCTGGTACATAGTTTAAATTTACAGCCGATTCTGAGTTCCAAACAGGGTCATCATCGCGGTAAATCATTGCGTAGGTATCTGAATTTAATCTGTTTAACTCAGGCGCTAAAATAGTGCTGGGCATAATAATACCATGCTCAGTAAAGTCGACTTCAGATATTAGCGAGTAGAGCTGTGCCTCGAGGGTTTTTTCTGTCGCATCAACTAGTGAAGCGTAATACGCTTTGCCAATTGAATAAAATAAGATAGGGAGTGCGACTAATAAAACAAAGACAAGGATAAATCCTTGCCTTATTTTTAACGATATTTGCGGTATTACCACTGGCTTTTAAGCCTGTAACCACGCCCACGTAGTGTTTCTACTGGGTTTAGTACGCCTTCTGGATCAAGCTTTTTACGCAAACGTAGTACAAATACTTCAATTACGTTTGAATCAAGGTCGAAGTCTTGGTCGTAAATATGCTCAGTAAGTTCTGATTTAGAAATTACTTTTTGCGGATTTACCATTAAGTATTCAAGTACTTTATATTCGTAAGCTGTAAGGCTAAGTTCTTTATCATCAACCCATACTTGTTGTGAACGTGTATGAATTTTAATTGGACCCGCAGTCATTTCTGGATTTGCTTTACCAGCACTGCGACGAATTAATGCATTACAACGTGCAATAAGTTCTTCAACATGAAATGGTTTTGTAAGGTAGTCATCTGCACCTGCATCTAAACCTTCTACTTTATCCTGCCAGCGATCGCGCGCTGTCAATATTAAAATAGGGATAGTAATGCCTTGTGCTCGCGCTTTATTGATTAGCTCAATACCGTCTATTTTAGGTAAACCTAAATCAACTACGGCCATATCAAGCGGGTATTCTGTAATGTGGAAAAGACCTGCTTCACCATCGTGACATAAATCCACGCTGTAACGTTCTTTTTCTAAAGCATTACGTAGGTTATCTGCTAAATGTAAATCGTCTTCAATAACTAAAATTCGCATTTGTTAATCCTTTTTCACTTCGCCGGTTTTTTTATTTATATGTAAATCAACGACGTGGCCGTCAGATTTGAGTATTCGTACGGTATAAAAATCTGTTTTTTCGGTAATTTTTAAGGTCTTACCGCCTATTGTTTTCTTTGCAAGTATTACGGCTTTCTTTTTGTCCACCTCAGCATGAGATGCTTGGGTGGCCGTCGCTGCTTGAGCAAAGTTAGCTAAGCTAACACAAGCAATAAAACCGAGGCTTAATAATACGCGCATAATGGAAAACTCCTAGACCAGACCCACTTAGTTTAATTAACTAAGTTACTAAAATTCAAGTAAAAACGCTAAATTCGCTTTTATCTCAGTAATTTTAATTAAAATCTTGTGAACAAACCCTGAATTACAGTGCAACACACGCTCTTAGGGTTTAATACACTTTTAAGCAGGGAACACTTTTTTGAAAGGTTTAACAATTGTATTTTCATAGATGCCAGCGGCAACGTAAGGGTCAGCTGCTGCCCACTCTCGAGCTGCTTCTATTGACTCAAACTCAGCAACAACTAATGAACCGGTAAAACCTGCTTCTTGAGGATCTTCACTATCGACTGCCGGAAACGGACCCGCAGTTAATAAACGGTTTTGTGAATCAAGCTCACTAAGGCGTGCTAAATGTGCCGGGCGTGCTGCTTTTCTAAGCTCTAAGCTGTTTTCAACGTCTGTTGAGTGAATCATGTACAACATAAGGAATCTCATAAAAATTGTTAAATTTGATTAACGCAATACTACCACAGCGTTGAAAATTGGTGAATTAAAAGCGTATTTACACAGGTTTACACTTCGATTTTATTTTTAAGCTGTAATTGCTTGAAAATATCTGTGTAACACTGGTAGAGTCGCTGAAATATACAAAATAATAAAAAGGTTTTATGCATGAGCGAAAATAGAGAACGATTTAGTTCCCGTCTCGGATTCATAATGGCAGCGGCAGGTTCGGCTGTTGGTATTGGTAATTTAGTTGGTTTTCCGGTTTCTGCTACCAAAAATGGTGGTGGCGCATTCTTATTAATTTACGCCTTATTTGTCGTATTCATTTGTTTACCAGTCATGATGGCTGAAATGGCAATGGGTCGTAACGCTCAAAAAGATCCACTTGGTTCGTACAAGCTATTATCTAATAACGATAAAAAATGGAAGCTAGCAGGTTTTTTAGCGGTGCTTACACCATTTATGATTGCTGTGTTTTATATGGTAATTACGGTTTGGATTTTTGGTTACTTAACGCAAACAGGCCTCGGTAATTTAGATTTACTTGCAGATCCTGGCCACTTTGGTGTTTTTATTAATAGTTACACTGTGTTTGGTTATATGGCCGTTGTGGTTATTATTGTTAACTTAATTTTATTAGGGGGTGTTAAACAAGGCATAGAAAAAGCCGCTAAATTTTTAATGCCAGCCTTACTTTTCATGCTACTTGCCTTAGTTACTTATGTATTAACGCTTGATAACGCAATGGCCGGTGTTAAATACTACATTATTCCTGACTTTTCTAAGATGAGTGCAAGTGTACTTAATGGCGCATTAAGCCAAGCGTTTTTCTCGCTATCGCTGGGTATGGGTATATTAATGACTTACGCGTCGTACATTTCTAAAAAGGATGACATTGTAAGTAGCGCTAAAATGGTCGCTATTACAGACTCACTCGTTGCGTTTGTAGCGGGCCTAATGGTGTTGCCCGCTATATTTAGCTTTGATCCAAACACAGACCCATCAGCACTTTCTGACTCGTCTGTATCAATGATTTTTGTATACCTACCTAAAATATTATTAGCACTGCAAAATGATATTGGTTATGTAGGTGCATCTATTGTTGCGTTCTCATTCTTTTTATTAGTATTTTTTGCAGCGATTACTTCACTTGTTTCAATAGTAGAAGTACCGACAGCAACACTAAGTGACCGTAAAGGTATTAGCCGTAAAAAAGCATTGGGCATCCTTACACTTTCAACCGGTGTACTTACTATTTTATGTACAATGTCGTTTGGTATGATTGACAGTCTTACTTCGTTCACCAGTTATGGCGGCGTTAATAAGAGCTTTTTTGATATTATTGTTGATGTATTTTACGACACAATTTTACCGCTTAATGGCTTAATGGTGTGTTTGTTTGTAATGTACCGCTGGAAAAAAATACGCTTAACACAAGAGCTAAGCTTAGGTTCGCCTAATTATGCGGGAAGCTTGATGGAAAAGTACGTTAACTTTTCACTTTCAACGTTTATTCCTGTCATTCTAGCTGTGATATTTATAAATACAGTGGCGACTAAGTTTTTTGATTTAAAAATATTTGGTTTTTAAATAGACCTCTTTAAAAGCTTATTGAATAATAAAATGCCGCTCAGCTAAGCTCAGCGGCATTTTTTATAGGCGTTTTTTTACAGGTATCTGGTCTAACTATTATACCAACCTGCATAAATCTTTGATCAATTTAACGAATTAAATTGCACTATAACGTCGTTAAAAATTTTTTATTTAGAACAACTAGATACAAAAGTTTTTGCCTAGTTCTAGCGTAATTTTCTTAACGTTAAATAGACCCCATATATAAGCAGATTGGTATTAAAGAGATTTAAAATGAATAAAATTATTATTGGGTTTGCTTTTGCTATTTCATCATTTGGCGCATTTGCACAAAGCGCTGATGGTTGGCCAGAAGGCGGTGCAATGCACACCGGCAATACTTATAATTTAGAGGGCAATAGATACAAAACTAAAATCAGTAAAATGATGGATGAAATCTACCCACAACTAAATGACGATTACCAAGTAGATGCAGTTAAAGCACAAATAAAAGCATGGGAGCAGTATATAGATGCTACATGTAATGTTGTTGGAGTAGCAACAGGTGCTGGTGGCTCTTGGCCCTCAACGTATAGTGTTAAATGCGAAAGAAGCCTAAGTTATGATAGATACTTTGCGACTAAAAATGCGCTAAAGTGTGTTAATAAATTGAGTAAAGAAGAGTTTGTAGGACGTAGCGAAAAGTTAAATTGTTTAATTCAAACATTAAATATAAGAATATTTTAAGGTTTGCAGCAGCGCTACAGCTAAATTATACAGTTAGCTGTAGCATTTTAGGCTTTATAGCAACTCAATACTTACTGTTGCGCCTTTTTCGATATTGCCGCTTTGTGCTGGCACTACAATTAAGCAGTTAGCTTTACTAAGCGACGAAAGTACACCCGAGCCCTGTTTATTAAACGGGGCAACCACCAAGTCACCTTGCTCGTTAGTTGTTGCAGTACCTCGCTGAAAGTCAGCTCTGCCAGGGCGCTTTTTAATAACGGATGTAGTAACAGCGTTAAAACGCATTTTAGGGTTTACTTCACCAAGACCCGACAGCTTTTGCAGTGCCGGCTCTACTAACTGATTAAACGTAACAGCAGCCGACACAGGGTTACCTGGCAAGCCAAAAAAGTAACTGTTACTTAGTTTACCAAAGGCAAAAGGTTTGCCTGGTTTCATGGCTATTTTCCAAAAGTGAATTTCGCCAATTTCGTTGAGCACTTCTTTAGTAAAGTCGGCTTCACCAACCGATACACCGCCTGAGCTTATTACGGCATCGGCAAGTTCGTTCGCTTTCAAAAATGCATTAGTAATGAGTTCTTTGTCATCAGGAATAATTCCTAAATCAATCACGTCTATATTTTTTTGTTGCAGCGCACTAATAATAACAGCGCGGTTGCTTTCAAAAATAGCGCCTTGCTTAAGAGGCTGACCAGGTTCAATTAGCTCATCGCCAGTAGAAAGCACGGCTATTTTTAAGGTTCTTACCACGTCTATATTGGCAATCCCTAAAGATGCAAGTAATCCCACATCAACGGCTTTTAATTTATCGCCTGCTTTTAAAATAACATCGTCTATTGCAATATCTTCGCCAGCAAAACGCACGTTTTCATTTAGTTCTGGTTGCGCGGTGAACGTAATTTTATCGCCATCTACCGAGGCGTTTTCTTGCATTACAACGCCGTTAGCGCCTGGTGCAATGGCGGCTCCGGTCATTATTCTTACGCATTGCCCAGGGGTAAGCGTTCCTTCAAAAACTTGACCCGCAAACACGCTACCTACTTGTGTATAAGTTAAGCTTTTATCTGAAATACACAGCGCATAGCCATCCATTGCAGAGTTGTTATGAGCGGGTACGTTTATAGTTGATTTAACATCGCTTGCTAAAACGCGATCAACACTTTGCATTATAGTGATGGTTTCAACGTCTTTAACAGGCGTTATTGAGCCAAGTATATTTTGTATTGCAGTTTCAATTGGTAATAAACCGGGTGCATTGCAAACATCGTTCATATATATTGCTTACTTAAATCATTTTATTTTGAAACAATACTTATAATGTCAAAGCTTTACAATACATGGTTGGGTTATTTTTTGCTTATAGCATGCATGCTTTCGTGCAGCGTAAACGCAAAAGAAACGCTGCAAGTAGCCGTAGCGAGTAATTTTAAAACTGTATTGCAAACCCTACTAAAAAAATCCCCATTACCTAATGTTGACGTGAAAATATCAGCCGCTTCTAGCGGTGTTTTATATTCGCAAATAGTGCATGGCGCGCCATTTGATGTGTTTTTATCGGCTGACGATTTTCGACCGCAATCACTTATTAAAGAAGGTTATGCGGAGCAAAGCAGTTTAATCACTTACGCGTTAGGCGAACTTGCTTTGTGGCAACCAAAAGCTGAAAAAGTAAATGATAAAGTAGCTATTGCTAATCCGCGTTTTTCACCATACGGGCGTGCCTCAGAGCACTACGCTAATAACCATTTTAAAAAGCCAGTAAATTATGTGTACGGGAATAATATTACGCATGCGTTTCAGTTTGTTGAAAGTGGTAATGTAGGAGTAGGGCTGGTGGCTGTTTCATCACTAAAGGCGGCTTACAGTAACACGCAAGATCAAAAATATTTAGATTACACCGTGCTGCCTACAAATCAATATCCCGATATAATTCAACAAGGCGTTATTATTAGCTCGACTAAAAAGCGTGCTAGCGCTCAGCAGCTTATGCAATTTTTAATGGCAGAGGCTACGCAGCAGCAGTTAATTGAATTAGGTTACAGAATAAAGGACAACAATGCTTCAAAGTGATTTAACCGCGCTGTGGTTAACTATAAAACTTGCCTTTATAACCGCAGTACTCCTTCTTGTATTTTGTATTCCACTGGCTTACAAGCTCGCTGGCTATAACGGTAAATTTAAACCATTTTTAGAGGCATTAATTGCAATGCCTTTAGTGCTGCCGCCTACGTTGTTAGGGTTTTACTTACTTGTTTTATTTTCGCCTGATCACGCTTTTGGGCAGTTTTGGTTTTGGCTAACGGGTACACAGCTTGCGTTTAGTTTTCAGGGCGTTGTTATTGGCTCGCTTTTTTATTCGCTGCCTTTTGTAATGCAGCCTCTTGTGGCTGGGTTTAAACATATTAATCAAACCTATAACGAAGCTGCGATTGCGCTTGGGTTAAGCCCATTTAAACGCTTTGTGCATTTAATTATTCCACTTTTAAAACCCAGTATTGGTAGCGCGTTTGCTTTAGGCTTTGCGCATACATTGGGTGAGTTTGGTTTGGTATTAATGATTGGCGGTAATATTCAGGGGCAAACACAGGTGGTGTCTATTGCGCTTTATGACCATGTTGAATCGTTAAATTATACGGCAGCGCATCAGCTTTCACTTATTTTACTGGCTATTTCGTTTGCCTGTTTAGTGCTGTTATTTAAGTTTAATAAAAGCATTGTAGGGGTTAAGCAATAACATGATTAAGTTAAGCCTTTTTAAAGCACTCAATAATTTTGATTTAGATATAAACCTTGATCTTGAGTCGTTTAATGTACTCGGTGTTTACGGGCCTTCTGGCTCGGGTAAGTCAACATTACTGCGTTGTATTAGTGGTTTAGAGCCTGCAAAAAGTGTTTATGTAAACAATCAACCAGTGCATGAGCTGCCAAGCGATAAACGCGGTATAACGCTTCAGTTGCAATCGTGCCCGTTGTTTCCTCATTTAGATGTGGTAGGTAATTTAGCGTTTACACAAAAACACTGCGGGAATAAGCAAACAAGCTTAACGCTAGAATACGTTGTTAAAACACTTGAATTACAAGACTTACTAAACCGTGATGTACAAAGCTTATCGGGCGGCGAACGCCAACGTGTAGTATTTGCGCGTACGCTGTTAGCAGGTCAAAAATTTATAATGCTTGATGAGCCTTTTAGTGCGCTTGATTGGTCATTGCGTTTTAAAACGCTCACTAAACTTAGCGAGTTTGCAGTTAAGTTTAATATTAAATTTATAATAGTAAGTCACTCATTAAAAGAGCTGCTATTTTGCTGCGATACCCTTATTCAGCTTGATAAAGGGAAGGTGATAAACCAAGGTGCAAGTGCACACGTTGCAAAGGCTATTTATGCAAACGATAGGCAAACACCGCTGAGCTTAATTAATTACGATGTGGTTAAATTTGATGAAGACTACGGGCTATATCAACTGCAATTACAGCAAAGTGAGCAACCGCTTTTTGTGCTTCCTGCACTTATAGATAGCAGTAATAAGCTAATTATAGAAAGTGAGCAAATGTCGTTTAGTGCGTTAAAGCCTGAGCAAACAACGCACAGTAATATTTTAAAGTCGATATTAACTCAGGCTGAGCTTATTAATAATAAGTGGCAGCTAACGCTTAATGTAGATGGGCAAACATTGTATTGCTTGGCTTCAAGACGAGTGTGGGACAAAAACGACTTTAAAGTGGGCGATGTGCTTTATACAACAATCAGTAATCTAGAATAACTAAATGCTGCACACCGCACATTGACTGTTTTTAGCTATTTTAAAACGATTAAACTCCATGCTTAAACCATCCACCAGCAATAAGTGTTCGCTTAAGCCGCTGGGTAAACCAGCAAGCATTTTTAGCGCTTCAGTAGCCTGAATACTGCCTATTAGCCCCACAATTGGGGAAAGTACGCCGGATTCAGAGCAGCTTTGTGTTTGTTCACTAAAAAATTGTGATAAACAGCCATAACAGTGGCTGTTTTCATCCATAGTAAAACACGCGACTTGTCCTTCCATACGTATTGCAGAGCCTGACACTAGCGGAACTTTAGCTTTAAAACAGGCGCTATTAAGTGCATTACGCGTTGCGAGGTTATCTGAGCAATCAATTACTATATCAATGTTATTAAATAGCTGTTCTGTGGAGGTACTTGCATCAAAAAATGCCTCAATAGTGTTTATGTCTATTTCACTATTAAGCGCGTTAAGCTGTTTTTTAGCAGCACTGCATTTTGAACTACCAATATCACTTTCTTTATACAGTATTTGCCTTTGCAGGTTGGTCACGTCTATTTCATCGTTATCAACTAAGGTAAGGGTCCCAACGCCAGATGCCGCTAAGTATTGACCTACCGCACACCCAAGCCCACCCACACCAATAATTAAAGCATGCGATTGCCATAGTCGCTCTTGTCCGTCTATATCAAGCTGCGGCAGCATAATGTGCCGAGAATAGCGCAGTTGCTGCTGGTAAGTTAGCGGTGTTTTTTGCATTTTCAAACTTCTCATACTTTTTTTGAACAATACCAAGTTGTTAAATCCAAGAGCAAGTAGTAACGCTTTTTATTTGCACTCTAACAACCCAGAGCCCTTCACTCATATAGTGCAACTATAACGTATAAAAACAACTGTTGCATGTAACTATATGAAATTTATGGTTTTTAATTAGTGGCTCAGTAATTGCTATATCGGGTTAACTTAAATTTAACAAACATTGGGCTGCTACTCATATAAAAGGGTGGGGCATTAATAAAACAATAATACGTTTACGAGGAAAATAAACATGCAACCGAGTTCAGGGTTTAACCTAATATCGTTTAGCGGAAAAATGAAAGTATTGCATCTAAGTTGGATGGTCTTTTTTGTGTCATTTTTTGTATGGTTTAACCATGCTCCTTTATTAGGTGCCATAGCGGGTTCACTTGGGATCACCATGGCACAAGTTAAAACATTACTAATTTTAAATGTAGCGTTAACTATTCCAGCGCGTGTTGTGGTGGGTATGCTAACCGATAAATTTGGTCCCCGTATTGTTTATGCGGCGCTACTTATTAGCTGTAGTATTCCATGTTTTATGTTTGCTATGGCAACCACATTTGAGCAAGCCGCAATAGCGCGTTTTGCTTTAGGCTTTATTGGTGCTGGCTTTGTTGTGGGCATTCGTATGGTGAGTGAATGGTTTCCTGCTAATGAGTTGGGTATAGCGGAAGGTATTTATGGCGGTTGGGGTAACTTTGGTTCAGCAGCAGCGGCTATGTTATTGCCAATTATTGCACTAATGTTTGGCGGCGAAGATGGCTGGCGTTATGCAGTGGGTTTAACCGGTGTATTAAGCGTTATATTTGGTGTTATTTGGTATTTAAATGTAACCGATACGCCAAAAGGCGGTACATACTTTAAACCTAAAAAAGTAGGCGCAATGGAAGTTACCAGTAAAGGCGACTTTGTATTACTGCTTATTATGAAAATCCCTATGTACGGCGCATTAGCATTACTTACTTGGAAGCTTTCGCCAACCGGTGCTAACTTAATTTCGGCTAATTTTGTACTTGCCGTGTATGCTTTTTTAGTCCTACTTTATATTTACGAAGTGTATAAAACCTTTGACGTAAATGGTCATATTTTTAAAGAGCCTGTACCTGAGTCGCATCGTTATGAGTTTAAGCAAGTGGCTGTTTTAAATATTTTATATTTTACAACTTTTGGTTCTGAGCTTGCGGTTGTCTCTATGTTGCCGCTGTTTTTTATGGATGTGTTTGCGCTTGATATGGTGTATGCCGGTATTTTAGCCTCTGCTTACGCATTCATGAACTTAGCATCTCGCCCTGGTGGCGGTTGGATTTCAGATAAATTAGGTCGTCGTATAACACTTATTGTACTTACGATGGGTCTTGCTGTTGGTTATTTTGTAATGGGCTTGGTTGATGCATCGTGGCCTTTATGGCTTGCTGTAGTAGCTGCTATGGCATGTTCGTTCTTTGTGCAAGCAGGTGAAGGCGCTGTATTTGCCGCAGTACCGCTAATTAAGCGTCGTTTAACAGGGCAAATTGCAGGTATGACAGGCGCATACGGTAATGTTGGTGCAGTAGTTTACTTAACGGCATTGTCACTTGTTGATTATCAAACCTTCTTTTTCATTATTGCGGGTAGTGCATTACTTGGCTTGGGCGCACTGTTTTTTATGAAAGAACCAGACGGACACATTACCGAAGTAAATGAAGACGGCACCGTTGAACTTATTTCAGTGACTTAAGGCATTATTGACCATGTTTGATGAAACACTCCACGCTAAAGCGCTAAAAAATGAACTCAACGTTTCATTTGGCGGGCACAGTGCTAAAGGGTTAAAAGCAGAAAACCAAGATGCGTTTGCAGCTCTTAATACCAAAGCGCAAGAAAAAGAGTCTAAAGGCGTTATTGCCTGTTTAGCCGATGGGTGTTCATCAGCAAAAAATGCTAAACAAGCGTCTCAACTTTCGGTTACTCATTTTATAAATGAGTATTTAAATACCCCCGAAAGTTGGGCTGTTAAAAAGTCAGTGTCGAAGGTATTAGCGAGTTTAAATCAGTGGCTTTATTCGCAATCAGTTAATTACAATCACCTTGGTCAACGCCAAGCCGATTGGATGACCACTTTTACAGCACTTATTTTAAAGTCGGCAACGGGTTATATATTTCACTTAGGTGATACGCGTATTACCCGCTTGCGAGGAAATAAAATAGAAGCGATAACACGGGATCATAAAGTAAACGATACGCTAACGCGTGCACTTGGCGCACAACTTCATCAAGAAATAGATGTTTACGAAGTTGACCTTAAAGCAGACGATATTTATATATTAACCTGCGATGGCGTACACGATGTGCTCCCAAACAGCGATATAGCTAGACTAATTAATGAACACGTTAATTTAGATCACACTAATTTAGAAAATGCAGCTAAAGCAATTACCGAGCTTGCATTAGCACGAGGCAGTGACGACAACGTAAGTTGTTTGCTTGTAAAAGTAGAAAATATTGCCGAGCAAAAGTTAGATGAGCTTTATCATTCGCTAACACGACGAAAAATTCCACCTGCGCTTAATGTTGGACAAAAAATTGATGACTACACGGTTATCCGTAAATTGCATGCCAGTAGTCGCTCGCATATTTATTTAGTGCAACAAGCGCCCGATATACCGCCAGTGGTTTTAAAAGCACCTTCGGTTAATTTTGAAGACGATGTGCACTACCTTCAAGGCTTTATAAGAGAAGGTTGGGTAGGGCAACGCATAAACCATTTAAACGTGATGAAAGTACTAAGTACGCAATCGCAGAGTCGTTTTTTGTATCATATTTGTGAGTACATGGACGGGCAAACACTCAGTGATTGGAAGCACGATGTGCCGCACCCAGAAATAACCCAAGTGCGCAGTATTATTGAACAAATAGTACATGCACTAAGGGCGTTTCAACGACTCGATATGGTACATCGCGATTTAAAACTCGATAATGTAATGATAGATGCGCACGGAAAAGTAACGCTAATAGATTACGGCACAGTAAGTGTTGCAGCTATGGACGAGTCGGTTAAACAAATTGCGGATGATTGCCCGCAAGGCACTGCCGACTACACTGCACCCGAAACACTTATTACTATGCACGCCGATTTTAAAAGTGATTTGTTTTCACTTGGCGTTATTGCATACGAGTTATTGTGCTCAAAATTACCTTACAAACCACTGCCACTTAACCACGTAGCGCCAAAAGATTACAGCCATTGGCACTACACAAGTATTCGTAAATACAGAGCCGATATTCCGTTTTGGTTAGATCAAGCCCTTATGAAAGCGCTTGCCCCTAAACCAGAGCTCAGATACCAAGCTTTTTCTGAGTTTATAAACGATATCAACAAACCTAATCCTTATTTAGAAAGTACCGCTAATAAAAGCTCAATAATGAAACGCGATCCAGTTATGGTGTGGAAATGTATTTCGCTGTGTTTATTTATTGCTTTGGTATGTGTATTAATAATTAAAACTTAGAGAACCAAAATGCTTAACTATAAGAACAACTTACCTATTATTTTTATACTGGGTTGCTTCACTGCGCCTTCAATAAGCCAAGCTTCGCAAACTGATCTTGATTTTAGACTGCGTTTTGAAAGCGTTGATCAAGAAAATGCCTTAAAAGATGCAAGCGGCTTAACACTTAGAACCCGCTTAACGCATCAAACAGACGAGGTTAATGGTTTTTCAGCCGTTATTGAAGTAGAAGACACTCGCAGCCTATTGGGCGTAGATGATTACAACAATACGGTGGGGAAAAACACTAATTACTCTGTTATTGCAGACCCAGAAAGCACTGAGATAGACCAAGGTTTTGTTAAATATGCCCGCGATGGTCTATCGCTAAAAGTAGGACGCCAAGTAATAGCCCTTGATGGGCAGCGTTTTGTTGGGCACGTAGGTTGGCGCCAAGATAGGCAAACCTTTGATGCAGCAACCATTAATTACGCATTTAATAACATAGATTTACAGTACAGTTATTTAAATAAGCGTAACCGCATATTTGCTGACGATAAAGATATTAAATCGTCCGATCATCTAATTAATGCAAGCTTTAAAACAGACTACGGTAAAGTGGTTTTATACAGTTACTTATTAAGTGACGATGCACTACAAGACGACAGTTTAGACACTTATGGCGTCTCTTTTAACGGTAATAAAACCCTAAACGACATAAAATTTTATTACAAAGCGGAGTATGCAACGCAGTCTGCGTCAACAAGCGTGAGTGATTTTGATGCCGATTACTATGCACTTGAAGGCGCTGTTGATTTAAATGGTTTGGGTATAAAAACAGTAACATTAAAAGTTGGCATAGAGTCACTTGGCTCTGATAATGGCGATTACGGGTTTGAAACACCGCTTGCCACGTTACATAAATTTAATGGTTGGGCAGATACGTTTTTAAATACACCCGCACAAGGCTTGGACGACACTTACATAAGCTTAAACGGTAAAGCGTTTGACGGAAAATGGCTGGTGGCTTATCACAGTTTTGATGCTAATGAGCAATCAAATGGGGTTGACGATTTAGGCAGTGAACTAAACGTACAATACGTTAAACCTATTAATAAACAATACGCAGTGGGTGTTAAATACGCTGATTACTCAGCGGGCGATACTGCTGCTAGTAAAGTCGACACTCAAAAATTGTGGGTATGGATGAGCGCTAAATTTTAATCCTCTTTATCTTCTAATATTCACTTGTAATTTATAGCGACACAAGATGGTGCAATTGCACCATCTTGTTGAGCTTTATGCTTTTTACCTCTGCACCAATGTAGGCAACCTACTGATTTTAAGTGCTTATATATTTGGCTTACATATTGCTATAACAAACCTATAACAAATCATTCGATTTCAATTTTAGTCAATTACTAAAGTAGATATCATTTTAAGGTGAGTAAATGCCAAGTAAGCAGCGTGTTGTAGTAGTAGGAAACGGAATGGTGGGGCACCATTTTGTGCAGCAGCTGGTTTCTCAAAATCAGGCTGATGAGCAATTTGAAATTACGGTACTTAGCGGTGAAGACCGTTTAGCGTATGACCGCGTACAACTATCCTCTTTTTTTAAAGGCAAAACCGCAGACGACCTCGCACTTACATGCAATAAAACCTATGACGATTGGCAAGTTCGCTTTCATACTCATTCTAAAGTGGTTGACATAAATCGTGATACGCAAACTGTAACGACCGCTAAAGGGGAGTCGTTTGAATACGACAAGCTTGTGCTTGCTACAGGTTCATTTCCATTTGTACCGCCTATACCGGGTAAAGATCGTGAGCATTGCCTTGTTTATCGCACCATTAACGATTTACATGCAATAAAAAACTCAGCCCACGGCAGCAAAGTAGGCGTGGTAATTGGTGGCGGTTTACTGGGTCTTGAGGCTGCAAACGCATTAAAGCAACTGGGTTTACAGACTCACGTAATAGAATTTGCACCGCAACTTATGGGCGTACAAGTTGATGCGGGTGGCGGTCGGCTACTAAAAAACAAAATTACAGATTTGGGCGTTACGGTACATACGTCAGTGGCGACTGAGGAAATAGTAGAAGGTGAAAGTTGCCGTTACAAAATGTGTTTTAAAGGCGGCAAAACCCTTGAAACCGATATGATTGTATTCTCAGCAGGTATTCGCCCTTATGATAATTTAGCCCGCGAGTTTAATTTAGAGTTAGGCGAGCGCGGAGGTATTGTAATTAATAACCACTGCCAAACGAGCGACAAAAACATATACGCTATTGGCGAATGTGCACTGTGGAATAACTTTATTTTTGGCTTAGTGGCACCCGGTTACGCTATGGCTAAAATAGCAGTTGGGCATATTTTACAAGATACGCAGCAAGGTACTTTGCAAAGTACTGGTTTAGACAATAAAGCCGATGAATTTAGCGGTGCCGATATGAGCACTAAGCTTAAATTAATGGGTGTTGAAGTGGGCTCTATTGGCGATGCGCATGCACGCAGCGAAGGCGCAATAAGCTATTACTTTGAAGACCAACCCAATGGCATTTATAAAAAAGTAGTCACTAATTCACAAAGTAATAAGCTGATTGGCGCAGTACTTGTTGGCGATACCAGCGATTACGATAATTTACTGCAATATCATTTAAACGACATTGAACTTACCACTGCGCCCGAAGCGCTCATTATGCCCCTTGCTGGCGACATAGCAGAACTAAGCGCCGACGACTTGCCTGATGACGCCATTATTTGCGCTTGTCATAAAGTAACTAAACACACCATTGAACAAACAGTCGCTAAAGGCTTTATAGACCTAGCAAGTGTGCAGCAAAGCACCAAAGCCAGTACCGGCTGTGGAGGTTGTGAAAAGCTCGTTCAAAACGTAATAAACAGCGCACTCGCTAAAGCAAGTAACACTATTAACGTAGTTACTCTTAATGAGCCTGTAAAACAGCCCGCATAAATTAAAGCACACTAAAAGAGAGCAGTATGGCAACCGCAAACACGTCACCAACTATAAATAAAACGAGTTTAAAACAAACAACATGTGCTTACTGTGGTGTAGGGTGTGGTGTTGATATTTCACTTTTTAATAATGTGCCAACCAAGCTTGAAGGCATGCGAGAGCATCCCGCAAACTTTGGTCGTTTATGTGTAAAAGGCACGCATTTGCTTGACACAACAGGCAGTGATAATCGCTTAACGTCGCCTCTTATTAATAACCAATCCGTTACGTGGGATGAAGCAACTGACCATGTCGCCAATAAATTTAACGACATAATACAAAAGCACGGACCCGATGCTGTGGCTTTTTATGTATCGGGGCAGTTACTTACTGAAGATTACTACATCGCAAATAAATTAATGAAAGGCTACATAGGCTCAGGTAATATTGATACTAATTCACGCCTGTGTATGTCGTCTGCTGTGGCAGGTTATAAACGCGCTTTTGGTGAAGACGTAGTGCCGTGTACCTACGAAGATTTAGAGCAAACTGAGTTACTTATATTAATTGGCTCAAATGCAGCGTGGACTCATCCGGTTTTGTATCAGCGAATGGAGCGTGCAAAGCAGCTTAACCCAAATATGAAAGTAGTGGTTATTGATCCGCGTAAAACTGACACCGCTGAGCTTGCCGACACATTTTTAAATATAAAACCAGGCAGTGACGCCGCACTTTATAACGGTTTACTTAATTATTTACATGAGCATAACCACCTCGATACGCAATTTATTGATCAGCACACAAACGGCTTTGAAAGCGCACTGCAAGAGGCAACAAAATGGAGTTGTGAGGCAGTTAGCGATTTTTGCGATATAGCAATTGAGCAAGTAACTGAGTTTTACGCGCTATTTGCTAACAGCCCAAGTGCGATTAGCTTTTACTCAATGGGTATAAATCAATCAAGTTCGGGTGTAGATAAATGCAACGCTATTATTAATGCGCATTTAGCCTCAGGTAAATTACTTAAACCAGGCAACGGTCCGTTTTCGATTACTGGGCAACCCAATGCGATGGGCGGGCGCGAAGTAGGTGGTTTGGCTAATCAGTTAGCGGCGCATTTAGATATTGAAAACGAAGCGCATCAATCACTTGTGCAACGTTTTTGGCTCTCGCCAACTGTGGCTAACAAAGCAGGCAGCAATGCCATTGATATGTTTGATGAAATAGCCGCAGGCAAAATAAAAGCAGTGTGGATAATGGCAACAAACCCAATGGTGAGCTTGCCCAATAACGCCGCTATTAAAAAAGCATTAGAGACCTGTGAGCTGGTGGTTGTATCTGACTGTATTGCAAAAAGTGATACGTTAAAATTTGCCGATGTTGCTTTTCCATCAACCGGATGGGGTGAAAAAAACGGCACAGTAACTAACTCAGAGCGCAGAATATCAAGGCAGCGCCCGTTAGTAGCGCCTTATTCAGGAGCTAAAAACGATTGGCAAATTATGTGCGAAGTTGCTAAAAAAATGGGCTTTGAAGGGTTTGACTTTACAGACCCAAGTGGCATTTTTGAAGAATGGGCACAATTAACCGACTTTGAAAATAACGGCAGCCGATTATTAAACCTCTCTGGTTTAGTTGGGCTCACAAAAAGCCAGTACGATAACTTAAAACCCATTATGTGGCCTGTTGTTAAAAATCAGCCTCATAAAAATGGTCAGGTTTTTACAGATAACCAATTTAGCACCGCTGATAAAAAAGCGCGTTTTATACCTATAACGCCGCAATTACCTGTGCAACAAACATCAAGTGATTACCCGTTTGTAATGAACTCAGGGCGTATACGCGACCAATGGCATACCATGAGCCGCACAGGTAAAAGCACTGCGCTTTCATCGCATATTACACGCCCGTATATTGAAATTAATCCGCTTGATGCCAGTAAATTAGCAATTAAACAAAACGATTTAATAAGTGCGATTGCCCAAACAGGGCAGGTTACCGCGCATGCAAAAGTAACCGATGCCGTGCGAAAAGGTGAATGCTTTATGCCTATTCATTGGAATAAGCAATTTGCGTCATCAGCAACAGTAAGTGGGTTGTATCAATCGGTAGTTGACCCTCTATCTGGTCAGGCTGAATGCAAACACGGCGCTGTTAATATAGTTAAAGCACCCTTTGGGCAATATATGCAGCTGTTTGCTAAAAACGAACTTGTTATAAATAGTGATTTTTGGCTCAAAGTTAATGCAAGTAATTGCTTTAATTACCAATTGGCACTTAATGAACCACAAAGTGATTTACTGTATTACTGCCAAACCTTAACCGGTTTACAAGGGCAGTGGTCGGCTATGAATACGGCAAAAGCCATGCATGTGCAGTGTATTCAAAACGATCAATTAGCGTTTGTTGGTGTTATTTCTAATGAGCAAAAAGAAATGTCACTTGAGTGGATAAACCATTTATTTGCAGAGCCATTACTGACCTTTAGACAGTTACAGTCTTTGCTTTATGCAACCCCCGATGAAGAATTTACCCAAGGTGCACAAGTGTGTAGCTGCTTTAAAGTAAGAGAGCAGCCAATTATAAACGCCATTAAAAACGGTGCAAACACAGTCGAGCAATTGGGGTCTGAACTTAAATGTGGGACGAACTGCGGTTCGTGTAAAACACAATTAAGCCAATTAATAAAACAACATTACAAAGCAGGTTCTAGCAGCATTGATGTTGCGGTTGTAATGTAAAGAAAAAAGGAAGCATATGCTTAATGATCAATTTGGTCGGCAGTTTAACTATTTGCGTCTCTCAATAACCGATGTATGTAATTTTAGTTGTAGTTATTGTTTACCAAACGGGTATCAGTGCGATGCGCCGCGTAATTTTTTAAATAAAAACGAAATTAGCACGCTGGTAAATGCGTTTGCAGAGCTAGGTACTAAAAAAGTGCGCATTACAGGTGGCGAACCATGCTTACGAAACGACGTAACCGATATTATAAAGCTCTGTAAAAATACGCCAGGCATAGAAAAAGTAGCTATTACTACCAACGGGTTTAATTTATTAAATAAAATTGATGAATTTGCTGAAGCAGGGCTTGATGCGCTTAATGTCAGCATTGATAGTTTAAATCCGAGTATGTTTAAACTCATAACAGGGCACGACAAACTTAACCTTATTTTAAAAGGGATTGAGCGCGCGGTAGAGCTGGGCATAAAAGACATAAAAATAAATGCAGTGCTTGCCAAGCAGTTTAATAAAAACCAGTTGAAGGATTTTTTAGCGTGGGTAAAGCACCACAAAGTTACGGTACGCTTTATAGAATTAATGGAAACAGGTGACGGCGCCACCTTTTTTGAAGAAAACCACTTAAGTGGGCAAACGGTTAAAGCCCAATTACTCGACCAAGGTTGGTTACAAGTAGTTAGGGGGAAACTAAACGGACCCGCTGAGGAATTTTGTCATCCTGATTACGATGGTCGTATTGGTTTAATAATGCCGTACAGTAAAGATTTTTGTAAAAGCTGTAATCGCTTAAGAGTGTCGGCGCTGGGTAAATTACACTTATGCTTGTTTGCCGAGCAAGGTATAGATTTACGTGAACTACTCAACGAGGATGATACTGCAGCGACCGTAAAGGCAATTCGAGCTGCTATGGGCAATAAAGAAATAAGCCATGAGCTAGATAAACGCTTAACAGGTGCGACAACTCACTTAGCTATGTTAGGTGGCTAACATGGGAGCTAATATAAAATCTAATATAAAAGCTAAGCGAGATTTTACAGGCGTTGTGCTTGCTGGTGGTAAGTCATCAAGAATGGGCACAGACAAAGCCGATTTAGTTTTAAAAAATAAAACGCTATTGCACAATGCGTGTGATTTATTAAAAGAGGTAGGCGCTAAAAACATATTGGTAAGCCGCAACGTTACAAATCCAGTCAAGTCATTGAACAATTATTCACCGAGCGATTATCCCTCAGAAAAGTACGTTAAAGATATACACCCAAATAGTGGACCCCTTGGCGGAATTTACTCAACATTAATAGCCACCGAGCACGACTTACTTATTACTGCGGTAGATATGCCACTGCTTACAAGTAGTTTGTTAAGCACAATAGTGCTGGCTTCTCAGACAAATAACGTACAAAGTGTGAGCAATCAATTAAATCAGTCACAAATACATGCTTGGCACTTTGAAAATGAACCACTACCGCTGTATATTCGTAATACAAGCAGTGTAAAAAATCATTTAAAACACATACTCACAAACGCAAACAGTCATAAATCAATAAAACAGTTTACCCAAAGCATTGGTGTGCAAACGCTTTTATGTAATAAAGCGCATGCATTAATAAACACCAATACACCGGCGCAATTTAAAGCTGTAAATGAGCATTTTGACCTAAGCATTAACCTATTGAGAAGAACATTATGAGCCACACAAGCGATACACAAATACCTTTAAACATTGCCGTACTTACAGTAAGCGACACGCGCGATGCGATTACCGATACTTCTGGTCATTACTTAATTAAAGCGCTAACTGAGGCGGGTCATCACTTAGCAGATAAAGAAATTGTAAAAGATGATGTTTACCAAATGCGCGCTATTGCATCGCAGTGGATAGCCGACGACACCATTCACGCTATTTTAGTGACTGGTGGTACAGGATTTACCGAACGCGATTCAACACCTGAGGCATTTGCGCCGCTGTTTGATAAAAGCGTAGACGGCTTTGGTGAGCTATTTAGACATATATCGTATGGTGAAATTGGTAACTCAACTATTCAATCACGTGCACTGGCAGGACTTGCTAACAACACCGTTATTTTTTGTATGCCAGGCTCTACAGGCGCATGTAAAACAGCGTGGACAGGCATTATAAAAGATCAACTTAACTCAATGCATAAACCGTGTAACTTTGCACCGCACATTACCATTGGTAAAAAGTGTGAATCGCGTGAGCAATAGTATGTTAAGCCACGTAGACGAAAACGGCCAAGCGAATATGGTTGATGTATCGCTCAAAGACGTAACCTTGCGCGATGCCTCAGCTGAAGCATTTATTAGCATGAGCAAGCTTGCCTTTGAACAAGTAATGCTTAATCAAAACAAAAAGGGCGATGTGTTAGGCGTGGCACGTATTGCGGGTATTCAAGGCGCTAAAAAGTGCGCCGATTTAATTCCGCTTTGTCATCCGCTTGCACTTACTAAAGTAGCTGTTGATTTTGAACTTGATGAAGCAAACAGCCAAATTAAAATAACCAGCTACTGCAAACTTGCCGGTAAAACTGGGGTTGAAATGGAAGCGCTAACGGCGGTATCTGTGGCTGCACTTACTTTGTTTGATATGTGTAAAGCAGCCGACCCACTTATGGAAATTAGTGGCATGCGTGTTACTCAAAAAGCTGGGGGCAAAAATGGTAGTTGGCAACGCGATTAATCCAAACGATGTTTTACCTAGCGCTGGAAAAGTAGAGTTATTGTTTTTTGGGCAACTAAAAGAGCGGTTAAAGTGCAGTAAATTAAGCCTTGAGATTACGCAGCCGCTTACTATTTCAGAGCTTAAATTAAGATTAGTTAGCCAATACCCGCATTGGCAACCGTGGCTGGAGGAGCGTGAGCTACTTGCAGCGCTTAACCAAACTATGTCATCAAGCGATGAAATAGTGAAAGCAGGGGATGAGCTTGCCTTTTTTCCGCCGGTTACAGGTGGCTAATGAGCATACATATTCAAGTACAAACCGATGATTTTAATGTAGGTGACGAGCACAATACGCTTTGCAGTAATAACAAAAGCGATGGCGCTGTTGTCACCTTCACAGGTTTGGTAAGAGAGTTCAGCAGTGGCGATAACGTTATTGCACTTGAGCTTGAACATTACCCTGGTATGACCGAGCAACTCCTTCAATCTATTGCAGAGCAAGCACAAACTCGCTGGCAACTGGCGCGAATATGTATTATTCATCGCGTTGGTTACTTAGCACTTGGCGAGCAAATTGTATTTGTAGGCGTAACTTGCCGCCATCGCCAAGCCGCGTTCGAAGGCGCACAATTTATAATGGATTATTTAAAAAACCACGCCACGTTTTGGAAAAAAGAGCACTTTAAAGACTCATCAAACTGGGTTGAGTTTAAACAAAGTGACAAACAAGCGATGGGTAGGTGGCTAAAGAAGCCATAAACGTAATGTGCGAATAAAGATGCGTTTAAAATTTATCTCAAAAAGAGAATCAATAGAGTCTGCTGCTCTTTGGGTCGCGGCTCTATTAATTTTAGTAATCATGTTAGAGCTAATAACAGGTTGGTCGATAGGTGGAAAGAGCTCGCCGAGTCAATCTAAAAATATTAACCCTGAACAGTTTTGGTTTGAAATAAAATTGCACTGCAGCTTAGTCTTATGGTTGATTTTTAGATCATTTTTTACATTCCCATTTTTTAGAGCTATGTACAATAGCTTGCTTCACTTTAGGGAAAAACACAAAATAATAGCAAATATCCTTTTTTATATACTTACCCCCATATTTGTAGTGTTTCTAATTTTAACTTTATTATATATTAACGACTTATAATATTGCTTTGTTGATCATCAAGGATGAATGATGAAAACCTACACTCTCTTATTATTGGCTATTTTTATACAACCGTTCTGTATTTACTTTGCTTTATATGCAAAAGCAAAATATTCATCAGAAAATAAGCCAATTAATCAGCTTGCATTAGGTGTTACGCCAAGTCTTGCATATCTATCTGCAGAAGATTTCTGGGGGGCATTTGTTTTAATGTTTATGGTTACAGCCGTGTCACTTGTTTTATCGTTATTACTAAACTTTAGATATGTGATGACAAGAAAAATAAATACGAGTGCAATCCTAACTTCAATCGTTTCATTCCTCTTAGTAGCAGGTTTCTTTTATTGGTTAGCTGGCCACTTTATAGTTGAAAACTGGTATGAAAAATTTTGGCCTTCGCTTTATTTTTTGGGGCTACTTTTTAGTATTTTTGTTATAAAAATTATTGAAAAGAAGCGAAAAATTAAAGATGGGCTGAGCAATATGCTGGTACTGGCTTTATGTGTTGCTGCGTCAGTTGTTTCTGCATTTGGGGATGCATTTATTTTATGCACACTTATTAATGTATTTTTACTTATCCCAATAGGCGGCGCTATTGTGAGCAGTGGTGTTGACAAAACTTCTGCTGGTGGTATCGCCTTTTTTTATGGTTACGTATTTATTATGAGCTTGCCTATTTCTGGCCTGCTTTATTTAGCGCTTAGCTCTACTTAATACCTATCAAAAAATAGATTTAGATATTATTATAATTTAGCTCTGGGCTATTTAAAGTATTAACCAAAGGTTTTATATGAAAATCATCTCGACTAATATCTCTAAAATTAAAACTCTTATTCATAATGGTAAAGAGGTAAAAACGGGAATATTCAAAACCCCAACTAACGAACCTGTTGTTATTGAAAAACTAAACATTATAGGTGACGAGCAAGCTGATTTAGTTAACCACGGCGGGGTAGATAAAGCGGTATATGCTTTTTCGCACAATCATTATGAGTATTGGCAGAAGACTCTTGAAAACGAGAACTTAAGTAGCGGCATATTTGGCGAAAACTTCACGATTTCTGACCTTGATGAAGCGAATATACACATAGGTGACCATATTCGAATTGGTACTGCACTGCTTGAAGTAAGCCAGCCTCGTGTACCCTGTTTTAAACTCGCTATCGCCCTTAATAATAAAAACAGTCTTAAACTGTTTACGCAGCATTACTGCACTGGCGTTTATTTTAGGGTACTAGAGCAAGGCGTTGCAAAAACGGGTGATAGTGTTGTTATCGAGAAGAAAGCCTCGCACGACATATCAGTTAAAAAACTGTTCCAGGCATTTTTTGATAAAAAATACGTAGGTTATGAAGACATACTTTTAGAAGCATTAACTTTGCCAGAGCTTGCTGTAGAGTGGCAAGAAAAGCTAAAGAAGAAGCTTGCTATTAAAAGTGAATAAAGCAGTTTAAAACTGTTTTATTCCCGCGCTATCACTCTTTAAAAAGTGTTGCTGCAACCTATTTATTAAACTTTGAAGAACAGGTCCTGTTGATTGGCTTCTTGAAACAACGCATCCTACAGGAGTAAGCCAATCGCCTTGTTCATGAGTAACGGGTAGCGTTACCACTTCAGCTTGGTTTATATACCTCTTAATAGCAAACTCGGGTACAAGCGCCCAACCAATACCCTGAACTACTAAGTCGATAAGGGTTTGATGTGTATTTGCGTACCAAATTCTAGAGCTAATTGCGTAGCTAAACCATAACTCTTTTTGGCTAAGGCTGCGATGAACACATTGCCTATGGGCTTTTAAATCATTGCTTGTTACAGCCTTTAGCTTTGCAAGCGGGTGTTCTGGTGATGAAATCGTTAAAAATCGAGCTTGACCTAATAGAAAATAATCCATATCAACTTTTAGTTCCCCATCACTATAAATGATACCTACTTGTGCTTTTCCTATTTTTACTAAGTTTTCTACATCGTCAGTTGTTGTCGATATTATTTCGAAATTAGTAATCGGGAACTGATCAGCAAGTGGGGCAATCACTTTTAAAATATCTTGATTATTTAGGCTTTCATCAATAGCTATAATTACCTCATGCTCATAATTTTTTGCTAATGCATCCACTTTTTGGTCAAAATACTTTTGCTGATGAAGTATAGAGTATGCGACAGGTAACAATGCCTTACCACTGATCGTTAAGCTGGGTATATTTTTATTACGCGTAAACAATGTTTGATTAATCGCTATTTCAAGATTAGAAATAGCTTGGCTAATTCCCGATTGTGCACGGTTAAGCTTTCGGGCTGTTGCCGAAAAAGATCCTGTTTCTACCACGGTTACAAAAATTTTTAGTTGCTCAAAACTATACATATCATTCAACTTAAAGGTGAGTACTTATTTGCTTATCTTATCACTAAAGGTGATGGCTACTAACTTTGCAAATAATTAAATTATGTCACTATTATTTTCTTTAATTATTTGGCGTAAAGGGGTTAATTATGGATGCAAAAATGGGGTCGCTAGAGAGGATGTTTCAGGCTGTTTTGTTTGAAGTATTAGCGGTAACGCTGTCGATTATTGGTTTGGCTGTATTTACAGAGCATGCAATATCGGCTTTATCAGGCACTATGATTATAATTGCAACGATTGCGATGTGTTGGAATTTTGTTTTTAATTGGTTTTTTGACAAAGTAGCTACCGGTGCAAAAGAGCAACGTTCTGTATTATTCCGTATTTTTCACGTGATTTTATTTCAAGGCGGGTTACTTGTTTTTACTATTCCCGTAATGGCGAGCATTTTAAACGTAGGCTTATGGGAAGCATTAATAATGGATATCGGCGTAACTTTTTTTATAACCCTTTACGCTTTTACTTTTAACCTAGTGTACGACCACACACGAGCCTATATTTTTCATTCAAAAAATGCTGCATGTTAATACACTTTTTAAATATGGGATGACTTAACAAAGTTTTGTATTTAGCTACTGGTGTATTTGCCAATGCACCAGCACTTTTAGAGGCGTAATATTACCCAAGTTTGCTTTATAGTGGCAAAAAACTAATAAAGGATCTTTTTATTAAAAGTGAATAAAGCTAAATATCAACTGTTATTCATAGAGGAGCTAGTAATAAAGATAAAATCTGCTATAACTAAGGTTATAAATACTATAATTATTATAGTGTTATTTAAAAATTGTTGGGTTAGTAGCTAAAATAGGTGTCGTATATGAATATCTCAAGAAAACTGATGCTTATTGTAATATTAACTGCAGCAGAGATAAGTATTACTGTCTACTCAGCTTTTGAAATAGCTAAAGGGGCTAAGTTTCATCAACTTAACTTTCTTCATTTAAAGTATACACATCAACTTACCAAGTCAGTTAAAAAAATAGAAAATGATATCCCCATAGATATAAATGCCATTGAGTCGGATATATTGTTAATTAGGCAGCAACCTATTGAATGTATTGAACAAATAAACCCGTTAAATTATGCTGTTATGAAAGTTATTAACACAGATCATACATTAACAATCTGTGAAAACGATATTGAAATTGCTGATAAAGCCTTATTGTCAGTTAATCAGTATAAAAAGGGGGAACTTAGTAGAGACGCTTTTTTACTAAATCTTAATACTTCGCTAAGTGGCTTTAATAAAAATACGGAGCTGTTTGAGGAACCAATTAGAAAAACAGTATCGTTTATACTAATGACGTTAATTCCACTTGTTATAATCATATCTTTTTTTAATATTCTTTTTATAAGTTATCTTTCTCGCACAATATCGAGCTCTATTCGAAATCTAACTCTACTTTTATCAAGTAAGCCCGAAAACAATATTAATCTGGACGATGAACTTGATATAAAAACGTCGGGTGAATTAAAAGCACTCGTTATCGCGGCCAGACAGCGAATTAAAAATGATCTTTTAAATATTGAAAACAGTATTGAACTCAAAGAGATTATAAACAGCCAAACAGCTTCCCTGCAGCAAGCAAATGATGAGCTTGCCCAGTTTGCTTATCGGGCTTCCCATGACCTAAAATCACCGCTGTCAGGGGCTAAATCCTTAGCGCATTTTGTTATCGAAGATATAAAAGCGGGAGACACAGAGGAGGCAAGCCGAAATGCACTGGTTATTTATCAACAAATGGAAAAGTTAGAAACACTTGTTGTTGATATTTTATTGTTAGCCAAAGCCGAAATTGGTAATGAAGATAAAGATGTAATTGACTTTAATCAGTTAATTATTGATATGAAAGAACGACTGTCTTGGCTCATGAAAGATAACCCTTGTACGCTCGAAACAACAATTAATTTATCAGTACCTATAAGGTCAGAAAAAGCGCGTTTTGCTCAAATTATTGAAAATTTGATATCAAATGGGTTGAAGTATTACGACAGAAATAAAGACTCGCCTTATGTCCGCTGTGATATTTTTAATGAGCAAGAGACGTTTTTTATTACTGTTACAGATAACGGAATGGGAATACCACAAAAGCATCAAAGTGAAGTGTTTGATATGTTTAAGCGATTTCATGCACAGACGAGCACAGGCTCTGGTTTAGGGATGGCGCTGGTTAAAAAACATATTGAGTATTTAAATGGTGAAGTATCACTGCAAAGCTCTGATGAAGGTACGACGTTTAAAATAATAATACCAATGGATAAGCTAACATGACAAAAATTAAACCCCCTATATTAATTGTCGATGACAATGAAGTTGACCGGTATATTCTTAAAAGATTAATTAAAGAGGCTGAATTAGATCTTACAATTTTTGAAAAAAAAGATGGCCAGGAAGCATTAGAATTTCTAGAAAATTATGAAGCTAACAGAAAAGAGTACCCTGATGGATTTCCTCCAATACTCATATTTTTGGACATCAATATGCCAAGAGTCAATGGTATTCAGTTTTTAGAAGAGTTTTCTAAACTGAGGAAGATGATAGAAATCAGCTCGTGTGTGGTTATGATGTTTAGCTCATCAGAAAGAGAAGAAGAAAAAAAGATTATAATGTCACACGATTTTGTTAAAGGTTACCTTGTAAAAGGAAGCTTTCAGGCAGCAGAGTTAAAAGAAAAAGTATTGGCTGTCATCGGTCAGCATTTGGAAAAACACAGCTGATTTGCATGTGTTTTAAGTTTTAACCCGCTAGGCGGTGCCAATTAAAGAGCCTTTAGTTTGAGTATGTGGCACAAACCAAAGGTTTTAGCTTAAGGTTACACAGATGTTTGATTTAAGCTTCAATTTTACAAAGGCTCAAAATAACCTATTTATTAAAGTTTTATTTTTTTACTATAGTCATCGAGCAGCAAATTAATTTCGTTTACAGGCATAGGCTTTGAAAAGAGAAAACCTTGCAAGTAGTCTATATTTAATTTTTTACACAGCTGATGCTGGGTTTCAGTTTCGATTCCTTCAGCTACCACAGAAAAATCTAGTTTCTTCAGCATTAAAGATAAGCTCTCGATTATTTTTAATCGCTTATTATTTTCTCCACCTAACGATTGCATGCTTTTGTCTAATTTTACTATATCAATAGGGTAGGAAATAAGGTGAGATATGGATGAATAACCCATACCAAAATCGTCCAAAGCAATCCTAAACCCTTTATTTGACAAAGAAGTTAATATTTCAATCACTTCTTTACTGTTTTCCATAAAAGCTGTTTCTGTTATTTCCAGAATAATACTACTGGTTTTTAAATTGTATTTTTCGACCGTCTCTAATAGATACGTTTGTAAAACTTCTCTTTGCAGCTGTATCGGTGAAATATTAATAGATAGAGTTAACGGCGTTTGATAGTCTTTCTGCCACAAAGATAACTGCTTTAAAGCGCTCGCAATTATCCATTTTCCAAGAGGGGCTATTAATCGGCACTCTTCAGCAATAGGAATAAACTCATCGGGGGTATAATTAACGGTTGTATCTGGCCAACGGATAAGGGCTTCGACACCTGTCATTATTTGTGTTTTTGAACAATAAACAGGTTGATAAAATAGCCTAAAGTTTTTTTCTTCTATATGCTCTTTTATACTATTTTGAATATCTACCCGACGACTAAATTCATATTGATATTGCTCTTTGTAAAAGCTTATTCTACTTTTACCACTTTGTTTTGAGCGATACATTGCAATATCAGCACATTTTAGCAGTTCATGAGATTCAGTAGCATCATTTGGGTATATGGCGCTTCCAATGCTAACACTGCAATTTAAAGTTCTGCCTTCATGCAAAAAGGGTTTAGAAACTTCAGCTAAAATTCTATTTGCTATCATACCTATTTGATTAATATTGCAAATTCCACCTATTATAACTGCAAATTCATCGCCTCCTAAGCGTGCAAATCCTTCATTTTGCCTCAGGCAACTATGAATCCTTTCTACTGTTTGTATTAAAATTTCGTCGCCGACACTATGCCCAAGCGTATCATTAATATTTTTGAAGTTATCTAAATCTAAAGCAAGTAACGCCACGCAGTTTTTAGCACGTTTATTGTTAGCTATCATTACTTTTAGTATTTCTTCAAAATGATATCGATTAGACAAACCAGTAAGCTGATCCCGTTCTGCCATATGCTTTACAGCAAGATAACTGTTGTGCATACGTTGTTCTGCCTCGAAGCGTTTTTTGGCATATATAAGCGCTTTATTTAAACTATCCCTCGTTATATCACCTTTTGGTAAAAAGTCTTGAGCGCCGGCTTCTATACACTCAATAGCCAAAGCTGAATTTTCTGAGGAGCTAATCATGATAATTGCGGTGTTACCGAGTTTAGGCTTTGCACGCATTTCAATTAGCATTTCAATGCCATCTTCTTTAGGCATATTATAATCGAGTAGTATTATATCAAAGTGCGTGTCTTCAATGGCTTTCAAGCCCTCGGATACGCACGTTACCTCGGTAATGTCATGATGATGAGAGCCATCAGAAATAAGCATTTTTTTAATTAATTTGCGATCAACTAAGTCATCATCAACAATTAAAATATTCATAAGTTCCTTCTAAGAGCAGCATCTACATGATGCTCGTTTATAATTGATAATTTCATAGTTAAACTTTGGGCCAATAAATAGTGAATGTACTGCCAAGTTCTCCATCGGAGGCTACTTCAATTTTGCCCCCATAATTAATAATGAGCTTATTGGCAATACAGAGTCCAATGCCGCTCCCTTCAACATCATCTCGAGATTGCAATGTCTGAAATAACTTAAATATGAGTGAAAAATATTTAGGGTCAATTCCAGGGCCATTATCTGTTATCTCAATAATGTAATATTGATTAGAGGGGATAAGTGAAATATCGATAACCGGGTGCTCTTTATTGTTATGTTTTATTGCATTACTAATAAGATTTTGAAAAACAGTTTTAAAAGGGATCAGCGGTATATCGAGTACTTCGTTATTGGCGTGTATATCAACAGTGACAGCTTGTGGAACTTCTAAAATTTGTTCTATATCTTGGTAAATACTTTCTAAAGATATGTTTGCATGAGTTGAATCACAGCTATTTATTCTCGAGTAGCTTAGTAAATCTTCTAGCAGTACTTGCATTCTATTAGCCCGGCTGAGCACAAGCTGAAAGTTTTCTAGGTGCTCTTGAGGGAGTAAATCTTTACAGTCATCATAAATCCACTCTAATAAACGTTTTATAGCATTTAATGGTGACTTTAGATCGTGTGAAGCAATACTGGTAAATTCATCTAGTTCATCGCTCATTATTTGTAATTTTTTGATTAGGCGATCTTTTTCAGTTTCGTCTTTTTTTAGCTCGCTAATTGTTGAGTGAAACTTAGAACTGTTTATTTTATCTAATGAATTTTTACGTTGGACTAACTGATTAACAAAGTTTTTTTGTAAACTATTTAAGATTAATTTTTCTTTTTCGGTAAGTAGTGAATCACTTGCTCGGTCAAATATAAACCATCCAAATTTAAGGTTTGAGGGCAAAATAATAGGTGATACCACTCTAAATATTTTAGGAGCATGCTCGATAATCGATTCATTAAAAACGTCATCAGATAGTTGCTCTTTAGCTACTGTTATTTTTGAACCTGATTTATATAGCTCGACAGCACGTTGAGGCAGGTTAGCAACAATAGAGAATGAGCTCGTATCAAAAATGTTTAAAATTAGCTCAGCAAAGCTTTCTAAGCTTGTTTGAATGTCATTATCAAGAGAAGTCGTTAATTGCTGCTCATCTATTAATGATACACCTTCTAAATAACTCTCTACATTGGGCATTCAAACTCCTACAACAGTATTAAATAAATATGCCTCATTAAAATGAGATGCAACAAATGATTAACTTATTGTAGTTGATTATTTTGAATGTGTTGAATTATTCACTTTATAAATTAACGCCAAATTAAAGCCTTACCTTATTATAGTCAGTAGCTTATGAATCTATTTTCTAATAAGGTAAAACTAAGTCTGATCGTGAAATTTATGACTGAATAAATAAGTATTATGTTGGGTAGTGTTCTTACTAAAGATCAACATGCCCAAGTAAAAACAGCATATTTAATCGCTCATTTGTATAATTGTTTGCGCTACGCTAAATAAGGTTTTATGCGTATCCATTGCTTGTTTTTGTAGCTGTTTATGGGCTTGCTCTTCAGTGAGCTTTAACTGCTCAATAAGTATGTACTTGGCTTGGTGAATTACCTTTTGCTCACTAATTACTTTTTTAGCATCAAGTAACGCTTGGTTTATTTGTTTAATATGCTGGCTTTGCTCGATAATTAAGTCGTACATACTTTTATTACTATTGAGCTTATCGGCCGCTATGTTTTGGCTCACTTCTGGCTCTGGTTGCTTAACGGCTAATTGGCCAAAAGTAGGGGCTATGTGTTGCTCTACCATATTGTTAAGTACCTGCTTATTTGTATTTAAGCTACGTTGAGCACAGGCTATTTGCATTGCTGCGGTATCAATTAACTGATCTGCTATATTTTGTTCAATTTTGTGCATTATATCTATGCGCGTAGTGGTTACTTCGTACCATACTTCGCTAAGTTGTGAGAGCGGTTGAGCGTTCTCGTCATCGAGCTTTTGCAGTAAACTTCTAAGTTGCTCTACCTGATTATTAACCTGATGCGTTGTTAGTGTGCCAAAACATTTTAAAAGGTGCGCATCGGCGTACTCATTAAAAAAGTCAAAGCTGTGGTTTTGCTCTTGTACAAAATGCGCGAGTTGTTGTTTTTGTTCTGTGGTAAATTTACTCGCTGCAAATGCTTGTGCACCACAGGCACGCTCTTGTCCTGCGTATTCTTTACCTTGCATAAAATTAAAAAATGCGACTAATAAGCGCGTTATTTTGGGATCGCTTGCGCCATCAGCTGCCTCTAAAATAATATTGAGTAAACTAGCAATTAACTGAGTGAATGACTGCGTAGCATGTACCGCACTAATGTTTTGTTGTGCTATTTGCTTGCGCAATACCGGTAATGCATCGAGTGCTTGTAAGCTATAGGTAATTAAATTAAATAACCGAGTATGGCCAGTATCGGCGTTGTCGTTTATAAATGTTTGTTTAAGAGAATCATAAAATGCAGTTTGTGCGCTGTCGCTTAAAGGGATTTGTTCTTGTAATTGGGTTTTAAATCGCTCTCGATTTGAGGCCAAAAATATATTACTCATCGCGCGCTCTTTTTGTAACTGATGTACAAAATCGCCTAATTTAGTAAGCGAGGCACAACTGTTTTGTAATTGCTTTAGCGCGTGTATTTCTTGATACTTTGCTGCTAATAAAAACTGTTTTGTGAGAGGATTGCTTGTCGCCATTGGTATTATTCCACACTTTTTTGTTTTTAAAGTGCAACCACTGTTCCAATCATTAATAAATTTCATCATTGAATTTAAAATCAAGCTAATACAATTGCTTAAAGTGTTGTTTTTGTTTGCCACTGTTTTTCTATAATTTAAATTACCATTACTTTTAACTTATTTGGTGCATTTAAACATGTTATTGCACACAACTTGAACCCAAATTAAAAACAAAAAAAGCGCCTACTCCTGGGGAGGTAGTAAGCGCGAAAAGTGCATTATTCATTTTGTATCATGCGTTAACATTTATACTGTTTAATAACTCAGGGCTAATTGCCATTTTATGATTTATTACTTCACCAATCATAATAAGGGTAGGACCTTGAAGGTTGTGTTTAGCATGCTCATTTACTATCAGTTCAAGCGTACTAGTAATTACTTTTTGCTTAGTGGTAGTGGCATTCTCTATTAGTGCAATGGGTGTATTACTTGGCCAGCCCACTGATTGCAAACCGTTGCTTAGCGTTTGTAAGCGCGAAAGCCCCATATAAACCACTAAAGTGGGGTTGTTGTTTGCAGGCATAAACGCGTAATTTTGCCAATGAGGTTGCTTGTTAGGATCGGCAAACTGCGCCGTTAAAAATGTAACACTACGCGCTACATCGCGTGCAGTGAGCGGAATACCCGTATAAGCAGAAGTAGCACAAGCCGTTGTGACACCCGGCACAATAGCAAAATTAATATTATGCTTGGTAAGCGCATCGGCTTCTTCGTTAATACGTGCAAATATACTCGGATCGCCGCCTTTTAAACGCACTACGTTTAAGCCTTGTTGCGCGTATTTAACCAGTAGTTCGCAAATGTTAGCTTGGGTCATTGAGTGCTTACCCGCACGTTTACCTACAAATACTCGCTGTGCTTTTTTAGGAAGCGTTTTTAATAAATCATCGCTTACTAACCAATCGTATAAAACAACATCGGCGGTATTAATTAAACGCTGCGCTTTTACCGTAATTAGCTCAGCGTCTCCTGGGCCCGCACCAATTATATAAACGTTGCCGCTTTTAGCACTGCGATCATTTGAGCTTGTTAGCTTAGTAACAAGCTTATTTAGCCACACGTTTTCAATACCCGAAAAATAAGACAGTACACTCATAATATTCCCCTAAGCCACAGCTGTTGTAACTTTTGGTTCAGAGCTTATAAATACACTGCCGTCTTCAATTTTTGCATTAAAAACCGGTAAGTGTATTGCTTCTGCTTCTAAACATTCGCCTGTTTCTAGGCAAAAATGTTGCTTATATAAAGGCGATGCGACAACTAATTTATTGTCAATTGAGCCAATAATGCCACGCGATAATACATTGGCTTTGCCAATCGGGTCGTAGTTGCTAATGGCAAACACAGCCGTTGGATTTTGTGGAATGTAAAAAATAGCCACTTGCTGATTATTAACTAATGCGCATACGCCGCTATTAGCCACTAGGTTGTCGATTGTTCCAATATTATGCCAAGACATCAGCTTGCTCCTCTTCAACTTCCATTACTGGAATACGGTTTTGTGTATTACGTTGCTCACGTTTTTCGGCTTCTGTAGCAGGGCGAATTTGGTTACGCTCTTGCACAAACAAAATGTTGTCGTCGGTTTCGGGGCTATTAACAAACTGGCGGAATCGTTTGGCAGCATCTGGGCTTTCAATCGCTTTTTTCCACTCACACGCATAGGTTTGCGTAATTAATTCCATTTGCGCTTCTAGTTCGTCGCAAATGCCTAAGCTGTCGTCAATGACTACGCTTTTAAGGTAGTCTAAACCGCCTTCAAGGTTTTCCATCCATACCGACGTACGCTGTAATTTGTCAGCTGTTTTAATGTAAAACATAATCACGCGGTCAATGTATTTAATCAGTGTTGGCGTGTCTAAATCGGTCGCAAATAAATCAGCATGGCGAGGGCGCATACCGCCATTACCACACACGTATAAGTTCCAGCCGTTTTCGGTAGCTATAATGCCAATATCTTTACTTTGTGCTTCGGCGCATTCGCGGGTACAACCCGATACCGCCATTTTAAATTTATGCGGTGCACGTAACCCTTTGTAGCGGTTTTCTATTTCTATTGCGTGTCCAACGCTGTCTTGCACACCATAACGACACCACGTACTACCCACGCATGATTTAACGGTTCTAAGAGACTTACCATAAGCATGACCGGTCTCAAATCCAGCTTCTATAAGTCGCTCCCAAATAACAGGAAGCTCTTCTAAGCGTGCACCAAATAAATCAATACGCTGACCGCCAGTGACTTTGCAGTACAGGTTAAAGTCTTTTGCTACTTGTCCAATTACAATGAGTTTGTCGGGGGTTATTTCGCCGCCAGCAATACGCGGTACCACAGAGTACGAACCATCTTTTTGCATGTTTGCTAGGTACGTATCGTTAGTGTCTTGTAAGCCAACATGGGCGGGTTCTAAAATAAAGTCGTTCCATGTTGAGGCTAAAATAGAGCCAATGGCAGGTTTACATATTTCACAGCCATGACCGCTGCCGTGTTTAGTTAGTAAGTCATCAAAGCTTTTAATGCTTTCTACTTTTACCATGTGCAGTAGTTCTTGGCGTGAATACGCAAAGTGCTCACATACATGGTTGTTAACTTCAACTCCGCGACTTGCTAATTCGTTATCAACAACTGATTTTAGTAACGCAGCACAACCACCACAGCCGCTTGCTGCTTTAGTGCATGATTTTACCGATGCTAAATCGCATGAGCCGCCATCAATCGCGCCTACAATGTCGCCTTTACTCACATTGTGACACGAACAAATAGTGGCGGTGTCGGGTAGGGCACTGCCAGATAACGACGGCGCGCCGCTGCTGTCTGGTAAAATTAAACACTCAGGGTTTTCTGGTAAGTCCATGTCGTTAAGCATGTACTGTAATAAAGTATCGTAATCGCTGGTATCGCCAACAAGTACAGCGCCCAGTAATTTATCGCCTTTTTCACTTAGTATTATTTTTTTATAACAGCCGCGAATAGCGTCTTGATATATAAGCTCTTTACAGTCTGGCGTTTTTGCATGAGCGTCGCCAATTGAGCCTACTTCCACGCCTAATAGCTTAAGTTTGGTGCTCATATCGGCACCTAAAAACTCAAGCTCGCCACCACTTAATTGACTCGCTGCAACGCGCGCCATGTTGTAACCCGGTGCTACTAAACCAAATAGTTTTTTGTCCCACAGGGCACATTCACCAATGGCTAAAATATCAGGATCTGACGTTTGGCATTGATTATTAATAATAATACCGCCGCGTTCACCCAGTTCTAAATCAGCAATTTTACCTAGCTGATCATACGGGCGAATACCGGCAGAGAACAAAATTAGGTCTGTTTCTAAAAATGTCTCATCCGAAAAATTCAATCTAAAGCGACTGGTTTCGCCTTTTACTATTTCGCTGGTCGCTTTTGATGTATGCACCGTTACGCCGAGTTTTTCTATTTTATTTTTTAGTAGCGTACCGCCTTGTCCATCAAGTTGAACAGCCATAAGTTGTGGCGCAAATTCAACTACGTGGGTATCAAGCCCTAGTTGCTTAATGGCGTTTGCGGCTTCAAGCCCCAACAAACCACCACCAATAACAACACCGCTTTTACTTACAGCGGCACTGGCTTTTATTTCTTCTAAATCTTCTAATGTGCGATACACCAAACAATGGGGTTGGTCGTTACCTTTTATAGGTGGCACAAACGGAAATGACCCTGTCGCGAGTATCAGTTTGTCGTACGGGTATTGTTCACCGGTTAATGTGGTCACTATTTTTTCTGATCTATCAATGCCTTCAACCCACTGGCTGGTATGCACATTAATATTAAGCTGTTTATAGTTGTCGTGAGTTGTAAGTGCTAAATCGGCGGCTGTTTTGCCATCAAATACACTTGATAAGTACACGCGATCGTATGCAAGATTTGCTTCTCCGCAAAGTACAGTAATGTCTGCGTTGGCATCGCTTTGGCGCATTTGCTCAACAAAGTGGTGTCCGACCATACCATTACCAATAATGAGTATTTTTTGCGAGGTTTGCATAGGGCATTCCTTAAAGTGACGGTTTAAATACAATTAACAAAAAAGCCCGCCACATATACGCATTATGCATAACTGTGTGCGGGCTTCTTTGCCGGTGGTTGCTAATAGCTATTGTGCTCACAACCTAAATTTTTGCCGTAAGTAAAACGGGCTTGTTAATAGAATGTTTGCAAAAATACAGCCAGTTTTTTAAGTTATTGTTTAAATAGTATTTAATGTATTTTTAGAGTGAGGATAAAACCTATTTTGTTATATGTTGGTGCGCGCCTGGCACTAAGAGGGTGCAAGTATTGTCATTGTTTTGTGCATTATCAGTCAATAAAACACCCATTATCATTGAGTGTGTATTGAGTTAAATTTAACCCATAAAATATGCACACGAATTACGAGCAAAATGATAAACACAAACTCAATAGATGCTTCACCTTTTCACGAAGGCGAGCTGGCAATACAAGACAAACTCGGTAAACGAGAAATAATGGCAACATTTGGCAAACGTGCCGTGCGCTCATTTATGCCAGAGCAGCATCAAGCCTTTTTTGAGCAGTTACCATTTGTGGTTGCAGGCAGTGTTGATGAAAACGCTAATCCGTGGGTATCTATTGTTTCAGGGCAGCCAGGTTTTTTAAACTCCCCCACACCCACGTCGTTACTAATGACCCACGAGGTTGATAAAAACGATCCCTTACATGGCACGTTAAATATTGCCGGCTCGCCAATTGGTTTATTAGGCATTGAGCTAAGCACGCGTAGACGTAACCGTTTAAATGTGCGCGTAGGTGAGGCAATTGACGATAATCAGGTGAGTTTTAATGTTGATCAATCCTTTGGAAATTGCCCGCAGTATATTCAAACGCGCGACTTAACGCTTAATAGAGATCCTTTACTTAAAAGTAATGCGGTACAAAAAGTTGAATTTAATACACTTGATAACGCAGCTAGTGCGTTAATTGACACAACCGATACATTTTTTGTTTCAAGCTTTATAACCGCTAAAAACAATCCAAAAATTGAAGGTGTTGATGTTTCTCACCGTGGTGGGTTGCCGGGTTTTGTAAAGCGAGAAGGCAACACATTAACGATTCCTGATTACGCAGGTAATAATTTTTTTAATACCTTGGGTAACTTTTTATTAAACCCAAAAGCAGGTTTGTTATTTCCTGATTTTGACACGGGTAATGTATTAATGCTTACCGGCAGTGTTGAAATTTTATGGGACGGGCACCCAGAGCTTGAAGGCTTTATTGGCGCAGACCGAGGCTGGAAATTCACCCTCACTAAAGGAATGTGGCTTAAAAACTTACTCCCGTTTAGTGCTAAATTTGATGCTTATTCCCCTAATACTAAAATGACGGGCACGTGGCTTGAGGCTGATAAAAACAAACAAGCCGAAAAACTAAAACATACTTGGCAGCCTTTAAAAGTAACCAAAATAATTAAAGAAAGTAATGTAATTACCTCCTTTTATTTAGAAGGGCATAACAATACAACCTTGTTACCGTTTAAAGCTGGGCAGCATTTAACCGTACAAATACCAAGTAAAAATAGCGACAATAACAACAGTAATAGCAAACCTGTTATTAGAACCTACACCGTGTCATCGAGCCCTCATGAACTATTTTATCGGTTATCGATTAAAAAAGAGCTCAGTGGTGAGGTGTCTAACTACTTTCATAATAACGTAAAAGTAGGCGACGTTATTTTAGCTAAATACCCACAAGGGCAGTTTTTTATTGACCCAGCAAGCGCTAAACCTGCGGTATTAATTGGTGGCGGAATAGGTATTACACCTATGATCTCAATGGCTAAACACATTACCCATGAAGGGCTAAGAACACGCTATACACGCCCTTTGCATATTTTCCACAGTGCTAAAAACACCCAGCAGCGTGCTTTTTACAACGAGCTAAAAACACTTGCAGATACGAGTGGCGGGGCAATTGATTACTACTCACTTTTATCTCAGCCTGAGCTTGATGAAAAGCAAGACAATGGCTTTAATTTAAAAGACGAGGGCTTTGATTTAAAAGGGCGCATAAATGCGGATGTGTTTAGGTATTATTTACCACTTGATGATTACGAGTTCTTTTTATGCGGACCGCAAGCGTTTATGCAGCACGTATATAACGAGCTGTTATTACTCGGTGTGCAGGATAAAAATATATTTGCTGAAGCATTTGGACCCTCCGCTATTAACCGCAAAGTGCTTAACACAAGCGAAGCGCCTAATAAAAACAAAGAGATGAGCACTGAGGAAGCAGATAACACTGTAATTAAATTCAGTAAATCGGGCTTTGAGCAGCGCTGGAATAAAGGCGATAACACTATACTTAATGTAGCCGAATCCCATGGTTTAGAACCTGAATTTGGCTGTCGAAATGGCAGCTGCGGCAGTTGCGCCGTAAAAATAAACGCAGGCGCTGTAGTGTATCGCAATAACGTAAGCTACCCAGTAGAGGCAGGGCAGGCGCTAATTTGCTGCGCCGTACCGGCTAAAGGCGTTGAGGAGCTTGATTTAGAGCTATAGTTATCAATATAGAGCTTGAACTTTAAAAGCATATGGTGGGTGCTGGAGGTTAGAGACCTCCATTTTACCCTTTTATATGTATAGTTCGCGTTTAACGCAGCTACGAAATAGTTTATATTTTTCTAACAGGTCATCAGTTAAATTTATGATTTCAAGTGCATGCTTATTATACTTCCCAATATTATCCTCTTCCCCACCACGATCAGGATTAAGCTCGGGATAAAGGCAATATATTTGATTTTCCATAGCGACATGTGAGGGGTGATGGAAAAAATGGAGTGCCGTCCAGTTCATGATTTTTGATAAGGATTGACCAAATTCAGTAAATTTTACATTTAATTCTGCATTGAGAAAATCGTACTCAGTTTCTTGTGAATAATAGATAAAGTCTTGCAATCTTACTTTATCACTCCTGCTATATGAATGATCGCTCGTTAGCGAGGATATATATTCTGTTAGATAGAATTCTTCGAAGCCTTTAGTTATTTTTTGATAAAGCTTAACATCATGTTCTCGTGATAATGTTTTCTTCTCTATTTCATTATCAAATATTCCATTTACTTCTATTTTTGTTTTTTCTCTTTGTAAAAGTATATTATGAATTAATCCCAAAGTGATAAGTGCTAACCCTACTAGAGAATCATAATTTCCAATAATTCTAATATTAAATTCTTTTGTGAAAATTTCATTTAAAATATTTTGTAGAATTGAAGATGAGGTTAAACCAAGTCCTGCAATAATGACAGCCCAAGTAACCTTGTTGGAAAATTCGGGGAAAAACAACCGAAATACTTTTTCTATTTTGACCCAGTTGATAGATTGAACTCCTTGTAGATGTACGTATATTCGTATTTACTTAATCGACTAACAATTACACGATTCACTTAAAGCTGATATAAGAATTATACTTCCATTGCCTACTAAAATAATACTAAACCAAGGTTGTCCTGAAAAGTATTTCCTAAGTTTTATTAGGCTTATTTTGAATATAGCGTACCAAAATACATTTGCAGCTGGCTCTACACATTATTAATGTAAGTTATTGGCAATCATAAATATCATTAAAGAAAGAGTTAACCTATACAAAAAAAGAGGCTAAATAGCCTCTTTCCAAACAGTATTAAAAACTTAAAACTAAGCGAGTAAACCCGCTTTTGTTTCAGGCATTGCTATAAAGCCGTCAAGTTTACGAACGTTGTTTAACCATCTTAAAATATTTGGGTATTGCTCAAGCGATACGCCACCCTCCGGTGCGTGTGCTATGTACGAAAAGTTGGCAATGTCGGCAATAGTTGGTTGAGTGCCTACTAAGTACTCGCGATTTTGTAAGTATGCATCCATTGTTTTAAATAATGTGTGGGCAATGTTTATCGCGTTTTGATGATCAAGCTCTGCGCCAAATACAGTAACTAAACGCGCCGAGCACGGACCTGAAGCCACAAGCCCTGCAGCAACGCTCAACCAGCGCTGAATGTGCGCTTGAACAGTTACATCTTCAGGGTACCAGGTTCTGTTAGCATCAAATTTTTGTGCCAAATACAGCAAAATAGCGTTTGAATCATTAATAACGTCATCGTTATGTTTAAGTACGGGTACTTGCCCAAAAATATTCATTTTTAGAAAGTCAGCTTGCTTTTGTGCGCCGTTTTGCAATGCAACATCAACCATATTTACATCAAGATTTAAAAGCGATGTAAATAGCTCTGCACGATGTGAATGACCAGATAAAGTAAAACGGTATAGCGTTAGGTTGCTCATGGGTTGTCCTGTTTTTTAATTTTGAATAGTGATTTTTAATAAGGCTATTCTTTCACTATTATCAGTTTTGAAAAACCGAGCTAGTAAGGAATTAATGTCAATGCTATATTGACAATCATGGATACTATTATTGGCATTAAAACAATCATAGCGGTTGTTGAAACAGGCTCTTTTACAGCCGCAGGCGACAGGCTAGGGCTCTCAAAGGCACTGGTTAGTAAGTACGTGGGCATTGTAGAGCAAGACTTAGGGGTTAGGTTATTTAACCGCTCCACGCGCAGAATTTCGATTACCGAAGCGGGGCAAAGTTATTACGCAAGCGTAGTGCCTGTAATTGAAAGCTACAGCGAAATGCTCGATAACTTATCGGGTCAAACAGCGCTTGCTAGCGGCAAACTTCGGGTGAGTGCGCCGGTGTCGTTTGGTGAATCAAACCTTGCGCCGTTAATGCCTGAGTTACTGAGCCGCTATCCCGATTTAAGTATTGATTTAGTGCTTTCAGACAAAACAATTGATTTGCTAGAAGAGGGGGTTGATTTAGCAATAAGAATTGGCAGTGTGTCTGACTCTAATTTAATTGCGAGGCAAATTACCAGTTACCCTTTAATTTTATGTGCATCAGCAGATTATATTCAACGTTTTGGCGCACCTATAAGTGTTGGCGAGCTTGAACAACACGCTACGGTGATTGATAGCAACTTTAAAATAGGTCGCCATTGGCCTCTAGTTTCACCTAGTGGTGAGGCATTAACGGCAAGCGTAAACTCGCGTGTTTCGGTTAATAATCCACAAGCTGTAAAAGAGGTGGTTGTAGCGGGTGGCGGTATTGGCTTAATCCCTGAAATAGTGGTGAGAGACGATATTGCATCAGGTAAGCTTGTACAGGTTATGCGGGACTATAAAACCTTTGAGTTTGGCTTATTTGCTATTTATCCGCATAGAAAGTTTGTGGCTCAAAAGGTTACGTCGTTTATTCAGTTTTTATTTGAAAAGTTTGAAGCTAAGCCAAAAACAAAAAAGCCTAAAATCAGTTAAGTGATTTTAGGCTTTTTAAAGTGGGTCATTAAAATATAATTTAAAACAGTTGCTTACTTAAAAGTGGTGCTTACTTAAAACAACCACTTACTTTAATATAATAACTGGCACATCGTTGTTTTCGAGCATTTTAATGGTATTACTGCCCACAAAAAACTGCCTTAACTTAGAGTGCCCAAAAGCCCCCATAACAATCAAATCAATATTATTTTGTTCTTTGTATTGCATTAACGAGTCAAAAATATTGCCCTCTAAAAAGCTTGCAGACACTTCAAAACCCATACTACTGAGTTTAAATTGAGCGTTAAGAAACTTCTCTTCTAAGTTTTTCTCATTATTATTAATACTCACTAAATGACAATGAAGCCCATGTAATAAACCGCCATCAATGACTTGTTGCAGTGCTTTGTCGGCTGTTTCGCGACCATCGTACGCAATCATAAATGATTTAGGCTGCTTAAACTTTCCAGAAATAAGCAATATTGGTTGCGAGGCGCTACGCACGAGCGTTTCGATGTGTGAACCAAGTGCATTTAAATCAACACGATGATCAACACCATTTCGACCAATAACGATTAAGCGAGTATCATCTTTAAAATCAATAATAGCGTCGATTACATCACCGTGACGTTTAATTAATTCATAGTTTTGAATATGAGCAATTTTTGCTTGTACAGCAACCGAGTCGAGTAATTCATCTGCTAGTTTTAAAGAAACTTTACTACGGTGTTCATCGAGTTTTGTCATTTCTTCAAGCAAAGCCGATTGGGCACCTAAACCAATTGTACCGGTGTAGTTACCTACATTAGTTTGTTGTATTTTTTCAAGCATATGTATAAAGCTAATTGATTTATCTAGCTTTTTTGAAGCCCAAATAGCAGCTTCGGTTACAGCGTGTGTAATGACAGAGCCATCGATACAGGTAATTATTTTTTCCATTACATTCTCCTTAATGACCGCCAAGTAGTTTATCGACTTCTTTGGGGTCGTTATGTACGCCAAACTTATCAACAACTGTTTCGGTTGCGCTATTCATACCAACAATATTAACTGTTGCGCCTTCGCGTCTAAACTTAATAACCACCTTATCGAGTGACGATACACCGGTTATATCCCAAAAGTGGGCATGGGTTAAATCAATTACTACGTTAGAAACCGCATTTTTAAAATCGAACGACGCTATAAACTGCTCAGCTGAAGCAAAAAATACCTGGCCTACAACTTCATAAGTTACTAGGTTTTTAGTTTCATCGTGCTTAGTTGTAACAACCATAAAGCGACCAATTTTGTTTGCAAAAAACAACGTAGCTAACAACATGCCAACTAAAACGCCAATGGCTAGATTATGCGTGGCAACTACTACAATAACGGTGGAAATCATCACTACGTTTGACGAAAGCGGGTTCTTTTTTAAATCTTTAACTGATGCCCACGAAAACGTACCAATCGATACCATAATCATTACTGCAACTAATGCCGCCATAGGAATTAAACGCAGCCACTCATCTAAAAACACCACCATGATGATTAAAAATAAACCAGCAATAAAGGTTGAAAGTCGTCCACGACCGCCCGATTTAACGTTAATAATTGATTGCCCAATCATGGCGCAACCCGCCATACCACCAAATAAACCTGCGCCAATATTTGCAATACCTTGACCTTTACACTCTTTATTGCGATCGCTCGTTGTATCGGTTAAGTCATCAACAATAGTGGCGGTCATCATGGATTCAAGTAAGCCCACAACAGCAAGACCAATCGAATACGGTAATACAATTTGCAGCGTTTCGAGTGTTAGCGGTACATCAGGCCATAAAAATATAGGTAGGGTGTCTGGCAGTTCGCCCATGTCGCCAACTGTTCTTATATCAAGCCCTAAAAACAGTGCAAGTAAGGTAATAACAACAATACACACTAAAGGGGAGGGAAGGATTTTGCCAATTGTTGGAATATACGGAAATAAGTAAATAATACCCAAACCCGCTGCAGTCATCGCATAAACATGCCAAGTAACATTAGTCAGCTCAGGTAACTGCGCCATAAATATTAAAATCGCCAGTGCGTTTACAAACCCTGTTACAACAGAGCGCGATACAAACCGCATTAACTCACCGAGCTTTAAAAAGCCTGCAAATATTTGTAGTACACCAGTGAGTAAGGTAGCAACCAGTAAGTATTCCAGACCATGATCTTTAACCAGCGTCACCATTAACAGTGCCATTGCACCGGTAGCAGCCGATATCATGCCAGGGCGTCCGCCTACAAAGGCAATAATAACCGCAATACAAAATGAGGCATATAAACCTACTTTTGGATCAACACCCGCAATAATAGAAAAGGCAATAGCTTCAGGTATTAGGGCAAGCGCCACAACAATACCAGCAAGCACATCACCACGAACATTAGAGAGCCAATCTCTTTTTACGTGATCAAACATGTAATAAACCTAATTAGTTAGTTTCCCAAAGTATAGGGGAGTATTTTATTTAAATAACAATGATTCTCGCGCAGATGGCGATTAAGGTTGCACGCAACGTGCTGATGAAAAAGGGAGTGGTTGCCTAGGGCGGCGTAAGTTTCAAGTAAAAAGCTCCTTTTTGATTAGTGTGTATTGATAATGGGAATAAATTATAAGTAACGCATACACTTTAGCAATATAGAGTTAGTTCATAAAGAGTAAACCTCAATCCAATAAGGTTTTTAAGCAATTAAAACTCAAACGTAAAACCAAACTCTCTTAATTTTTCGTACACGTTTATATCAAAACGATAAAGCGTTGCGGCTCTGTGAGCTACGTTGGTTTGTTTTTCTTTGCAGTTTATTAATAAGTTCATTTTTTGAAACTTACGTCTAAAGTTAGGTTTATCGAGTGATTTATTTAAAATCGACTCGTAAATTCCTTGTAGCTCAAGCAGGGTGAATTTTTCAGGGAGTAAGCTAAAACCAATAGGCTCGTGTCTTACTTTGTAGCGTAAGTAGTCTAAGCCACTTTTTAAAATATCGGCATGGTCAAACATTAAAGCGGGTACACTATTTACATCAAACCATTCACACTCTAAAGCATTATCGCCGCTCACAAGGTTGGTTTCTTCAAAGCGAACGAGCGAATAATAAACAATAGTAATAATACGTCTAGCAGGGTAGCGGTCTACATTACCAAATGCACCTAACTGATCTAAGTACAGGTTTTCAACACCGGTCGTACTTTTAACAACACGCAGAGCTGCAAGGTCTAAGTTTTCATCTTTACGAACCCAATGACCAATTAAACCCCATTGGCTTGTTGCAAGGCCCCGATTATATTTAACCAGCAACACCTTTAACTTACCTTCATGAATAGCAAATACAATATTATCTACGGTTAGATTGCTAATGCAGTCATCAGGAATCGATTCTTCGTCAATGTTGTTAGAAATGTTTGATGTTTTATAGTGCATAAATTACTCAGAAAAAGCTATACGAAGATATTGTTATAAAGACTATTAAGGGTATATAAAAGGTGGGTAAAGCACAAATAAAAAGCTTTTATAATTCCTATTTAAAACAATCAGATAAACCTAAAAAACGTTTACACCCCATTGTTTGGATAGGAATTGGCTTAGCTACATTTCAGCAATTAGTCGGCATTAACGTTGTTTTTTACTACGGCGCGGTACTTTGGCAAGCAGCCGGTTTTACTGAATCTGACGCGTTACTCATTAATATAATAAGCGGCTTTGTAAGTATTTTAGCGGTGTTTATTACCATGTATTTTATAGACACAATTGGCAGAAAACCTTTTTTGTTAACCGGCTCAATTGGTATGACGGTGACACTTTCGGTTATTGTTTATGCCTTTTTAAACGCAGATATTGGCTCAACAGGTAATTTAGAGCTAGGAGAGCAGGGCATAGTTGCTTTAATAGCCGCTAACGCTTACGTGTTCTTTTTTAACCTATCGTGGGGCCCTGTAATGTGGGTTATGTTAGGCGAAATGTTCCCTAACCAAATTCGCGGCTCTGGCCTTGCAGTTACCGGCTTTGCCCAGTGGATAGCTAACTTTTTAATTACCTGGTCGTTCCCTGTTATGCTCACAGGCATTGGTTTAGCTGGGGCTTATGGTTTTTACGCATTTTGTGCGTTTGTTTCAGTTATATTTGTATTTAAGTTTTTACACGAAACCAAAGGCAAAGAGCTTGAACAAATGAAAGGGTAAATATTACCCCTTTAATAAGCGCCAAAACTAAAGCAATAGTTTTGGCGTTGTAAGACTACTTCACTCGTTAAGCTTTCTTTTTACTAAACCCAAACACTTTATAAACTCGCAGCAACTATCTAATTTCTCAATAGTTAAATTACTAATGCACTTAAGTAAAGTGTGAGTCGCTTGTTCAATATCACGATTTGCAATAGCGTTTAACATCATTTTTTAAACTTTTATTATTTCGATTTAAGCTGCCTCGATCGCCGTTTTCCCTTAGTTGTTAACTGGGTCATCAACCTTCGGCCATGTTCTAAAAATGAATAATATTAGACGTGACGTAGTTTTTAAAAAGACGTAGTTGCGCAGTTTGTGTAATAAGCAACTAAAAAGCAAATACAGCTGATAGTCTGCAGTGAGCGATAACCGGTCATTCAGGTCTGTCATCATTAACTTAGTAAGAATAAGTGGGCTCTTTCATCTGTTCCACATGTTTATGTAAGCTACAGTAAGCGTAATATTTATAGCTGGCAATAATTTACACTATTTTTTATTAATATAAGCCCATGAAATAAGGATATTTTTACGCTAAAATAGGAAAAGCATCCTCCGATAAAGATATTATACATAAGGGAAAGTTATGAGTTTTGACTCATGGAATAGCTATATGCTGTTTAGCTGTTCAGTTCGAAATAAATCGCGATATATTTTAGACGAAGATGCGCAAAACTTTCTTCAAGGTATTAAAGATACTTGCAAAAGTCGCGTAGAAGTGATTAAGCCAAACTCAGAGATGTGGAGAGCACAAATGGGGCATGATAGATTGAAACTTCTGCAAGATGATGTTCATGTCGATGATATATTAATTCCTTATCCTGAGAAAAGAATGAGACCTTTACCCGACAGTGCTTCTGAAGGAAGAGCAAACCCAAAGGGGATTCCTTGTTTGTATGTTGCATCTCAAAAAGAAACAGCAATGTCTGAGATCAGACCTTGGTTAGGTTCGATAATATCAGTGGCGAGATTTACCAATTCTAAAGAACTTCGAGTAATCGATTTCTCAAGACATCATACTAATAAGTTACCTATTTACCTTTCAGAACCTGATGAAGCCAAAAGGATTGAAGCAGTATGGACTAATTTAGATAAAGCTTTCTCTCAACCAGTAACAAATAGTGACCAGAAGTCAGATTATGCACCCACTCAAATTATTGCTGAGTTAGTAAAATCGTTAGGCTATGACGGCATAGCTTTTAGAAGCTCACTTGGGCAAGGGCACAACCTAGCACTTTTTGATTTAAATAGTGTTAACTTCAAAGACAGTAGCTTGTTTCGGGTTAATGATGTTCAGTTCTCGTTTGAAAGTAGTAATGACGAACGTTACATATAACAATAAATTATGTGACACAAACTGCACGTCGCATAAATACTAAAGTGTTGAGTAATTATCAGGTAATGGAGTACTAGCTTATGTTCAAGAAGAAAAGAAGTATTAAATTGGGGAAAGGGGTAAAACTCAATTTAGGAAAAAAAGGTATAACAAGTCTTTCAGTAGGCGGCAAAGGCTTAACGGCGAATTTCGGCTCAAAAGGAGTTAAAACTACTGCTAATATCAGAGGCTCTGGGGTTTCTCAGTCTGCAACATTTTTTGAAGATAAAAACCAACAAGCGCCTACGTCACAAAAAAATGACGATAACTCACAAAGAAGTGTAGGCATCTTATTGAGTATAGGAATATTAATTCTTCCTTATATTTTTGCGTGGTTATTACTCCGCTCAGGTTACAGTACTTATTCAAGGGTAATTAGCTTTGCATGGATGGCATTTTTAATTTATTCAATGTTTACAGGCACAAACACTTAACAAAGCCTTAATTTTACTGCTTTGCGCTGAGCTTCAGGTAGTAAATTGTTGCGGGGCTTAACTGTACTAGGTAAGTTGATATGATCTCAAATCAAGATTCTGAAAAAATGCTTACACCGTGGTTATCTGTGATTGGTTTGATTACGGTAATGTGGACCCCAGTAGAAAGAAAAATCGATGAGTGTGTTTTCATTCTTAGTTTACTAAATGGTTGTGGTAAGAGACCTGGAAGTCTTACTCGTAAATTGGAATACATAAAAAGCAGCCTACCAGAAACAGCTATTTATTCACCAAATTTTGATGAGATTATTGATATTACAAAGGGAACTGCTCAAGTTAGAGATGTATGTGTTCATGGTGTCATTGAAAGTTATGATGAAAATAAAATGGTGATAGGTAAAGTCCAAGCTAAAGCCTGCGACTTTAATGTTGAATATTTTACTTATGACCAAGTACGCCTTTGTTCAGCCGGTAATAACTTAACTACTTTGTTAGAAATTTGGAGTAAAATTGCTTCTGACTTAAATAATATAGCAAATGACGCCTAACAAGTGACTAAGGTTATGAGCGTCCGCTCATGGCACTCTCCAGCCACTCGACAACATAAAATGTTGATAATAATTGGCAAGGTATTTTACTGTGTCGGATGGCGCTTCGCTTATCCGACCTACACTGGCACATAGCCGGAGTTGATATAAAAGCCAAACGTTCAGCTAACCCAATACAAAGCTGATTAAATCTGCTCTACAGAGTAAATCATTAAGTTAAAACCTCAGTAATTAGCGAGTACTCCCTTTATTTCAGTTTGAGATACCCAAGTTAGTAATACTTATTTCTGATATACTCAGTCAGCACTTTTACTCAAAAGGTAATAGTCTTCAGCTTGCAACTCAATGCAAGTTAACTCACTGCTCTTCATTATTTATTGTCAAAATTACACCTTTGTAAAATAGAGTTGGTTCATCCGAGCCAAAAACGTACAGAAAAAACACCGCCTAAGTTTATTGGCGAAGTATGATGATTCGTTGATGAACTCAAGCGTACTTACTTTATAAACAGGACTTAGCATGAGTGAATTAACTATCGGCGTTATCGGAACATCCCGCAAGACAGATGAAAGACGGTATCCTATTCACCCAGAGCACTTATTACGAATTCCCGAAAGTCTTAGAAAACAAATGGTGTTTGAACAAGGCTATGGCACCGCTTTTAATGTTAGCGATGAATATATTGCAACGTTAACGGGTGGCATTGCATCTCGCAGCGAAATACTTACCCATATTGGCACGGCCATTATTGCAAAGCCTGTACTTGCTGACTTAGAAGAAATGCGCGAAGGAGGCACTATTTGGGGTTATGCCCACTGCGTTCAACAGCATGAAATAACACAAGCGGCAATTGAACGTAAACTTACCTTAATTGCTTTTGAAGATATGTATGTGTGGTCACCACAAGGAAATGTAGGGCGCCATACTTTTTATAAAAACAATGAAATGGCAGGGTATTGCGCTGTAATACATGCTTTGCAACTTAAGGGTATTGATGGTCATTATGGCGATCAACGTAAAACGATTATATTTAGTTTTGGTGCAGTGAGTAGAGGCGCTATTTACGCCCTTAAAGCGCATGGTTTTAGAGATATTACAATTTGTATTCAGCGCCCTGATCACGAAGTCCGTGAAGAAATATTAGATTGTCACTATGTTAAGGTACGAGAAGGTCTTGAAGGAGAAGCTCGCATGATGGTTGTTGAACATGATGGGACTAATCGACCACTTAGCGATCTTATTAGCGAAGCCGATATTATCGTGAACGGGACTTATCAAGAAACAGCTCATCCGGTTAACTTTGTAATTGAATCAGAAGCCGACTGCTTAAAACCTAACAGCTTAATTATTGATGTTAGCTGTGATGAGGGGATGGGATTCTTTTTTGCAAAGCCGACAACGTTTAAAAACCCTTTATTTCGATATAACAACACGGATTATTATGGCGTTGATCATACACCGAGTTATTTATGGGAAAGCGCGACGCGTTCAATCTCTGCGGCGCTCATTGTATATTTACAAACGATACTTAAAGGTGCTTTGCAGTGGCAAAAAGATGAAACCATTCGCCGTGCAATAAACATTGAGCAAGGAATAATTAAAAATACGGCTATTTTGGCATTCCAAAACCGCGAAAATATTTACCCTTATAACGTAATAACACAATGATTAAATTTATCTCTAATCTAATTTTACCTTAGATTAATTAGGGGTGTGCACTTCGTCTTAATGCTAGTAATTTTAAGGCGAAGTGTTTGTTGACTGATAGTAAAACTGGAGAACTTAAATCTTAAAAGTTTTGATAAAACGAACTCCCACAATTTATAAGGCTACCTGATATGCCTAACGATTCTAAAAATATACTAAATCGTGGCTTAGACTATATGCACGACCCATTTTCTAATTTTATGCGTGCTCAAACCACCTCTAGTCTGTTTCTTCTGGTATCTACGATCATTGCACTATGGTGGGCAAATTCAGCTTATTCAGCTACCTATCTGAACTTAGTGCATACGCCTATTGGAGTCTCATTAGGAAACTTTGAGCTACAAACCTCGCTTAAACACATTATTAATGATGGTTTGATGGTGATATTTTTCTTATTGCTTGGGCTTGAAATAAAACGAGAGGTACTTGCTGGAGATTTAGCTGAGCCCAAAAATAGACACATGCTCATTTTTTGCGCCATAGGCGGAATGGTCGTGCCGGCTGGTATTTATTCGTTGTTTAACTGGGGGCAAGATTCACTGATTGGTTGGGGTATACCCATGGCAACCGATACTGCGTTTGCATTAGGTGTGCTTACAATTGTAAGAAAACATATACCAACAAGCTTGTTGGCTTTTATTGTAGGTCTTGCGATTGTTGACGATGTGGGGGCAATACTCGTTATTGCCGTGTTTTATACCCAAGAAATATCGGTGATGTATTTGTCATGCGCCGTTGTTCTATTTACTTTTTTAGTAGCCGCCAATTATGCCGGAATAAGACAACCGCTTTTTTACATTATCATTGGTCTTGCCACTTGGTGGATGATGTTACAGTCAGGTGTGCATCCTACTGTAGCAGGTGTTGCTATTGCTTTAACGGCTCCTGCTCGCTCAATGTTGGGCTCAGGAAGGTCGCTTGAAAAGGCAAAAACAACCATTACCTCTATGCAAAAAGAAATAGAGAAAGTAGATGTTCTGGCTAGCAGGCAGGATCATAAACAGGTACTCGAAATTCGTGATTTAGCCGAAAATGCGGGTACACCTTTGCGTCGGTGGGAAGATGTGCTGCACCTGCCTGTCGCACTGTTTATTTTACCGCTATTTGCTTTAGTTAATGCGGGTGTGGTTTTTAACTTTAGTTCATTTGTTGAGAGTCTCAGTGATCCCGTTGGCTTAGGTATTATTAGTGGTCTTGTTGTTGGTAAGTTTATTGGTATTTCGGGTGCGTGTTGGCTTGCTTTACGCTACAAAATAGGTTGCTTGCCTGAGGGCATTAATCTTCAGCATGTTATTGGTGCTTCACTTATCGCCGGGATTGGATTCACCATGTCTACTTTTATTGCTACGTTGGGGTTTGATGGGCAAGCCGAGCACCTTCATAACGCAAAAACATCGGTTTTAGTGGCTTCGGTTCTTTCTGCAATACTTGGGGTTTTATATATTCGAGTGGTTGCCTCAAAAAAGAGCAATAAATCAATTAATTCAACGCCATAATAGGGCGTGAAGGAGCTAATGGGTATTCAATAATGTGTACTCATTAGTTGTACTTAACCCTTTATTTATTAATTAAACATATTGTTTAAAACACGCTATGTGGCGTACCGAACAGACCAATTAAAATAAATACGCTAATGTCTTATTAAGGTTTTTTGGCTTTAAATTAATCTATAAGTGCATGAATTTAAATCTTAAAACTATTCCTTAAATCATTACCCCTAAATTATTACCCTTAAATTATACAGAGGAAGTTATCACCTAGATTGCGAAGCACGTTGGCGCTTTAGGCTAGGGCTTATGACAATCTAAAGTAGTAATAAGGCTCCATATTTTTGGTTTCTTAAAAAGGAGAATATTATTTCTACACAAAACGAAAATAATCCAAATTCTAAAAGTAAAAGCGGTCCGCCAGATATCGATAAAGTGATGAGCGGTGCGTTTAAAAAGTATAAGAAGTTGCTGAGTGGAAAATTTAGCACAAGTTTAACCATAGTACTGTTTTTGGGATTGATTGCTACAGGCTATAGCGCAGTATATACCGTTCCCAGTGATTCAGTTGCTTTAGTATTAAGGTTTGGTAAGTTTCAAGAAATTCTGCCTGCGGGCTTACATGTAAAAATCCCATTAGGTGTTGATCACGTCACAATAGTGCCTACTAAGCGACAATTAAAGCAGGAGTTTGGTTTTTCTACTCCTGGAGCCTCAGACCCTGATCAAAATATTAATCCTGAAAATAATATTCGCTCATTTGCGCCAAAAATTTCACCTGCAACAAATCAACGCGAAGAAACCCAAATGGTAACTGGCGATTTAAACACTGCGCTGATTGAATGGGTAATTCAATATCGGATAGCCGATCCCCAAAAGTACTTATTTGAGGTGCGCGACCCGGCAGGCACTTTACGATACGTGTCTGAATCAGTTATGCGTGAAGTTGTAGGCGATAGAACTGTAGATGAAGTAATTACCATTGGCAGGCAAGGGATTGAAATTGAGGCATTACAAAAAATGCAGGCATTGGCAACCAAATATGTAATGGGGATTAGTATTGATCAGGTTCAACTAAAAAACATTAATCCACCCGTACCAGTACAAGGGTCGTTCAATGAAGTTAATCAGGCTCAACAAGAAAAAGAAAAGTTGATTAACGAAGCGCGTCGCGAATATAACCGCGTTATTCCGCTTGCTGAGGGGGAGCGCGACCAACGAATAAGAGAGGCTGACGGTTATCGCCTTAAGCGAGTTAATGAAGCTGAAGGCGACGCTCTGCGTTTTAATGCGCTGTTTGCACAGTACCAACTGGCACCTGAGGTAACACGCAGACGAATATATATAGAAACAATGACTGATGTTATGCCAACGATAAAAAATAAAATTATTATCGATAGCGAAACACGCGGTGTATTACCTTTACTCAATTTAACTTCACTAAAAGGACAGCAGCCATGAAATCTTATTTAATCGTTGGCAGCAGTATTTTAGCTGCACTTGTAGGGGTTACTTTGTATAGCGCTTTATATACGGTTAACGAAGTAGAGCAGGTCGTTATTACTCAGTTTGGTAAACCGGTTGGAGAGCCAATTAGAGAGCCAATTAGAGAGGCGGGTATTCAACTCAAAATGCCTTTTGTTCAGCAAGTTAATTTTATTGATAAGCGCGTGCTGGAATGGGAAGGAACACCTTCTGATATGCCGACCAAAGATAAGCTTTATATTTCTGTAAGTCTTTATGCGCGGTGGCAGGTTACCGATCCGTTGCAGTATTTTTTACGTTTAGGTGATGAGCGAAGCGCACAGTCTAGGCTCGATGATATTTTTGGTAGTGAAACGCGTAATGCAGTAGCCACACACGAATTAATCGAAATTATTCGTACAACGAAAGATCGCCAACCTTTGCGTGACTCGTCACTCACCGAGGCTGAAAAAGAGCAGAATATTGGTAGTTTAGTGCCTATAAGCATGGGACGTTTAGTTGTCGAGCAAGATATATTTAATGCCGCAGCCAAAAAAGTAAAAGTATTTGGTATTGAGCTTATGGATATTCGTTTTAAACGTATTAATTATAATGAAAGTGTACGCCCTAAAATCTATGAACGTATGATCAGCGAACGTCGTCAAATAGCAGAACGCTTTTTGTCAGAAGGAAAAGGCGAAGCTGCCCGTATACAAGGTAACAGAGAGCGAGACTTAGATAAAATTCAATCTGAAGCCTACCGAGCAGTAACAGAAATTAGAGGTAAAGCTGATGCTAAAGCAGCCGCTATTTACGCCTCAGCCTATAACAAAAATGATCAAGCAGTCGCATTTTATGCATTTACCCGTTCGTTGCAGGCGCTTGAACTCGCCCTTAGCCAAAACACAACATTGATTTTATCGACCGACAGTGAGCTATTTCAGTATTTACAACACACTCAGGCGAGTGAGCCTAATCCTAAAAATTAGCATGCTTCATATTTAAATATTGTATAGATATCATCAAACTTAGGAGCAATAAATGCAAATTGAAACAATTAGAGATGTACTCAATTGGACCGTTTTATTTCACAAAAACTTAAAAGATAGCCTAAACCAGAGCTCTGAACAAAATAAGGATGAGGGAGCACGAATGATGCTTCGCTACCTATCTGAGCATGAGGAGAGTTTAGAGAATATTGTACAAGGATTTGAAAATACGGCAGACGAAAAAGCGCTAAACACCTGGTGCTTTGATTACATCGAAAAGCACTCAATTATTGAGCGCGTTGATTGCAACTCACTCTTTGAAGAACTAAGTATCTCAGACATTATGGATAAAATAGTAAACCATCATGAACAAGTTATTGAGTTATACATTCATATATATTCTCGTGTAGATATCGAAAGCGCAAAAACGTTGCTTGATACAATAAAAGATATTGAAGAAAATGAGATAAAAAGAATTGTGCAATCGGCTAACCGATTTTCAGATATGTAATCGACTGATTGAACTGGCAATATTAGTGTATTACTAAGGTGTCAGTTCAATCAAATGTATGTGATATCCATTTATATCAAGGATCTTTTCTTTTAATCGAGTTAAGTAAAATGATTCGGTGTGCTCAACATATCCGGACAGTCAATCCTAGTTTATTCAGTTATACCAATCTGCTTATATACGGGGTCTATTTAGCAACGTTATAGAGTGATTTAATTTGTTTTAATTGCTCAAATATTTATGCAGGTTGGTACTAAAATGAGAAGCAGATGATATGACATGATTATGAATCTACTTATTTTTCATTAGATTATTCCCTCAATTTAATATATAGCTATAAAGGCTGTATCTTTTTATTTAATATAATACAAAATAATTAAATTTGACTGTACTAATACGGCAGTTGCTTTACAGTTTAAGATCTTGGCGACTCAAATTAGAAGGTTACAACAGACTCATGCGGTTATCTCTAACTCAATCAGCAGCAAGTATTTTATATTTAGGCTTTATTCAGTTTTTTGTTGTTGTAGTAATTTTGGGTGGGTTGGAGAGTATTTTACTTGAAGCACCTCTGATGCCTATAATTTCTATTAGTACCGCTTTAATATCGCTAGTTTTAGGCTCAATCTTAACTTTATTATTTAATTTTAAATTTACAAATAAAGTTAAATATGTGACTCCTGTATTAGGCATTCTAGGGTGTGCTTTTTTCTTAAATTTTCAATTGAGCTTATGGGGAGTCGTTGACGAAAAGTTTTTTTTAATTAGTGATAATCCATTTATTACTGCTTTAAATGCCGTTATGGTTTTTTCTTTTTTCTCAGCGCTCATTATTAAAATTTTATGTTCTGCAACGATAACTAAAGGGGCTAAGTTTACCAAAGCAGTCATGTTTTTAGTTATCTTTACGGGTGTGTCTTTATGGTACGCTAGTGCAGTAAAAACAGTGAGTAGTGAAGAAGAAAAAGCACGAGAAAAAATAAGCTTAGTGGGGACAATGCTTAATAAAAACCTTGATGAGCATAAAAAGTCATTATCTCGGATTAAGTCGAGATTAGAAAAAGTGAGTCATGATAATTTTTTAAAGCTTGCCGCTGTTGATATGAAAAATTATGCGAGGGATTATAAAATCATCAAAGGGATGCTTATTCTTGATGAAAATCTTACGTTAGTTGAAGGTGACATATTTTCTAAGCAATTTATTTCCAGTGGATTTCTATCAAGTGATTCTGTAGTGAACTGGTTAAATACAACTACGGATGAAGTTAGATTTGCAGCTAATTCATTAACGTTGAAAACGAGTACGCCGACTATTATGTTTTCGATACCTATAAATTCAGTTACTGGCAGTAAGTATCAAGTTTTAGCTTTACTAGACATGAATTTATTAATTGAGAACAGATACATAGATTATCTAAATACGTTTGATGTATTTATTGAATTGACGCCTCAAGTTTACTTTTCTGTTAATGCTAAAAAGCAAAACGTATACGATTTAAATATACTATTGAGTTTATACAGTGACTATATTGTAGAAAAAGTCGATGTAATGGGCATTTTAAAGCACAATATATATAGTTTTATTAATAACTACTCTGCATTAAAAGAAAGGGCAAAAGTCGAACAAATTATAATTTGGCTTACTTTCATCTTTATTTATATTTTTATACTCGCTTCAGACTCTTCATACCTACTAAAACAACAATCAAAAAAGCTGTTTAAAATGGCTAAATATGATGAGTTAACAGGGCTAATTCGCCGAGATGCGCTAGATGATGAAATAAACGCTAAACAGTCTAAGCAGGTTAAAGCGTTAAACTCACCGTGTGCAATGGTTTTTATAAACCTAGATGGCTTTAGTTCTATAAATAATAGTTTAGGGCATGCCATAGGCGATAAAGTTCTTAAGTTAGTTGCAAGAAGACTTAAAAATAACGCGCTGACAGCCGACTCAATAGCACGCTTTGGTAATGATGAGTTTATTCTTTATTACAGTAATATAAGTAAAGATAAACTAAGAGAAGAAATATCAGTATTAATAAGCTCTTTAGCAAACGTTTATTATTTAGAGGACGTTGATATTTATCTTACAGCTAGCGCTGGTATATCGATGTCTAAAGAAAGAGTAGGAAATTCAAAAGTACTATTACAGCATGCAGATATTGCTATGGACAGTGCGAAAACCCTTGGAGGGAATCAGCTTTGTTTTTATCATAAGCTAATGGATGATAAGCATAAAGAAATAGTCCACATTAGAGGAGAGCTTCAAAAAGCGCTTAAAGATGGTGACTTAGAAGTGTATTACCAACCAATCCATAGTTTATCTGATAACAAAGTGATTAGTGTTGAGAGTTTGGTGCGATGGAAAAGTAATGGTGCGTATATTTCCCCGGCTATTTTTATACCTATAGCAGAGCAAACGGGGCAAATATTAGAAGTTGGCAAACAAGTACTAGCACAGGTACTTAAAGATATGAGTAATACTGCGCAGTTAAAAAATATTACTGTGGCTGTTAATTTTTCACCCCAGCAATTACAGCTGCAAGGGTTTGTTGCAAATATTTGCCAATTAGTCTCTGATAAATGTATAGAGCCACATCGGCTCACCGTTGAAGTGACTGAAACAGTCATGTCAGAAAAAGGGGTTATCGAAGGCGTTCTTAGAAAGCTGATGGCTAAGGGCTTTAACGTTGCGATTGATGACTTTGGCGCTGGATATTCTAGCCTTTCTTACTTGTCGAGGCAGCCTGCTAATATTATAAAAATAGATCGGGAGTTCACGATTGGTGCTGAGCATGAGGGCCAAGAACGCGCTTTATTAGAAGGTATCATCAAGATTTGTACAGAGCTTAAAAAAATAGTGGTCATTGAAGGTGTTGAAAATGCTGAGCTGATCGCCTATTTATCTCAATTCGGCAGTATAAGGGTTCAAGGCTATTATTTTTCCAAACCAATACCTTTAAATAATCTTATTGATTATATTAATAGCCTAAATAAAACAAGTCATCATAAGTAAAACGAGAACAATCAATTATTACCTTACAACATGGATTAACTCGCCAGCTATGGAGTAATAACATAGCCACGAGCGTCTATTTTTTTACGGGGATATCATTTAATAGCTTTATGATAGCGCTGTTATTACCGAGTTTAGCTAAGTCTAACAGGTAGCTTTTTTCTAGCTCTTGCATTGACTGATCTGCTAATAATTCTTTTACCGATTGTTCTTCCCCATTTGCTATTGAAGTTTCTAAGGCTGCAAAGTTTGCAATTGAGTGTTTAATTTCATTAGTCATAATAAGTCCCGTTTGCTGTGTTTTGTTAAAGCTTCGTTTTAAAAAATATTTATATAAAACAATTGTATATTATAAGCTCGCTTTGTTAGTGAGCTATTTTATTACCTAAAAATAGCTCACTTAATTAAGCGAATTGGTATTACAGTATCACCGTACATACTGCAATTTAACTTATTGAATAACAAATAAGTCCATAAAGCTGTTTACTGGCGTATTTTCAAGCTTGGCTTGATCTTTACAAAGGGTAAATATGGTTTGGCATTGTTGGGTTGCAAGGCGTGTTGCTAAATTAGATTTGAATTTAAGCTCTAATAATGGAATGCCTTCCTCACGACGACGGCGATGACCCAAAGGGTACTGAACAACCACTTCTTCTGTTTTACTACCATCGTTAAAGAAAACTTGAATTGCATTGGCAATAGAGCGTTTGTCCGCCTCTAAGTATTCAGCTGTAAAGCGTTTATCTTCTAACACCTCCATTTTGTCGCGTAGTTTATCGATGATAGGGTGCGTGTTGTGAAAGTCGTCCTCATAATGTTCGCTAGTTAAGTTCCCAAATGCCAAGGGAACGGCAATCATATATTGTAAGCAATGGTCGCGGTCAGCTGCGTTGGCAAGCGGTCCTGTTTTAGAAATAATGCGTATGGCTGACTCGTGGGTGCGGATCATTATTTTCTCAATATCGTCTAAACGCGACTTTACTTGAGGGTGCAAAATAACGGAGGCTTCTGCTGCTGTTTGCGCATGAAACTCTGCTGGAAAAGAAATTTTAAACAAAATGTTTTCCATTACATATGAACCGTAACCTTGGGAGAACGAAAACGTGCGCTGCGCTTCAGGCTTTAGTGCTTGGTCTTTATTAGTTTTGGAGAAAGAGACATCATAAAACCCCCATTGCGCAGCTGTTAATGCACTGGGTATACCCATTTCACCGCGCATTGCCATATCAGCTAAATAAACTGCTCTGGAAGTTGCATCGCCCGCAGCCCAAGATTTACGAGACCCAGTGTTTGGCGCATGACGATAAGTACGCAGTGCAGAACCATCAACCCATGCTTGAGATATGGCTGCCATTATTTGCTCTCTACTGCCCCCCATCATTTTTGTGACAACAGCCGTTGAGGCTACACGCACCAATAATACATGGCATAAGCCAACACGATTAAAAGAATTTTCTAATGCGATAACGCCTTGAATTTCATGCGCCATAATCATGGCTTCAAGTACGTCTCGCATAGTCAGGGGAGGCTGTGAATTTGCGATTCTGACTTGAGACAAGTGATCGGCTACAGCTAAAATAGCACCTAAGTTATCAGAAGGGTGCCCCCATTCAGCAGCTAACCACGTATCGTTGTAATCGAGCCAGCGGATGGTACAACCAATGTCCCACGCTGCTTTAACAGGGTCGAGTATGAGCGAGGTCCCAGGTACTCGTGCGCCATTAGGAACAATGGTCCCTTTGACAATTGGACCAAGAAGTTTGGTACATTGTGAAAACTTTAAAGCGAGCAGTCCACAGCCTAAGGTATCCATTAAACAATTACGTGCAGTGTTTAGTGCTTCTGCGCTTGATACTTCAAACGTTAATACATAATCAGCGATATCCTGGATAACACTGTCGTAATCTGGGCGAGTGTTATTATCTGTATTACTACTCATTTTGTATCCTTAATTCGTTTGTTTATATTTTACTTGGTTTCAATTTATTAGAAGTCACCGAGTAAACGCTTAGGTGAACTTCATGCTTTTGCTTATCGTTTTCAAGTGGAATATAAGTTGATTCAAGCGCTATACCGTCAAGTATTAGCTCACTTTTATTATGTTTTTTATCCCCTATAATTTGCTCAATTGTAATATGGTAATAGGTGCTCTCGAAGCGATAGTCGATTGAGTAGGTGCTCCAATCCTCTGGAATACACGGTGAAATGGTTAGCTTATTTCCTGTTCGTGTTACACCTAATAAAGATTCTATTATTAGTCGGTATAACCAACCCGCAGATCCGGTATACCACGTCCAACCGCCTCGTCCAATATGCGGAGCAACGGCATAAACATCGGCGGCTACGACATAAGGTTCGCCTTTATAGGTTTCAACTTGTTCGGCGTTTTTAGCATGATTTAATGGATTGATTATATTCATCAATTCCCAGGCTCTTTTTTTGTCGCCTTGTTGAGCAAATGCCATGCTTGCCCAAATAGCGGCATGCGTATACTGCCCGCCATTTTCGCGCACGCCCGGGACGTAACCTTTTATATAACCAGGGTTCATTTTTGATTTATCAAAAGGCGGATTGAGTAATTGGATTAATTTATCATCGCTATTGACCAAATGCTGATACAAAGACGACATTGCTTGCGTAGAGCGCTCATTATTAGCTGCACCAGAGAGCACTGACCAACTTTGCGCTATTGAGTCAATAGTGCACTCTGGGCTTTGTGATGAGCCCAGCGCGGTTCCGTCGTCAAACCATGCGCGACGATACCAAGCTCCGTCCCATGCGTGTTTAGCTAGGTTACCTTGTAGTTTTTGTGCTTCATTGTCACAACGAGTAGCAAACTCTATATCGCCATGTAATGCAGCAATAGGTGAAAATTCTTGTAGTATTTTATATAAAAAGAACCCCAGCCAAACGCTTTCGCCTTTGCCGTGTATTCCAACAAGGCTCATACCGTCATTCCAATCTCCTGAGCCCATTAACGGTAAACCTTTTTCTCCAAAGTGTAAACCATGCTCAATTGCCAACACGCAATGCTGATAAAGGCTCGACCTTGCTGCGCTCACAGAAGGTAAGTCGTAATAGGATTCTTCGTCGTCTTTAAGGGGGCGACCTTCAATAAAGGGCATTAGCTCATCTAAAATAGTTATGTCATCAGTGCCTTTTATGTAACGACACGTAGCTAATGGTAGCCATAAATAATCGTCTGAACAGCGTGTTCTTACACCGCGCCCTGATGGTGGATGCCACCAATGTTGCACATCACCTTCGCTATACTGACGTGTGGCGCAGTACAGTATGTGATCCCTTAGTAATGCAGGCGAAGCATGTATTAATGCCATGGCATCTTGTAACTGATCGCGAAAGCCAAACGCGCCACCACTTTGATAAAACCCACTGCGAGCCCAAAATCGACATGCTAAAGTTTGGTACACAAGCCAGCCATTTGCTAATACATTCAATGCAGGGTCGGGGGTATTAACCTGCACACTGCCGAGTGTTTGCTGCCAAAAATCAGTAACTTTTTCGAGTGCAATGCGTGCTGTACCGGGTTTTCTGAGTTTTAAAGCAAGCGTACTTGCTTGCTCTTTATTTTGCGCAGCACCGAGCCTAAAAATAATTGTGCGCTCTTGTTCACTTTGCAGTTCAAAAGGGACTTGAATTGCACCGCACGGATCGAGTGCCGCTCCTAAGTTGCCAGATAAATGAGTACGAGTCATTGCCTGGGGGTCGTGTAATGTTTTATTGCGACCAATAAACTCGCTACGGTCTCCTGTTAGTGTTCGTGACATATCATCAACGTCAAAAAAAGCAACTCTGCCACCAAACTCTGAGTTATAGGCATTAGAGGCAACCAATGCACCGCTCTTAGCATCAATTTCTGTAACAAGGTGTAGCGCTGTTTTAGAACGAAGATCGCCAAGTACCCATTCAACATAACCTGTTGCACTTAGGCGCCTGGTAGTTAATGAGTTGTTTTTAATTTTTAATACCGAGTATTTTACGGCGTCGAGTGTATCTACATACACACAAAGAGAGGATTCGATGCCGGTTTCACTGTGCTCAAATGTACTATAACCAAAGCCATGGCGGGTTATATAGGGATTAGCCCCACGTTTTGGCATCGCGCAAGGTGACCAAAATTTACCTGTATCTTCATCACGTAAATAAAATGCTTCGCCACCAGATGAGCCTGTAGTGTCTGCACTCCACGGCGTTAAACGAAACTCATGGGCGTTTTCGCTCCACGTATAAGCAAAACCATTTTCGTCAATAACGCTGCCAAAATGTGCGTTTGCTAGCACATTAACCCAAGGCAGAGGGGTTTTATTCGCTTCGGTGGTGGTAATAATATATTCGCGACCATCTTCACTAAACCCACCCAGTCCATTATTTAAAAGTAAGTTTTCTTGAGTATTGCCAAGCGCTTGATTGATTTTGGGATGTAATGCTTGAGTTGGGATTAGTCCCTTTACGTTTTTCTCTACAAGCGTTCGACGGTTTACTTGCTCTGCCAATGTGCCACTTTGATCAATAATAATCCGCGAAACTGCTTGTAACAGTATGCGGTCTTCATTCGAGATTTGTTCTGCTGAGCGAACGAATATCCCGCCAGGGCGATCAATATAATGAGACTCAGTACCCGTTGCGATTAGCCCCATAATTTGGTCTTGCAAACCTTGTCGGTAACCAACTTGCTCTTCATTCCAAATGACTAAATCAGCGACAAGCCCTTTTAAGCGCCAATATGCATGGCATTGAATAAGTTGGCGGGCAATTTCAATATTATTACCGCTGGCTACTTTTAATAATATGATAGGTAAGTCGCCAGAAATTGAGTAGCCCCATAGTCCAGATTGTCCTCGACGATTTTGTATTAATACAGATGCGTTAGCCCGAAGAGTTGCATTGGCATACAAAATATACCCAGCCAACTGCCGGTATAGTTGAGCATCTGCTTCATTGGCGTTAATTTGGCGTAAGGTCACATCGCTATGAGTCCATGCTAAATCAAGTGCTCGATCGGTAATGTGATGATCTTGATATTTAGCAATTAACGCAAGGCAAGCCTGTCTACTTTGTGCCATACCCGTTATTACATCGAGTGTTACTACACTGCCAGCAAGTAAAGCCACAGGAGCACGAATAGCAACAATAGGATCAAGCACTGACCCTTGTTTAGCGTCAAGTTCGCCCATTTCTAGCATTGCTTGTGGTGAAACCAAAGAGCGACCTCTACCAATAAATTGCATGCGATCAGTTGTACAAGACAGGGTTCCGACTTTTGTTGTACTGCTATTGACGCGTGTTGAAAGTAAATGAAACATCCAAGGTGTTTTTTCATCAGCAGAGCGTGCACGACGAGTGCATAAAATGGCATTGCCACTTGGAAGTATTTCAGTTTGTACAAACAAATTACTAAATGACGGTTGCATAAGGTCGGCTGCAGGGTTTGCCATTACAACTTCTGCATAAGTGGTTATATCAATTGTACGGGTATCGGGTGAGTGATTACTTAAGCGTATACGACGAAGTTCAATATCGTCCTCCGGAGAGACAACGATTTCAGTGTAAGTTTCTATATGCTGATCGCTTCGGCGAAACTCAGCGCGACCTTCAGAAAATGATGCGCTATACGACTGGGCTGGTTTTAGCGTTGGCTGGTGGGCTGCCGACCAAAAGTCGCCTGTGGCTGTGTCTCTAACGTAGACAAATGTTCCCCAATTGTCGCAAGTAGGATCCTCACGCCACCGTGTAACGGCTAAGTCGGTCCAGCGGCTGTAGCCACCTCCTGCATTTGTAAGCATTACATGGTAACGACCATTTGAAAGTAGCTGTACTTGGGGTGTTGGGGTAATGGCTGGAATAGGTGGATTAACCTTTATTTTTGCATGTTCAAATAACGCTCCGCTCTCTGCGTATTGGTCTATATGAGGTTGGAATATAGATGTTTTAGGCACGCGCTCTTGTAGTAATAGCAAAGCTGATTGCAGTAAAGGGTCTGATTCAAAGCGTTTTTGCATAGGCTGGTCAAGTAAATGATATGCCAATGCAAGTAAGCTCATACCTTGATGGTGAGCCATAAAGGAGCGAATGACTGCGCTTTTTTGATCTCTGGATAAACGGGCAGGGGTGTAATCTATTGCCTCATACAATCCGTAATGTCCCTCAAGTCCACTATCAGCTAACAGTTGAAGATTTTCGCACGCTGCTTGTGGGTTAACCATTAATGCCAATGCAGACGCGTAGGGAGCGATGACGAGGTCTTCTGATAAGCCTCGTTTTAGCCCTAAACCCGGTACGCCAAAGGCATGATATTGAAAATTAAGAGAAGCATCTACCGTATTGTATGCCGACTCAGATATGCCCCACGGTACGTTTTGTCTTTTTCCATAATCAATTTGTCGGGTAACCGCTGCACGGCAAGTTTGTTCGAGCAATGTACCGTCGTAGCTAGGCATAACTAACATGGGCATAAGATACTCAAACATAGAGCCACTCCACGACACCAGCACCGGCTCGGCGCCAGCGCTGGTTAGTAGGCGACTTAGAGCGAACCAGGTTTGCTGTGGCAATTTACCTTGTGCTATAGCAATAAAACTGGCTAAACGAGCTTCAGATGCCAGTAAATCGTAAAAACTGGTGTCACGTCGATGCTCATCTACGTTATAACCAATAGCCAATAAATGGCGAGACTCATCATATAAAAATGCATATTCCATTTGTGCAAATTCAATCGCTCTGTTGGCTAATTTGTCACATTGCGAAATGCAATCTTTGGCAAGCTGTGTACTGGCTAAAGTATGAATACGTAATGAAGAAAGCCACTGAGTTTCGTCGGATGGTAATACCGATGATAAAAGCGCATCAATTGCGTTAATAGTGTCGGGGCAACGTTTAACTAATTGCTGCATTGTCAAAATATTAGAATCAAGAAATTGCAGTTTTAAGCTAACTGGCGGATTAGTTAGTTTGAGCCATGGCGAAAATAAATAGAGTTCGTTTAGGGTACGCTGGCATTGCCTGTGTAAGTCTTGAGTCCATACTTTATGCTCTTTCGACTTTGTATCTAAATCATTAGCAGCGTCTTGCTTTATATTCTCTAACAATATTCGCGCATTATTATTGAGTGTAATTAAGTGCTGTTCAACGTCATATAGATTTGTAGGCGCAGTGATACGAACAGCGTTAAGTATTGAGTTCATGGCATTAATAGCGGTATCGATAATATTGTTTTTATTTTGCTCTGAGTCTAATTGCAATGTTTTAAACAAGTTTGCCACAATGGCCAAAGTGATACTTATGCCTTCAAACATTTGTGGGTGAACAATAGGTTTAGAAGGGAGTTCTTTTAATGCTATTTGTAAAGTTAAAAGGTGACCGGCTAAGTTACCGCTATCTACTGATGAAATATAGCGCGGTGGCAAAGGTTGCAATGTTTGTGTGTCGTACCAGTTATAAAAATGCCCTTCGTGACGCTCGAGTTTATCGAGGGTATTAAAGCAATCTTGCGTGCGTTGAATTAAATCACTTTGTACAATAAAACCAAAATCATAGGCACTAACGTTAGCCAGTAAAGACAGACCAATATTAGTAGGCGATGTACGGTGCGCAATAACAGGACCGGCTTCCTCTTGATAGTTATCGGGAATTAACCAATGATCGTCTGCAGTGTTAAAGTGGTCGAAAAAAGCCCATGTTTTACGGGCAATAGTTTGTAAAAATAATTGTTGCTTGTCGCTCAGTGGCGCTAAATTATCGAGTTTAGGCTCACTAAACCACCATGTTATAACCGGTGATAAAAGCCATAATAAAAGTAGAGGAAATACAGCTAATATATTTGTAAAAGTTAAGTGTAAAGGGGCAAAGTAAAGTAGCGAAGCGATTAAAGTAATCGCAATAAATGGCGCAGTCCACATAGTGTAATAACTATTTATTAAGGCATTTACTACATAATTAGATTTATGATCTGTGACATGCCACTCTAATAAACGACGTTGAGTAAACAGCATTCGACCCGCACTACGTAATATTGCGGTTAAGTTAAACACAGCCTCAAAAGGTAAACATGCTAAACGAAAACCGATTTGAATAAGCTGACGAACAAAGCACTGTAAAACATCATGCAAATGGTGGGACATCAGCATTTCTGCGGGTTTGCGCATCGACGAAATTAGCGCGCTCAGCAATGGCGGTAATAAATAAATAGCACTTATGGCAAGGGTCCATTTCAATGGATTAGCTGCTGTAAACCAACCTACCGTAAGTAATAAAAAGATTGCGAGTGGTTCGACACTTCGACGTAAATTATCAAGAATTTTCCAACGTGATAAAGGTGACAAAGGATTTTGACATTTATCGCTTCGAGTGTTTAAAACACGAGGAAGTAACCAGCGCACAATTTGCCAATCTCCTCTGATCCAGCGCTCACGCCGACACATATCAGTGTTGTAACGTGTAGGGTATTCTTCGTACAAGTGCACATCACTAATCAACCCCGAGCGAGCATAGCAACCTTCGAGTAAATCATGGCTGAGTATTTGGTTTTGTGGTAAACGGTTACCAAGTGTTTGTTCAAATGCATCTATATCGTATATACCTTTACCGATAAATGAGCCTTGTGAAAAGAGGTCTTGGTATACATCGGATATTGAACGCGTATATGGGTCGATACCCGGTTCTTCACCAAATAATTGCGAGTAACGAGAAGGGTTATGTCCCGATAGACTTGCTGCCATACGTGGTTGTAAAATGCCGTAGCCGCCTACAATACATTGTCTTTTTTCATCAAATCTTGGTTGATTTAAAGGGTGCGCCATGGTCGCAACTAACTGACGGGCACAATCTCGTGGAAGTTGTGTATCGGTATCTAAAGTAATGACATATTTAACTTTTTGTATAGCGTTAATATCACCGACGATAAGTTCAAATGCATGTTCTATTGGGTTTCGAAGTAGTGCGTTTAGATCTGATAATTTTCCGCGTTTACGTTCAAACCCCATCCAAATTTGCTCTTTTGGATTCCAGGTTCGTGGGCGATGCAGTAAAAAAAAGCGACTTTCTTGCTGTAAAAGAGAAGGCTCTGCATATTTGGCATTAAGGTTTTCTATACCAAGGCGTACTTGCGATAGCAACGCTTCGTCTGTGGGGAGTGTTTGTTGCTCTGCATCAGTAAAGTCGGTCAGTAGAGCAAAGTGTATATGTTGATCGCGATTACCTAAAAATCTAACTTCGAGTACTTCTAATAACTGCTCAATACCTATAGAGCTGGTAAGCATTGTAGGGATTACTACGAATGTTTTATTTTGCGCTGGCAACCCTTTTGAATAGTCCATTCTGGGTAATCGTTGTGGGTCGACTAGCAAGGTAACTATCCAGTTTACGAGTGCTGAGGCTAATTGACTTGCTCCGAATAAAGTTAAAATTATTAAAAGAATAAACTGCCAGTGAGGTATGTTATCAGGAACGACCATAGCCATAAAAGAGGCACTAATTAGGGTTGTTAAGGATATAATTGCTCCTAAATAAAGTATTAATGTTATACGCTTGGCTTGCGAAAATAACGTTTTCAAAATAGACGTTTTTACTGTTATGAGCTGCTTTAATTGCGTAATACCTTTATCAATTAAATAGTAGCCTACATGGTTAGGCGCAAGCGTTGTGGTTGATACTGTTTGGGCTTGAGCAGCCTGCTGGGCTAATTTTATTGCTTTTTTAGCTATATCGACTTCTGACAATGAGCTTCGCTTAGCGAGTTGATCTATGATTTTTCTGTAACTATCTCGCGTGATAAAGTCCATATAACCATACACACCCTCTATATCTTGGCGCAAAATGTGTTCTACAGCGCTATGATCTTCTACAAAATCCGCCCAGTTCATCGCGGTCAACCAGCGTAAGCTACTAATGTTATTGCTAATTGAGACTTGATCAGCGGCTTGTTGCTGATTCTCTTTTTGTACTAGTTGCTCTATGGTTAAACTCGAATCAGCTAGTTGTTGTTCAATCCAAGTAAGGGGAAGTGCTAATGCCGAACCATGCCCTTGTAATAAACGAGTTAGCTCTGCTACAAAAGCGCTTTCCATAGGAGGCTTTGAGCGTGCCATGTCGGCAATAACTAAAATTAAACTATTAGGGTCTTGCTCAGCAATTTCTAACATTTGATTAGCCCACTGTTGGGCTAGATTTAGGTGCTGGCGTGCGATTATGATACGTGTACTTACGCGTTGTAGGTTTTCAATTAAGGCTAACCTTAGCATAATTGGAATGGCCCAGAGTTCACCAAGGTTAAGCGTTGTTACTGTTTGATACGCGGCTAAAAATTGCGCTAGAATTTCGCTATCTACACGCCCGTCGCCATGGGAAATTACATTTAACGCAATATCATAAACTCGGGGCATACCTAAAGAGGCACCTTGCTCTAAACGTGGCAGTTCCTGACTATAGTGCTTAGGTAAATGAAGCCGAGCGGTACGAATTTGCTCTTCAATAAGATAAAAATTATCGAGTAACCACTCACCAGAGGGCACTATAGGCTGCTTTGCTTTAACGGCAATGGTTAATAAACTATTGGCTTTAATCAGTACTTTTTCGTTTTCGTCTAGGCGCTCAAGTAGCTGATCTTGAGTGTTTTTAGCATCTAAAATATGACTTTTTGCTAGTGATTTTGCATGTTTTTCCATTTGTTCAGCACTTAAGAGCTCTGATCGAATGGGGATTTGTTCTTTTTGGGGAGCTGATTTAAGCCAAGGGAAAAATGGCGAAAGGATGTTGATAAGCTTATTTTTATTCATCGTGGTAAATACTTGAGACTAAACGTCGTAGTGAAGATATTGACGGTTAAATTTATCACTGGATTTAAAAAAAGATGTTTTAAATTATTTTGGTTATTAGAGGTGAGCAAGTAATCATTAAAAATATTCATAAAGTTTATCTTATTGTTGAATACATACATCAACATATAACAAGCTTCGTTAAGGGTCGGTTCGTCAACACACATAGTCTAATAGTAGAGTTCTATTTTGTGTTTTATAACAGTGAGTTGTCGCCATTTTATGGTGTGGATTATCTTTAAATTTCATCAACCATTATGCATATATATCAACTAAAGGCAGATAAATTTAGACTATGTGTGTTAGCGTACATATTCGCCTTGTTATATTGAGTATCTTATTATTTCAGTGAAGTACAGCTGGGAGTGTCGGCTTATATTTAAAGTGAATAAACGTATATAAAATAATTAAAGGCACCTTAAAATTCTTTAATAAAAATAGAACAATTTTTATTATCAAAAAGCAACGACCTTTCATTTCTAGCGCCTAATAACTGTATAAACAAATCCGAGTTTATTATTAAAATATCCTGACTTACATACTTTCAAAGCCATTACTTTTAGGTTTTATTAGTTATAAGTTGGGCATATAAAAAGGAAATTCACATTAGATGGGTCAATTGAAGAACAAACTGCTTAATGCTTTATCTACTGACGCACAACACCGCATGTTTCCGCTTTTAAAGCGAGTCAATTTATCCCTTGGAGAAGTTATTTATGAAACAAGTGAAAAGCTCGATTACGTTTATTTTCCAATAGATAGTATTGTTTCATTATTGTATGTGATGATTGATGGCTCATCTGCTGAAATATCAGTTATCGGTAATGAAGGGGTGGTAGGTATAGCTGTATTTATGGGGGGAGAAAGCACTCCTAACCGGGCTATTGTGCAAAGTGCTGGTACTGCTTATCGCTTACCCGCTTGTGAATTACGCAGGCAATTTAATAGCGAGCCTGATATGCGTATGCTCATGTTACGTTACACGCAATCATTAATTACCCAAACAGCGCAAACCGCAGTTTGTAATCGTCATCATAGTATAGTGCAACAACTAAGCCGCTGGCTTTTACTATCGATTGACCGTTTACCGAGTAACAATTTAATAATGACTCAAGAGCTAATAGCAAATATGTTAGGCGTAAGACGTGAGGGAGTAACTGAGGCCGCTGGTAAACTACAAAAGCTGGGTATTATCACTTATAAACGTGGTCATATTAGTGTGATAGACCGACCTCAATTAGAGTCTCAGTCTTGCGAGTGCTATGAGGTTGTAAAAAGAGAAACAGACAGGTTGGAGTCTTATATGGAAAAAAAACCTAACGTTAGAAAACTATCCATTATCAGTTAATATATTTTGGTATCTAATAAGTTTATTTACATAAAAATGAAATCCGGTAATAGCTTCAAAACAGCCCAGCAAGTTGCTCATTGAGCCTGGGCTTTAAAATTTGTGTATGTTCTGCTGTTAGTGGGCTTTTTACATTTAACCTACTTTGGTAGTTGTCCGTCTACTTCCTTTTCAGCCTCAAGCCAATCATTTAAGTGATTGTCACCGGTAAAGTCACGATCACTCGCTAATGAGTAAGCTTTAGCTTCAATCATGTCATGTCGGCTGAGACCTTCTTTATTCAAATTAGGTTTAGTTTTTGATACTGAATTACTTGAGATGTTATTACTCATGTGATTATTCCTAAAATATTACTCGATAAAATAAAAAACTTAATACCAAATTAAAACATTGAGTGTAGTTACATTATTCTCAATCTTAAGTGGAATGTAAGCTCGATTTATCATAGTAATACCAATGTGCAATAATACTTGATCAATTTGAGGGCATAAACCTGACGCTAACTGTGTTAAAAATTTCTGATAAAGAACAACTAAATAACGAAATTTTTGCCTTGTTATCGACACGGTTTTCTTACCTCAAAATAGCTTACTTAATTAAGCAAATTGGTATAAAAGCAGTACTACGTATAGCTTAAAAGACTATTCTACAATTTGTATGACCGCTTTATCCTAATGGCTTTGCAATTTTGAGTCTGTGCCACAGCGAACATAAATCACCCATTATCTGTATTTATAGTAATTTTGAGAAGGTAACGAGCGTTGAATATATGAGCTTTAATAATCATTGTTTGGCGCGATACCGTACAGAGTCAATATTAATAAACTCATATAATAAAATATAAAGTACTTAAATTATTTTAAGGACAGCGCGTGCAAACAGTTCCCGATATCGTATTTTTACTAGATGTTGATAATACATTGCTCGATAGCGATACTATTTTAAGCCATTTGAAAGATTTTTTAGAAGGTGAATTTGGTTGTGAAAATAGTGACCATTACTGGTCTATTTTTGAAAAACTTCGTAAAGAACTCGGTTATGCCGACTATTTGGGCGCACTACAGTGTTATCGAATGGAACATTCTGATGATCCGAGACTGCATCTGATTTCTTCTTTTTTAATTAATTATCCATATAAAGAAAGGCTTTACCCTAACGCACTTGCTGTGATTGAACATTTACAACAATTTGGCCCCACCGTTATTTTGTCTGATGGCGATATTGTATTACAACCACTTAAAATTTTACGCTCCGGTTTATGGGATGCAGTGGAGGGAAGGGTGTTGATATATGTTCACAAAGAGCAAATGCTTGCAGCAATAAAAGAGCAGTACCCCGCTAAACATTATGTAATGGTAGATGATAAGTTACGTATTTTAGCTGCTATGAAAGCGCAGTGGAAAAATGATTTAACAACTATATTTCCACGTCAAGGACATTATGCCCACGATATTAAGCAGCTACTTACCTATCGAAAGGCGGATACGAGTATTGATAGTATAAGTGATTTACTCAACTACGGTTTTTCTTATAAAGTGGATTTAATTGAATACAATTTAAATTCAAATAAAAAATTGTTTTATATTGATGTGTATTGATGTGTATTGCTCTTATCTTATTTGAATTTTACCTGGGTTTTACAAATAGCATTTTGAGGAAACGTTTTTAAGTATAAAAGCAAATATCGTCCTTGAATATTTGCTTGGTAAGAGTGTTATAAAAGGCAGATTAAGACACGCTTGTTTTGGAATTTGTGCCTGTTTTAACTTTGTTTATTTTACTGTTTTAGCAATTTTCTCCCAGTATGCAGCAAGTTCATAGTGATGAAAAACAGCTGCTTCAAAGTCCTGAGTTATCTCTTTATTTGACTCATATACCGGCGCATCTTTTATCGCTTTACGAACTAAATCAGTTGAAATTGAGTTGTCGAGCCATTGCACTTCGTAAATCCATGCTGACGGGATAAGTGCTTGATGTCCTCCCCACCAATTGCTCGTCTCAACAATTAGGTAACGAACCGCCCATGTATTTTCTTCAACTAAAAATCCTGATACATGGCCAATGTCTCCGTCTTTAGCGTGTATGTTATAGCCAATAATAGCTTTGCAACTACGAAGATTAGGATCCCCTTTTTGATCATGCTGACTTTTTATACTTTTATGAATTAGATTTGCGCTGCGGGCACCTTCGACACTATGTTCAAAAATGTCATTGCCAGGATATAAGGAGTAGGGATATATCCCGCTTCCCCAAAAATTAGTACCGATCCAGTAATACGGGTATCCATAGTAGTTTAGGTAATCCATTTCATGTTGTCGTGAAACGGGTTTATTAGTATCAATACCAGGACTATTTTTAACTTGGTCTTTACTGATTAAAACAGGGAAAATCTTTTCATCCCAATTTGGGTTTTGCACCGCAATAGGGGAAATTAAAACTTTGCGACTCGATAGCCACGTGCCTGTTTCTACAACAAAATAACGTATCACCCATGCTAGGTCATCAAACAAAAAATCTTTTTCTTTGCCTACAATACCGTCACTAGCAGCGATTGCACAACCTTCTAAGTCTTTCATACTACGTAACATAATAACGATCCTTTTTAGTGGGTTATTTGCATTTGTAATGCATTATTTTTGCAGTTTTTAACGCGCTTTTGCTTATCAAGTGCTTTCTTCTTATTTAGGGCACGTTTATCTTTTGAGGTTAAACATGCGCAGCCCTTTGGGTTAATTCTAGAGCGTGAGCTGGATGCGGAAGCTTTGCTCGGTTTTTACCGAGCCCGCTAGGTTGCAAACCTTGCGCCGCGATTAAATAGCCCCTAGATAGAACAAATTTCTATCTTAAAAGGTCAACAGACCCTAATGCTTATCTATAAAAAACCATGCTTTTATAAGCTGTAAAGTACAAACGATAAGTAGATTAATATTTCCAGTTTCGGCTTTTGAAAAACAAAGGTCTGTGCGCTGACGAACAAGCAATGTTATTTTTCATTGATTTTTAGGTAACGCTATAACAAGAATAATTAGAACGTGCGAAGTGTATTTTTAAAACTGACATTATATTTGAGTGTTAGCGCACGGACTCTATGCTTATTTTTGAGTAGCGTGGCTTTGTGACTGACTTTTATTCGCGCTGTAAGTGTTGATAATACTCACTTTATTCAGCTAACTTTAAATAAAGTAATCGAGCATATAATGTTAATACATAATAAAAAGAGAAAGTTGGGTGCTCCAGCATTGGGGCTATATAATGTGCGCAAGTCGAGAAAACATAAATATAACACTATTTCTGGGCCGTCACCCAAAGTTGAATACGTTGCTGGTGTTTTAGCGCCAACAAGATCAAACAATGCTGTTATACGTTATATAGATTATTCAGCTAGCCGTATAGAAGCCAAAGAGGTTAGTGATATTGATGAGTTTTTAAAAACTCCTCAACCCGAGTGGGCAACAGTGAGGTGGATCCACGTGAGTAATACAGACTCTTATATTGTTGGTTTACTTCAACATCATTTCGCATTTCATACGCTCACCGCAGAAGATATTTTACATGTACCTCAGCGACCTCGTATCGAATTTTTTGACGATCATTTATTTGTTGTATTAAGCATGTTGAAGCTAGAGACGCATGAGCCCAATAATACAATCCTTGATATTGAGCAAGTTAGCTTACTTTTATATGACAATGTTTTACTGAGTTTTCAAGAAAAACCAGGAGACGTGTGGCAATCCGTTCGCGGTCGTTTGCATACAGAAAATCGTCGTATTCGCAAAAATGGTACTGGTTATTTACTTTATGCATTACTTGATGAACTGGTTGATAAATGTTTTCCGGTACTTGAACAATATGGCGATATCCTTGAGGAACTTGAAGTAACAACACTTGAAAATCCAACTCCCCACGTACTGCATCATATCCATAGTATTAAACGAGAATTGGCATTATTAAGAAGAATTGTTTGGCCTATGCGAGAGGTTATCGACCATTTGTATCGCGAGGAAGGAGGCAGAATAGATGACTCTACGCGCCCTTACCTTAGAGATGTGTATGAGCATAATATTCAAATTGTTGAAATTATTGAGTCATACCGTGAAATGGTAAGCGGTTTAAGTGAGCTATACATGTCAGCTATTTCAAATCGTATGAATGAAATTATGAAAGTGCTTACTATTATATCTTCTGTTTTTATACCGTTAACATTTATAGCTGGAATTTATGGAATGAACTTTAAATACATGCCAGAGCTAAACTGGACTTGGGCATATCCCGTTTTGTGGTGTGTTTTTATTTTGATAACGGCAGCAATGATATTTATTTTTTGGCGTAAAGGTTGGCTTAATAGAAATTAACTTTAATAGAAACAAAATTTAATAGAAACAGCAAGTAAATGCTCAATAAAACAACTACTTATGATTAACAATAATAAATGCGTACGCTAGCGAACAGAACCAATAATATCACTCACTTACACTCATTGTATTAATTGGGGTGTAAGTGTTTTGCGCTCCATATTTTAAGTGGAGATTAAAATGGGTCATGAATTTTGGAGTGAGTGGTACTCAGGTTGGGGTTGGTTTTTATGGTTTGGTATGTGGTTATTGCTCATATCGAGTTTAAGCCATTGGGGTTATAGCTACCGAACCCATAGACGCTATGGGTTAGAGTCTAATAAAACAGCAATTGATATTCTTAATGAAAGATACGCCAGCGGCGATATTGACAAAAAAGAATTCGAGCAAAAAAAACAGGACATAACTACCACTGCGTAGTTAGTGCGCTGGCTAATCCTCGCCATGCTCTTATATAGAGCATGGCTTAAGCATTTTTGGATGCGACAAGATGGAAACCCTGCATATGATTCTTCCTTCATTAACATCAAAAGAATTAGAGTTAATTGACGCATATTGGCGTGCCACGAATTACCTGTCGGTAGGTCAAATTTATTTATGCGATAACCCACTTTTAGAGCGCCCACTGATACTAAGTGATATTAAAAATATGTTGCTTGGGCACTGGGGAACAACACCCGGGCAAAATTTTATTTATGCGCATTTAAATCGCGTTATTAAAATACACGATCTAAATATGATTTATGTATCTGGCCCAGGGCATGGCGGGCAAGCTATGGTTGCTAATACTTATCTTGAGGGGACCTACAGTGAAATTTACCCTGATATAAGCCAAGATAAAGCAGGTATGCAAAAACTGTTTTTGCAGTTTTCGTTTCCCGGTGGCATTCCTAGTCATGTGTCGCCCGAGTGTCCGGGCTCGATTCATGAAGGTGGCGAGCTGGGCTATTCTTTGAGTCATTCGTTTGGAGCTGTATTTGATAATCCAGACTTAATAGTTGCTTGTGTGGTGGGTGATGGTGAGGCAGAAACAGGGCCTATTGCAACTGCATGGCATTCTAATAAGTTTCTTAATCCTATCAGTGACGGTGCTGTTCTCCCTATATTGCATTTGAATGGGTATAAAATTGCCAATCCTACCGTTTTAGCGCGTATTACCCGTGAAGAATTAGAGCAATTAATGTTCGGTTATGGCTGGAGCCCTATTTTTGTTGAAGGACATGAGCCTGAGCTAATGCATCAGGCTATGGCTAAAGCACTTGATGTCGCAATACATCAAATAAAAAAAATAAAAAAAGATGCTCTCGATAATAACGATCCAACTCGTCCACGTTGGCCAATGATTATCCTCATTTCACCTAAAGGGTGGACGGGTCCAAAGCTCGTAGATGGTTTTCAGATAGAGGGAACATCGCGTGCGCATCAGGTTCCTATTTCTAGCCCATCAGCTCATCCAGATCATTTGCAATTATTAGAAAGCTGGCTGCGTAGCTATCATCCAGAAACACTTTTCGATTCACAAGGGCGTTTATTACCAGAGCTTGCTGAATTGGCCCCAACGGGGAATCGCCGTATGGGAGCAAATCCTCATGCGAATGGTGGGTTGCTGCTAGAAGATTTGCATATGCCTGATTTTCGCGATTATGCATGCGAAGTAATCTCTCCTGGTATACGAGGAATTGGTGATACCAGAGTTTTAGGTCCATTTTTGAGAGATATAGTTGAGCTTAATGACGAGCAACGTAATTTTAGAGTATTTGGACCTGACGAAACAGTATCCAATGGTTTAGGTGCACTGTTAGAGGTAACCGATAGACAGTGGAATGCAGCAACCCATAGCAACGATGAGCAGCTTTCGCCTAGTGGCAGAGTAATGGAAATGCTGAGTGAACATCAATGCGAAGGTTGGCTTGAAGGATATTTATTAACCGGCCGCCATGGTTTGTTTAATAGTTATGAAGCGTTTATTCATATTATTGACTCGATGTTTAATCAACATGCTAAATGGTTAAAAGTGGCGGCAGGTTTACCATGGCGTAAAAAAATCGCTTCACTTAATTATTTACTGGCATCGCATGTATGGCGACAAGATCACAACGGTTTTACCCATCAAGATCCGGGTTTTATCGATCATGTTATTAATAAAAAAGCTGAAATTGTGCGCGTTTATTTACCGCCTGATGCTAACTGCTTGCTGTCGGTAATGGATCATTGTTTGCGAAGTCGTCATTACGTTAATGTAGTTATTGCAGGCAAGCATCCTGCGCCGCAATGGTTAGATATGGTGGCAGCTGTTAAACATTGCGAGGCAGGGATTGGCATTTGGCAATGGGCGGGTAATAGCGTAGATGCAACACCTGATGTGGTGATGGCTTGTTGTGGTGATGTGCCTACATTGGAAACGATGGCAGCCGTTATGATTTTACGCGAGCATTTTAGTAATCTTAGAATCCGGGTCGTTAACGTGGTTGATTTGATGCGTTTACAGCCTAATACCGAACATCCTCACGGGTTAATCGCAGAGGATTTTGACACTCTGTTTACTATTAATAAGCCGGTTATTTTTGCATTTCATGGCTACCCAACGCTTATTCATAGGCTTACGTACAAGCGTAATAATCATCATAATATTCATGTTCGCGGGTATAAAGAAGAAGGCACTATTACAACTGCTTTTGATATGACGGTATTAAACGAGATTGATCGTTTTCATTTAGTGTTAGACACACTGCAACGCCTGCCAAACTTGGGTACAAAAAGAGACGCACTAAAAAAACAGCTTGAAGAAAAGCTTGTTGAGCATAAAAAATATATTAATAAGCATGGGCAAGATCTCCCTGAAATTCGTAATTGGCAGTGGCAGGCGCATCAATGAATTTTGTAGCTCAATCCACGATTAGTAAATTTGAAAATCTCGGTACAATTACCGCTATACGCGGTAGCGTAATTGACGTGCGTTTTGACACAAAGCTACCTGCGATTAATTCAATGCTTAGTGCTGGCGAAAATAAACAGTGTATTTTTGAAGTGCTAGAGCAGCGCAATGAGCATCATGTAAGAGCAATTGCGCTCACGCCTACACAAGGACTTGCGCGTGGCATGGAAGTTGTTGACAGTGGTGGACCGTTACTTACCCCTGTTGGTAAAGGAACCTTATCGAGAATGTTTGATGTGTTTGGTAACACGCTTGATGGCGGTGGTGAGCTTAAAGATGTTCAGTGGCGCTCTGTACATAATAAGCCAGTGCCATTAACCGAACGGTCAACTCAATCAGAGATTTTTGAAACCGGTATAAAAGTAATTGATGTGCTGGTGCCGTTAGAACGTGGTGGCAAAGCGGGATTGTTTGGCGGTGCAGGTGTTGGAAAAACAGTGTTATTGACTGAAATGATTCACAATATGGTGGGCAAGCACAAAGGTGTTAGCCTATTTTGTGGCATAGGTGAGCGCTGCCGTGAAGGCGAAGAGCTTTATCGCGAAATGAAAGACGCGGGCGTTTTGCCAAACATGGCGATGATTTTTGGGCAAATGAACGAGCCACCTGGGAGTCGTTTTAGGGTGGGGCATGCAGCTTTAACTATGGCTGAGTATTTTCGTGATGATGAGCAGCGAGATGTGCTGTTGCTAATCGACAATATATTTCGTTTTATTCAGGCAGGCTCTGAGGTATCGGGCTTAATGGGGCAAATGCCTTCAAGGCTTGGTTATCAGCCTACTATGGGCACAGAGCTTGCTGGGTTAGAAGAGCGAATTGCCAATACACAAAATGGTGCTATTACTTCTATTCAAGCGGTGTATGTACCTGCCGATGATTTTACCGATCCGGCCGCAGTTCATACATTTTCGCATTTATCGGCTTCTATTGTGCTCTCTCGTAAACGCGCAAGCGAAGGATTATTTCCGGCTATAGATCCCCTGCAATCTAATTCAAAAATGGCGAGCCCCGGGGTTGTGGGAGAGCGCCACTACTTACTTGCACAAAAGGTACGTAGCACCTTAGCGCAATACAATGAACTCAAAGATATTATTGCTATGTTAGGGCTTGAACAGTTATCAGTTGAGGACCGCAACATTGTTGGACGCGCAAGGCGTTTAGAGCGTTTTCTTACTCAGCCATTTTTTACAACAGAGCAATTTACTAGTTATAAAGGCAAACTTGTTAGCCTTGATGATGCGCTAGATGGGTGTGAACGCATTTTAAATGATGAATTTAAAAACGTGCCAGAGAGTGCACTTTATATGATAGGTGCCATAAGTGAGGTCAAAATAAAATCCACAGTAAATAATAATGAGGATACAAGCGGTGACGCAAACTCAGATACACCTTAAATTATTGCTGCCGTATGAGATATTTTTCGACAGGCATGATGTGACTCATGTTGTTGCCGAAACAAGCGAAGGATCGTACGGATTTTTACCCAATCGCCTTGACTGTATTGCGCCTCTAACCCCAGGTATTTTGACATTTAATTGCGAAAAAGACGGTGAGATATTTGTAGCCGTAGATGAGGGCGTATTAATTAAAACAGGAAACACTGTGCTGGTATCGGTGCGAAGTGCCATATTAGGTACTGATCTGGCAACACTTCGCAGCGCTGTAGATAAAGAGTTTTTGGCACTCAATGAACAAGCACAACAAGTAAGAACAGTGATGGCTAAATTAGAAAGTAGCTTTTTAAATCGTTTTCGACTTTAACCACTAAAAGCTATTTATTTATGACAAACAAAAAAGACGACCTAGGTTCAAAAGACTCACAAAGCAGTTCATCAACACTTGCAGAACAAGTAGAAATAAAAGCCCAGCGTAAGCTAAAAGCAAGGCTTAACTCTCATCAAAAAATATGGTTTGGTTTAGGAATGATGGGCCTCATTGGTTGGTCGGTTGCAGTGCCTACCATACTTGGTGCAAGTTTAGGTGTGTATATAGATTCGCATTATGAAAGCGATCATTCATGGACATTGGCTTTATTGGTTGCGGGTTTAGCACTTGGGTGCTTTAACGCGTGGCACTGGATGAGCAAAGAAGACAGCGCGATACATCAAGATCAACACGGTGATAATCAGCAAAAGGATGACGAAGATGCATGAGCTAGTCGGCGTATTAATTATTGTTAGTGTAGGTCTAATGCTTGGTGCCTTATTTTTTGGTGGCCTATGGTGGACGGTGCAAAAAAGTATGGTATCGACTCACCCAGCGCTATGGGTTGTGCTGAGTTTATTTATACGCATGGGAATTACTTTAAGTGGCTTTTATAGTGTGATGACGAGTGACTTATTATCAAGATCTTGGTTGCAATTACCACTGTGTTTATTTAGCTTTTTGATAGCCCGTTTTATTACCACTTATGTTACCCGTACTGCATCAACCTCTCATTTAGCAAAGGTGACACATCATGCACCTGAGTCCTGATACGGTTATTTATTGGCAAAATGGTTTTTTAAAACTCAATGCAACCATCGTTTTCACTTGGGTTTTAATGTTGGTTTTGGTGATTAGTTCGATATTGATAACCCGTAAGCTTTCAACCACGTTAAAGCGTTCTCGTTGGCAAAATTTTTTAGAAATTATAGTAACGGGGATCACACAACAAATTGAAGACGTAGGCTTGAATGACGCTAAAAAATACCTTGGCTTTTTAGGCACACTGTTTTTATTTTTAGTAACCGCGGGCATGTTTACCATTGTTCCGGGTTATGAGCCACCCACGGCATCGTTATCGACTACAGCAGCACTGGCGCTCACCGTATTTATTGCAGTGCCTTTATTTGGTATCAGTGAACAAGGGCTTGGCAATTACTTAAAATCTTATATGGCTCCTACTTTTATTATGTTGCCATTTAATATTATTAGCGAATTATCACGGACACTTGCTCTGGCTGTGCGGTTATTTGGCAACATGATGAGCGGGGCAATGATCATTGGCATTTTGTTAACCATTACACCCTTTATATTCCCAATCGTAATGACGGCACTGGGTTTGCTTACAGGCTTAGTACAGGCTTATATTTTTACTATTTTAGCCGCCGTTTATATTGCTGCGGCTACGCGCTCAGTAAAACCAGCCAAACAACGAGTTAATTAATCACGTATTTCTACACATCATACTTGGAGAGAACATGGATAGCATGACAATGATCGCAATGGCATCAATCGTTATTTCAGGAATTACAATTAGTTTTGGTTGTTTAGGTCCATCGCTTGGCGAAGGTAAAGCAGTAGCAACGGCATTGAGTGCATTAGCACAGCAACCTGATGCATCAGCAACTATTACGCGCACGCTCTTTGTAGGGCTTGCGATGATTGAATCGACCGCAATATACTGTTTTGTCGTGTCGATGATTCTTATTTTTGCCAATCCGTTTTGGAACTACGCTATCGCACAAGCTGCAGGAAGTTAAACCATGCTAATTGATTGGTTTACAGTTGCAGCCCAAGTGGTTAATTTTTTAATTTTGGTGTGGTTACTAAAACGCTATTTATATAAACCAATTTTGCACGCTATTGATAAGCGAGAAGAGCGTATAGCCGCTGAGTTAGACGATGCTGAAACAAACCAAAATGAAGCACTGGCGGAGCGTGAAAAGTTTTTTCTGAAAAATGAAGAGTTTGAACAACAACGTACACAAAAGATGCAACAAGTAAGCGTGAGTGCTAAGCAAGCAGAGCAAACACTTATGTTAGAGGCGCAAAAAAGAGTCCAAAGCTGGGGCACTAAATATCAACAAAATATAGTAAAAGAGACTGATAATTTAAAGGAGTCTTTAAGTCGAAAAGTTAAGCAAGAGGTATTTGCTATTAGTCGCAAAACCTTAACTGAACTGGCATCAACAACTTTAGAACAACAAATATGTGAGGTGTTTACAGCGCGCTTATATAAGCTTGATGACGACAAAAAAACCACTTTAGCGCAGGCGCTAAGTACAAATAGTGAATTTGTACCTGCCTTAATTCAAAGTGCGTTTGAGCTAACTGAATCTCAGCGTTTAGCACTTAAGAATGCTATTAATACTGTGTTTTCAAAAGATATTACCATTAAATTCACCACCGATGAGAGCCTTATCAGCGGGATTGAGTTATGTGTCAATGGACAAAAGCTGGTGTGGAGTATTGACGATTACTTACAATCAATCGAGCAGGAAGTTGATATGCTACTAAAACAAAAAACAGCTCAGCCTACAACTTCTCAACCTGTTGATAAGTGATGAGTAACCTTAGCGAAAACACTCAAAATAAAAACACAAAAATACACAGTTTAAGAAACGCGTTTGGTGATGTATTTAAGCACATTCAGCAAGGGCTAAAAACAGTTAACTCAAAATTGAACTTACATGAAGTTGGTATTATTACCAGTGTATCAACGGGTATTGCGAAGGTGTCGGGATTACCTGGCGTTGGCTTTGAGGAACTAATTATATTTCCCGGTAATGTGCTTGGAATTGCGTTTAATATTGATGAAAAAGAAGTCGGTGTTGTGCTTTTAGGTGAATACGCCCACTTACAAGCTGGGGATGAAGTGCGCCGCAGTGGTCGTGTAATGGATGTAGCGGTTGGCAATGCGCTATTAGGGCGAGTGATAAACCCACTTGGCGAGGCACTAGACGGTGGAAGCGTTATACAAACCGAGCAGCGTTTACCAATAGAGCGTCCAGCTGCACCAATTATGGACCGCTCTCCTGTTACTACGCCTTTGCAAACCGGACTTATTGTAATTGATGCGATGATCCCAATAGGGCGAGGACAACGAGAGCTTATTTTAGGTGACAGGCAAACAGGTAAAACAGCTATAGCCATAGACACGATTTTAAATCAGCGAGAACAAAATGTAATTTGTATTTATTGCGCTATTGGTCAGCGGGCATCAACGGTCGCTAAATCAATAGCAATATTACGCGCGCAAAATGCAATGGCTTATACGGTTGTTGTTGCAACAGAGGGTAATGAGCCACCGGGCTTACAGTATATAGCGCCTTACGCTGCAACCAGTATTGCAGAATATTTTATGGAGCAAGGACGTGATGTACTTATTGTATATGACGATTTAACTAAGCACGCAAGAGCTTACCGCGAGTTGTCTTTGTTGTTACGACGACCGCCCGGACGAGAAGCATTTCCTGGGGATATTTTTTATATTCATTCACGATTACTAGAGCGTGCGACCCATTTAAATAAAGAACGTGGCGGTGGTTCCTTGACCGCACTCCCCATTATAGAGACCGAAGCTCAAAATATTTCAGCCTATATTCCAACTAATTTAATTTCGATTACCGACGGACAAATTTATTTATCACCCTCATTATTTGCTCTAGGTGTATTACCAGCCGTTGACGTTGGTAAGTCGGTTTCTCGTGTGGGCGGTAAAGCACAGCGTGCTGCATTTCGTGCAGTTGCTGGCGATCTAAAGCTTGCATATGCTCAATTTGAAGAGCTAGAAACCTTTGCTCGTTTTGGTGCCCGACTTGATGATGATACACGGCGTATAATTGAACATGGACGGCGAATTCGAGCGAGCTTACATCAATCTGAATCATCACCTATGCCAGTGCCTGAGCAAATTATGCTATTACTCGCACTCAGTAATGGCTTTTTAGATTCGATTGAACTGCTAAAAATAAACGACGCAAAAAATATTCTTAAAAAAGCAGTTGCGCAGTTAGACGATACTTTGTGTGATAGATTTGATACCGCTAAAAGCTTAAGTGATGACGATCGACAAACAATTGTTGAGTTGGCTAAGCGCGCACTTGTTGATTTTGAGTCTGAAAACAAGGCAATAACAACATGAGCAATAGTGCCGCTAATTTACGCCATAAAATAGCCAGTGCAAGTGATTTACAAGGCGTTGTAAAAACGATGAAGGCACTTGCTGCCTCGAGTATTGGGCAATATGAAAAATCGATTAGCTCATTGACCGATTACTACCGGGCAGTTGAGTTAGGATTAAGTGCGAGTTTGCGTGATGACATGTCATCTCAATTTTCACCACAACCCAAAAATTTAAATGAAAGCAGAGTGGGTGTGATCATATTCGGCTCAGATCAAGGGTTGGTAGGGCAATTTAATGAAAGTATCACCGACTTTACAATTAAAGCGCTAAGTAACGAGACCCAGCCACCTCTAATTTGGGTAGTAGGCGCACGTGCTGCATCTCGACTTACCGATGCCGGCTTTAATTTAGTAAAAGTATACACAGTGCCAGTGAGTGTTCACGATATAGATACCTTAGTTAGGCAAATTCAAATAGACAGTGAATCAAGCTTGGTTCTTAATCCTGGTTGCCGTGTATTGGTGTTTTATAATCAACCTAAACAAGGCGCGCTTTATGAATGTGTGTCTCAGCGATTACTCCCACTTGACGAGCAATGGCGAGATAATTTTAAAAATATTTTATGGCCAACTAAAGCTTTGCCAGAAGTACTCTGTAAGCACTCTACAACAATAAGGGCATTGATCCGCGAGTATATTTTTATTTCTCTTTATCGTGCATGTGCCGAGTCGTTGGTCAGCGAAAATAGCAGCCGTCTTGGCGCAATGCAACGCGCTGAAAAAAATATTGAAGAGCTACTTGATAAGCTTTCGAGTGAGTTTAATACTCTGCGTCAAAGTACCATTGACGAGGAGTTGAGTGATGTACTTGCAGGTTATGAATTACTAAATAAAATAGACTAGAGGCTGTTGATCTTAGAGGTTGAATTTGCAGCTGTATGTGTTGTTTTTTAATCAAAACATCGCCTATACAGTGCGGTTATTGACTCTTTGTTACTCGATTTTTACTTATTCTTACAAGAATGTAAGCCATCAGAGTAACGCAGAAGCCGTTACCGAGCCCAATAGGTTACAAATCGCGCACGATTACCCCCCCGTAAATTGAATGAATTTTAATCATGAAATGTCAACAAAACTCACAAGGATAATTTACAAGAAATAAAGCTATAACCTGGTTGTAAGCGATCGTTAATTAATGATTAACTGTTGAAGTTGAGTGTTCAATAGTGGGTAGTGCTTTTTCTTTGAGGTATTTTATTATTGTTGTGAACTGGTATGACTGAGTGGATTCGAACTGCTGACCCTTGGACCGGGTGATCAAGAGTGGGTAGTGCTTTTTCTTTGGTTTTTTATTACTTTGAATTGGTACGACTGAGTGGATTCGAACCACCGACCCCTACCATGTCAAGGTAGTGCTCTAACCAACTGAGCTACAGTCGTACAATTTTTGAGGTTTTACTTAAATTTTGATACGACTGAGTGGATTCGAACTACTGACCTTTGGACCGGGTGGTCAAGAGTAGGTAGTGCTCTTTCCTTCAATTATACGTTTCATTAATGTTGGTACGACTGAGTGGATTCGAACCACCGACCCCTACCATGTCAAGGTAGTGCTCTAACCAACTGAGCTACAGTCGTATTACTTTATTTAAGTAGGTGTTAATTGCTTAACAACGGCGGCTAATATATAGCGTGGCGGTTAGTGAATCAAGCAAGTTTGTTGTTTTTGAGTTTATTTGCCGTTTTTTTATTCATATTGGGCTTATTTCACACGTTTTATAAAATACTTGCCACCAAACCACATGTTTTTTAGCTGAGCTTTTTAGTAAGTTCAGTAAGTTACTTGTCGAGTCCGTTTTGACTAAGTTATTAATTTGAGGGCTTGAGATACTTTCGTTAAACCAAAGCTCATTATAAAGCGGTTGTAGTGCCTCTAGATAACCAGTTAACTGCGCTTGATAGGGCTGAATTTCTTTTAGGTAAAACTTTTGAAATACGTTGCTTATGATTTTTGCGTTTTTATTATTTTTATCCTGAGGGCACAGCGTATTAAAGTTTAATGTTTTTACAAACTGCGTGGCGTTGTTATTTAACACTACCTGTTTGCGGACCGATTGAATGAGTGCTTGGTTAAATTGAAATTTATTAAGCTGCTCGAGTGCACTAAAAATAGAATCGCTATTAATTTCACTAAATTCTTTAGCCTTAATTTGTTGCTTAATGAGTACAAGTTGCTTTAGCGCAATTACGGTATTACTAAAACCAGCGGGTTCAGTAGTAAGCTCGTTTGAGGTAAGTTGCCAGGTACGGTTTAGCTCAGGCTCTTTAAATAACATGGTGTTAAAAAAGTGCATTAGGTGTGTTTCTTTGTAGTTTTTGGCTGCGAGTATTTTTGTGTAACTAGGACTATTTTTATCAAGCGTGTTTAAGCAAACCTGCGCACTTTTAATAAAGTTTATTTGATATTTTAATTGCCCAGCAGCGCTGGCGGTTTTTCCTAATTGGTTATTGTGCTCACTTATAAGCACGTTAAGCTTACATTGGCTAATGCCTGCAAGCTCAACAATGCTCAGTGTTAAGTCACTTTGTGCTATTGGGGTAGGCTGCAGTAAGGGGAGTTGCTTGAGTGGCGCAGGCTGTGTTGGGCTTGTATCAACTGTACTACTTAAGCGTTCAATATAAGTAACGTTTATACTACTTTGTGATTTGTTGCAGCCAGTAAGTGTTAAAAAACACATTACCAGCAAAGCAGCTGGTAATGTTTTAAGGCTGAGTTTATTAGTTTTGATTGAGTGCATCAATTTTAAGAAATTCATATTTTAGACGTTTTTTTACCGTTAGCATTAATAAAATAGCAGCGACACTAAGACCTACTATTATCCCAGTCCAGAAACCGTGTGGCCCCATAGCTGGCACAATTATGTCTGTTCTTGCCAATACGTAACCTAAACAAAAGCCGATTAACCAATACGATATAAACGTAATATACGATATAGGCGTGGTGTATTTTAACCCACGAAGTATGCCATTTGCTGCAACTTGCAGTGCATCAGGTAATTGGTAAATACACGCTAAAATCATAATTGATGAAGCCAATGCCATAACAGCGGGGCTGTCGGTATACAGTTGGCTAATTAAATCACGACCGGCAAACGTAATAAGCGCTAAAAATAACGCCACAGCAATGGCTAAAATATAGCTGGTAGAAACCGCAACTTTTAATTGAGTCATGTTCTTTTGGCCGTATAAGTTACCTATACGAATGCTGATAGCGATTGATAGGCTCAGCGGCATCATAAACAGCAATGTAGTTACACTGGCTGCTATTTGATGCCCTGATATAGCTACTGCACCTAAATGCGCTATAAATAGCGGTATACAGGCAAATAAAGTGACTTCAAAAAAGGTGGCGAGTGAAATTGGTATACCTAACTTAGTAATAATACCAATGGTAGTGAAATTAGGTTTTTCGAATGATGAAAGCAGGCCTTTAGCATCTACTTTTTTACTCATTTGGCAGTAAGTGACTTGCGCTATTGCCATAACAGTTAAAACAATTGCAGTGGCAATGCCACAGCCTGCGCCGCCATAAGCAGGAAAACCAAATAAGCCATTTATGAAAATATAATTTACCGGAATATTAACAGCTAAACCTAATAGGCTTATATAAAATGCAGGCTTGGTCATCCCCATGCCTTCGGTAACGTTTCTGTATACCGTAAAAATTAAAAATCCAAATACACCCCATTTCACAAAGTGAATGTAGTCAATGGCAAGGTTTGCAATTGCAGGCGTTGTATCGAGCTTAAAAATAATAGCATCTGCTAAATGGGCAATTCCAAAGCCTGTAAAGCTCAAAATAGCGGTTAAATAAAGCGCCTGTTGAAAATAGTGGCTAATGCCTTTGCGGTCATCACTACCCGAAAACTGCGCAATAATACCGGTAAGCGCTAATAAAATGCCTTGAAGGCCAAGTAATAATGGGTTCCATATTCCTGTTGCAATAGACAGTGCAGCTAAGTCAGTAGGGCTAACTTGACCTGCCATAATTGTGTCGACGACCGACATTAAAATAAGTGTAACTTGCGCTAAAAAAACAGGTAAAGCGAGGGAAAGTAAACGCTTGGCTTCCCAATTGCAAAAGGTCATAAAAACAGCTAGTTGATAAAATAGGGCGTAATTGTAATCTATTGGGGTTTAAATAAAAATCACAGTAGTGAATGATTTTATGAGTTGATACGTTAAACTAGCACTTTGTAATAATTTAAAGTGATTTTATGTTTACAGGAATAGTGCAAACGCAAGCTACGGTGGTCTCTAAGACTCAAACAGACGGTGTTTTACGCTTAGTTGTATCGGTGAGCGATGAGTACGTTAAGCATTTAGATTTAGGCGCAAGTATTGCTATTAATGGCTGTTGTTTAACAGTTGTGCAAGTTGAGCTAAGTAATCACGATGTGGTAGCGCAAGTGCATTTTGATGTGATTGACGAAACCCTAAAGTTAACTAATTTAGGACTGCTTGAGTTAGGTAGTTTAGTTAATTACGAACGCTCTGTTACGTTTGGTACTGAGCTAGGTGGGCATATAGTGTCTGGGCATATTCATTGTACGTCACAAATTTCTCAAATAGTGAAGCTTGAGAATAACTGCAAAATACAACTCAGCTTGCCAAAAGAGTGGCAAAAGTATGTGTTATATAAAGGGTTTGTTGCGATAAATGGCGCAAGCTTAACCGTGGGCGAAGTTGATGAACAAGGTTTTTGGTTACACCTAATTCCGGAAACGCTCGCCATTACAAACATTGGTGCAGCGCAAGTGGGTGACAAGTTTAATATTGAAGTTGATCAGCAAACTTACACTATTGTAAATACGGTAGAAAACTACTTACGCCATCAGGCTTAAGTTAAAATATTTGTTCGTCGTCGCTGTCTACGTGTAGCTCTAATTTATTGTTAGCATGATCTATATGCATATTTAAATGAATTGGGTTACAGCAGGCAGTGCAATCTTCTATGTAGTCTTGATCGCCCATGCTTGCGTCTAAGTCTAAATGTATGTGGTGTCCGCAGTGTGGGCACGTTATTCGTTGTGATAAAAAATCTTTCATAATCACTCCAGTTATAAATAATTAAGTTAGATTCAACTTAATCGCTTACAGATGAACGCCTACTTACTCATTAAATATAGTGCTGAAATGCAGCTTATGACACTTATTTTATACCTTCAAACACCAGTTTTTCTATATGTTGTTTAGCTTCAGTAAGATAGTGACCGGCAAAGATGTTAGCGTGATTTAAAATAGGGTATAGCTGGTATATTAACTTACGTTTTTCGTAATTTTGAGAAAGCGGGTAGTGCTGGTTATAGGCGCTATAAAAATCTTTTGGCAGTGGCGCAAATAGTTCGCTCATTGCAATATCCACTTCCCGATCACCATAATAACAAGCGGGGTTAAATACCGTTGGCTCTGCTTTTAAAAAGCCCATATTTCCTCGCCAAAAATCGCCATGCAGTAATGAGGGCTCAACTTGATGACTATGCAGCTGTTCTTTAACGGCATTAATTAAGCGCTCGGGTTCAATAAAGTTAATGCCTTTTTCAGCGAGTAACTGTAATTGCCACCCTATACGTTCTTCGGCGTAAAATACATCCCATTTTTTATGCCAGCGATTAGGTTGTATGGTAGTGGCTATATAGTTGTCTACATCAAAACCAAACATGGCTTGGTCGTGTTTTTGATGCATTTTAGCGAGGCTGCTTCCCATAGTTGCCCACGTGTTGTGGGGTTGTTTATCTAAAACAAGCCACTGTAAAACAATAAACGAAAACTCTATATTTGCACCGGTTGTAATACATTCAGGGACTTTAAAATTACTATTTTGCGCTAAAAGCTTTAAGCCAATAAATTCACTTTCTAAACGCTCGAGTTCGCTTTTTAATGCTATTTTAACGAAGAAGTTATGCGTACCATTGGTAATATGAAATAGTTTGTCGGTATTTGTACTTTGTAATTGGCGTTTATAGGTGTGTTTAAAGTCAAAATTAATGGCTTGGCTGATGTGCTCATTTACTGTTTTCCACATAACAATTGCTCGCCTTTTAAGCAGATACTTAAACTATGGCAAAAAGGTATTAATTTAACAATCTAAACGTTGTAAAATTAACGACTATATTGCATAAAAATTACACTTACTGTAATGGAGTAAAAATGAACAAAAGTTTAATAACCAATTTGCTAGCGGGTTTATGTGTTGTTGTAGGTTTTATATTTAACCAAGCAATTGTGTTATCAGTTGGTTTATTTGCACTTTCTGGCGCGGTAACTAATTTATTAGCGATTCATATGTTGTTCGAAAAGGTCCCGTTTTTATATGGCTCAGGCGTTATAGCGCTTAAGTTTGAAAGCTTTAAAGTCGCCATTAGAAACCTAATATTAACGGAGTTTTTTTCAGAGCAAAAAATTAATAATTTACTCAATAAAGCGCAGCCCAATATCGATTTTGAGCCAATAATTAGCAATGTTGATTTAAACCCTGCATTCGACAATTTACTTGTCGTTATTGAAGAGTCACAGTTTGGTAGCATGTTAGGGATGTTTGGTGGCACAGCGGCAATAGAGCCAATGCGTGAAAAGTTTATTGAAAAAATGCAATTGTCGCTTAGTGAGATTTCCCAAACTGACGATTTTAAAGCATTAGTAAGCCAAACACTCTCACAAGGTAATAGCGCAGAGAGTCTACATAAAACGGTGCTTAAATTAGTTGATGAGCGCTTAGATGAGCTTACCCCAAAAATGGTCAAAGAGATTATTCAAACCATGATCCGCGAGCACTTAGGGTGGCTTGTAGTGTGGGGTGGTGTGTTTGGTGGTTTATTCGGTTTAATTGCAGCGCTTATTTAAGCGCTGTTTTGTGTTAAGTGATATCTGTAAAATAATTAAATTAAATGCTTTTTTGCGGCTGACTTATTTTTTCAGGCTGTTATTATCGCCCCCATAATTTAGTCGTGTTTTTTAGGAGCAACGGTGAGCAAAACGTTAGCCAGTTATTATCAGCAAGCATACGCTTGCGATCAGCAGCATTTTAACCAGTGTTTTTATTGTGGCTGTGAAGCGACAGAGCGCGACCATTGTCCGCCGCTGCATATGCTACAAAGCATTGTTGATTTAGGTGAAGAAGCTGATTTTATATCCATTCCTGCGTGTTATGAGTGTCATGCACTTTTACATAACGAAAGGCTGATGACGATTGATGAGCGTTTCACTAAAATGAAGAAAAAGCTTGCCACTAAATACGCAAAACCTCTGCGTGTTTATAACATGTGGGAAGAAAACGAACTTGGCGATATGAGCGATGAGTTTGCGCATAGTATTCAAGCGGGTATGAAATTAGGTAAAGAAGCCGCTGAGCGTTTAGCGTTTACTGGTTTTAGCTATGCCACTGAAGATGCCAAAGTAGCAGTACGTGAAAAAACAAAAGAGTTTGATGTAGAAGGCATGATATTTACCGACTTTAAAGAGGCTTTAAATTACTGCATTAATGATTTAAACGTACAAAAAAGTGACTTTTATAAAATTTTGGTTGAAGACTACCAAGGTGATTTTAATAAAGCATTGAGCCAGTATCGTCACCGTCATGACAAAGTGACAGCGGCTAAAGACGGTAATACAATTATTAAAGATTTTTCTAAGTTACATAAGCAAAACTCTGATTTTGTAACGCGTACGGTTAAGCACTTTATTAGTAAAGATCCATCGCTTACAACCGAAGGTGCGCTTGAAAAGTTGTATAACAATTATATAAAGAAATAATTACAGATATTCATCTTAATTAACTGCGTTTTCACCTGTTTTTTTGGCTTTATTCCTTAGCTTTCGCTAAAGTAGCAAAAAAACAGGAGATCCAAACAACATGCAAAAATTTGCACCTTCTTTATTAGCAGTTGGCTTAGCTGCTGCACTTGTAGGTTGCCAAGAAAACGGCCCGCAAGACGATAAAATAACAATCAACAAAAATCCTTACCCAAGCACTTATCAGCCCGTTTCTACATCAAGCACACTTGTTACAAATGCAACAGTACTTACAGGTACTGGTGAGCGTTTAGATGAGGCTGATGTATTACTTGTTGACGGCAAAGTACAACAAGTTGGTAAAGACTTAGCTGCTACTGCTGATATTACAATTGATGCACAAGGCAAATGGGTAACACCGGGTATTATTGACGTACATTCACATTTAGGTGCATACCCAAGCCCTTCGGTTGAGTCGCATCAAGATGGTAACGAAATGACAAGCCCTAACACTGCAGAAGTGTGGGTTGAGCATTCTGTTTGGCCACAAGATCCAGGCTTTAATCGTGCACGCGAAGGCGGCATTACTTCTCTACAAATTTTACCAGGCTCAGCTAACTTATTTGGTGGACGCGGCGTTACGCTTAAAAACGTCCCTGCACACACTATGCAAGGCATGAAATTTCCAGAAGCACCGTATGGTTTAAAAATGGCGTGTGGTGAAAACCCTAAACGAGTTTATGGTCGTCAAGGTGTATTGCCTTCAACTCGTATGGGTAATATGGCAGGTTACCGTATGGCGTGGGCTGAAGCCGCTGAGTACAAACGTGCATGGGATAAATACGATGCCGATTATGAAGCAGGTTTAAACCCAGAAGCACCTGTACGTGATATTAAACACGATACGCTTCGTGGTGTGCTTGAAGGCGAAGTACGTATTCATAATCATTGTTATAAAGCTGAAGAAATGGCAATGATGATTGACCTGTCAAAAGAATTTAATTACGACGCGGGTACATTCCATCACGGTGTAGAAGCATATAAAATTGCTGACCTACTTGCCGAAAATGGCTCGTGTGCTGCACTTTGGCCAGACTGGTGGGGTTTCAAAATGGAAGCCTACGACATGGTTCAAGAAAACGTAGCTATTGTTGATGCTGTTAAAAATTCATGTGCAGTTGTTCACTCAGATTCAGATACTACTATTCAGCGCTTAAACCAAGAAGCTGGCAAGGTTATGTACCGTGCTAACGAAAACGGTTTTGATATTTCTGAGCAACACGCTATTAAATGGATCACGGCTAACGCTGCTAAATCGCTAGGTATTGATGACAAAACAGGTTCACTAGAAGCGGGTAAGCAGGGCGATGTTGTTATTTGGAATCAAAGCCCATTTAGTGTTTATGCTAAAGCTGAACAAGTGTTTGTTGATGGTGCAAAAGTTTACGATAGAAACGACAGCGCGTATCAAGCAACAAGTGATTTTATGTTAGGTCAACAATAAGGAGCACCCAGAATGAAAAATTTATCACGTTCGTTTTCGCTTTCTCTGGTTGCTGCAGGATTATTAGCATCTGGTGCTGTAAGCGCACAATCGCTAGCAATTATTAATGCAACATTACATACGTCATCTGATCAAGGTGTATTAGAAGCAGCAAGCATTGTAATGACAGATGGTAAAATCACAGCGATTAACCCAACTGAAATTAAAGTAGATCAAATTATTGATGCAAAGGGCCAAATTGTAACCCCTGGCTTTATTGCAAGTATTAATCAACTTGGTTTAGTTGAAGTAAGTGCAGTTGCAGGCTCTCGCGATGCAGGCGAGGAAAAAGCCGGTATTGATTTTGACGTAAGTCTTGCTTACAACGCGCATTCGAGCTTAATCCCTTACGCTCGTAAAGGCGGTGTAACGCGCGATGTAATTACCCCTCATGGTGGTGATAGCATTTTTTCAGGCCTTGCAAGTGTTGTTGATTTAAGTGGTAGTTTTGATAGCGACATGCAAAAACAAGCGGCTTTAATCGTTTACTTAGGTGAGCGCAGTAAAGGCTCTCGTGCTTTTACTTTGCAAACACTGATTAATAAACTTGATGAGCACAAAACGAAAGCCGGTAAAAAAGCTAAAAAAGATGACGACAAGCCAAGTACTGAAGACAAAGTAATGGCAAAAGTACTCAGTGGCGAAATGCCATTAGTGGTTGGCGTATCACGTGCGGCGGATATTATTGAGCTTATTAAAGTAAAAGAGCAATTTGGTATTAACTTAGTACTTAACGGCGCACAAGACGCTGTTGTAGTTAAAGAGCGCGTTGCTAAAGCAAATATCCCAGTGATTATTAGTGCAATGGACAGCTTACCAGCAAGTTTTGATTCGCTTCATGCGAGTTTAGATAATGCAGGTGTGCTAGAAAAAGCAGGCGTTAAAGTATTATTAACGGTAGGTGGAGATGCAAGCCACAACATTTACCAGCTGCGTTTTGATGCTGGTAATGCAGTATCGTATGGTATGAGCCAAGAAGGTGCGTTAAAAGCGGTTACATCAAACGTTGCTGATGTATTTGGCATTAATGCAGGTAGCCTTGAAGTAGGTAAAGCTGCTGATGTAGTAATGTGGAGTAATGACCCGTTTGAACTAAGCAGCCACGTGAGCAAAATGTTTATTAATGGCGTTGAGGTATCTACACAATCTCGCCAAGATAAACTGCGTGACCGTTATACGACTGATTCAAAAATGCCACGTGCATATACCAACCCGCAATAATACTTAATCAATTTGAGGGATTAAATCTGACGGTAACTGCGTTAAAAATTTCTGATATAGAGCAACTAAATAACGAAATTTTTGCCTTGTTATCGACAAGATTTTCTTGCCTCAAAGTTGATCACTTAATTAAGCGAATTGGTATGATACTAAATAATTAAGATAAATTTGATTATTTTAAAGGCCGCTATTTTATAAATAGCGGCCTTTTTGTTTGTAAAATTTAGACATAAAAAAGCCGCTTACTTTTACAAGTAAGCGGCTTTTAAATTTAAACCAATATTTATACTAATTTAGCAAGAATATCGTTAAATGTAGTGCTTGGACGCATCGCTTTAAAGGCTGCATCATCGTTAGGCTGGAAGTAACCGCCTAAATCAACTGCAGGGCCTTGCGCATCGTTAAGTTCACTTACGATTTGTTCTTTATTAGACTCAAGGTCGCTAGCAATTTGAGTAAACTGTGCTTTAAGTTCACTGTCATCATTTTGCTTAGCAAGTTCTTGTGCCCAGAATAAAGATAGGAAGAAATGAGAACCACGGTTATCAATTTCTTTCACTTTACGTGAAGGAGACTTGTTTTCTGCAAGGAAATTACCAGTCGCTTTATCTAGCGTATCAGCAAGAACTTGTGCCTTGTTGTTACCCGTAGTTACGCTTAGGTGCTCAAGAGATGCAGCAAGTGCTAAAAATTCACCTAAAGAATCCCAACGTAAGTGATTTTCTTTTTCGAATTGTTGAACATGCTTAGGTGCAGAACCACCCGCGCCAGTTTCAAATAATCCACCACCGTTCATAAGTGGAACAATTGAAAGCATTTTAGCACTCGTACCTAGCTCTAAAATTGGGAATAAATCTGTAAGGTAATCACGTAAAACGTTACCTGTTACAGAAATAGTGTCTTTACCTTCTTTAATTCGCGCTAGTGAGAACAATGTTGCTTCAAGCGGTGCTAAAATTTGAATATCTAGGCCAGCTGTATCGTGATCTGGTAGGTATTTATTTACTTTTTTGATTAGCTCTGCATCATGTGCACGGTTTTCGTCTAACCAGAAAATAGCTGGAACGCCTGTTGCGCGTGCACGATTTACTGCAAGCTTAACCCAATCTTGGATTGGTGCGTCTTTAACCTGACACATGCGCCAAATATCGCCTTGCTCAACACTGTGCTCAAGTAATGTATTACCATTTGCATCAACAACACGGATAGAACCATCTGCTTTAGCTTCAAACGTTTTATCGTGTGAACCGTATTCTTCAGCTTTTTGAGCCATAAGGCCAACGTTAGGTACGCTACCCATAGTTGTTGGATCAAACGCGCCATTCACTTTACAAAAATCAATAGTTGCTTGGTAAATACCTGAGTAACAACGATCTGGAATTACAAAGCTAGTGTCTTGTAATTTACCATCGTTATTCCACATTTGACCGCTTGAACGGATTGCAGCAGGCATAGAAGCATCGATGATCACGTCACTTGGTACGTGTAGGTTTGTAATACCACGGTCAGAATCAACCATAGCAATAGCAGGGCGGCTAGCGTAAACAGCTTGAATGTCTGCTTCGATTTCTTCGCGCTTAGCATCGTCTAATGTTTGAATTTTAGAATATACATCGCCTAAACCATTATTTACATCAACACCTAGCTCTTCAAAAAGCTCACCGTGTTTAGCAAATACATCTTTGTAGAATACTTTTACAGCGTGACCAAAGATAATTGGATCAGATACTTTCATCATTGTCGCTTTCATGTGAAGCGAGAATAAAACACCTTTTTCTTTAGCAGCGTCAATTTCAGCAGCTAAGAAAGCTTGAAGCTTAGAAGCGCTGATGCTTGATGCATCAATAACTTCGCCAGCTAAAAGAGGCGTGCTTTGTTTAAGTACAGAAACGTCGCCGTTAGTTGCAACATGTTCAATACGTACATCAGTGGCTGTATCAACAGTTACAGACTTTTCTGAACCAAAGAAGTCGCCTTCGCTCATGCTTGCAACATAAGACTCTGAATCTTTGCTCCACGCACCCATTGAATGTGGGTTGTTACGTGCATATTCTTTTACAGAACCTGGTGCGCGACGATCTGAGTTACCTTCACGTAGTACTGGGTTTACTGCACTGCCTTTGATTTTGTCGTAAGCAGCTTGAATTGCTTTTTCTTCATCATTTTTAGGTTCAACAGGGTATTCTGGAAGAGCGTAACCTTTTGCTTGAAGCTCTTTAATTACAGCGCGAAGCTGTGGTACAGATGCACTGATGTTTGGTAATTTGATGATGTTTGCTTCTGGTGTTTTAGCAAGCTCGCCAAGTTCAGCAAGTGCATCACTAATGCGTTGTTCTTGTGTTAAATAATCAGGGAAGCTAGCAATTACACGACCTGCTAATGAGATATCGCGAGTTTCAACTTCAACACCGGCCGCATTTGTATATGCTTGGATGATCGGTAGCAACGAGTAAGTTGCTAGTGCCGGAGCTTCGTCCGTTTTTGTATAGATAATTTTTGATGTCATCATCATTCCTAGATAGTAGACCGAAAAGGTCTTATTCAACAATGCAAAGAAAATCATTACTAATGAGTGAGTACATATTATTAAACAAGTTAATGAATACATACGCTCGTAATGAATAGTTTGTTAGGTGTTGGTACTCAGCGTTGCTCTTTTATAAAAGCAGAATAGTCACACCTGACGAACTGGAATTGTATTTATAGCTAAAAAATTAACAAAAATAAATCAGCCTTTAGCCTAGTACATATAAAAGAGGCGACAAGTTGGATTAGTTGCTGCGTTAATACGCAATTTTTAGCACCAAGAGTGTAACAAGCTTAAATAAAAAGGGCTAGAGGTTGAGCATGCCCAATAAGCAGTTAAACAATCAACTCTTAGAACATTGGGGTATATAAAATAAATTCAAGGAAAAGGGTTGAATTTGAATGAAAAGAGGCAATAAATAGGGGAGAAGAGATAAGTTAGTATGCTTAAGGAATTAAGCGAGGATCTTAAAAGGTCACTCGCTTTAGTCGAACAAAACAATAGTCACTCAATAATGTCACCATCTGGGGCAATATTTTTAGCGTGTAGACCTTTAGGCCCTTGTTCTAATTCGAATGTTACATCTTGACCAGCTTTAAGTGTTTTATAACCGTCCATTACAATTGTTGAGTAATGAGCGAAAATATCATTCTCGCAGCCGTCTTCTACGATGAAACCAAAACCTTTAGCGTTGTTGAACCATTTAACTTTACCGCAAGCCATACTTCTACATCCTTCAATAAGTTGACTAATTTAGTTATTCTAAATTGTATTATTTGCTAGACTGACTAAGGTTTAATCAATCTACGTTTGACTGTAGTTTATTTAGCCAACCAGTCAAGTGTTTTGAGTTATTTTTTTAACATTTTATTTATTTTTTATTCAAGTTTGCTTGAGTTACAAAGACAAGACTATATTTAATTATGAGTGGTATGAAAGATTCAGGTGTTATCGATACAGTTCGCGACAGCGAAAAGCAAAAGCTACAGCCGCCGCGAAAATATAAAGTTGTTTTAAATAACGACGACTACACGCCGATGGACTTTGTAATAGAAGTTTTAACGACGTTTTTTAATATGGATAGCGATAGAGCAACCGACGTGATGCTTCAGGTTCATGAAAAAGGTAAGGGTATATGTGGTGTTTACAGCGCTGACGTAGCCCACACTAAAGCTGAACAAGTTAACCGCTACGCGCGTGATAACGAGCATCCACTGCTTTGTAGTTGTGAGCAGGAATAAATACCAATTTAATACAATTGGTATAAATACCAATTAGGGTGATCAAACATCCGATTGTTGTGGTATAAATTATTATCTCAGTAAGGGGTTGCCAATGCTAAACAAAGACTTAGAACTCACATTAAATGCCGCGTTTCGTGAAGCGCGCACTCGCCGTCATGAGTTTATGACCGTAGAGCACCTTTTACTTGCGCTGTTAGATAATCCTTCTGCAGGAGAAGCCCTAAACGCGTGTGGTGTTAATATTTCTGGTTTAAAAACCGAATTATTAGAATTTATTGACGAAACAACACCCGTCATTCCAGATTTAGAAGAAGAGCGTGAAACTCAGCCAACACTTGGCTTTCAACGTGTATTACAACGCGCTGTGTTCCATGTGCAATCGTCAGGTAAAAATGAAGTCACTGGCGTGAATGTGCTAGTTGCTATTTTTTCTGAGCAAGAAAGCCAAGCTGTATATTTACTTAAAAAGCATGATGTATCGCGTTTAGACATCGTTAACTTTATTTCGCATGGTATTTCTAAAGCAGATGATGAATTAGGCAACGACAGCGACGATATTCATGATGAAGTGCAAGAAGTTCAAAATGAAGAAGCAAGCAAGCTAGATAGCTTTACAACTAACTTAAACGTTCAAGCTCGTGAAGGTAACATTGATCCACTGATCGGACGCGACAGCGAAGTAGAGCGCACGGTACAAGTATTGTGTCGTCGTAAAAAGAATAACCCATTACTTGTTGGTGAAGCGGGCGTTGGTAAAACAGCAATTGCTGAAGGCTTAGCGTATCGCATTGTTAATAAGCAAGTACCAGAAGTAATTGCAGATGCTGTTGTGTACTCGCTAGATATGGGTGCATTGCTTGCGGGTACTAAATACCGCGGCGACTTTGAAAAGCGCTTTAAAAGCTTACTAAAAGAGCTGCAAGCTGAGCCAGGCTCTATTTTATTTATTGATGAAATACATACCATAATCGGTGCCGGCGCGGCGTCTGGTGGTGTTATGGACGCATCAAACTTGCTTAAACCACTCCTTTCAAGTGGTAAGCTACGTTGTATGGGTTCAACAACTTACAACGAGTATAAAAATATTTTTGAGAAAGACCGTGCATTAGTACGTCGCTTTCAAAAAATTGATGTACTTGAGCCAAGTGTTGCCGATACCACTAAAATATTAAACGGCTTAAAAGAGCGTTACGAAGAGCATCATGGCATTCGTTACACTCAAAAAGCACTAAAAGCAGCTGCAGAACTCAGTGCTAAATACATTAATGAGCGCCACTTGCCAGATAAAGCAATTGATGTAATTGATGAAGCCGGTGCAAGCCAGCGTCTGCAACCTAGCTCTAAACGTAAAAAAACCATTGGCGTGGCAGATATAGAACTAATTATATCTAAAATGGCACGTATCCCAGCGCAAAGCGTCTCGTCGACAGATAAAGAAACGCTTAAAAATTTAGACCGTAACCTTAAAATGCTCGTGTTTGGGCAAGATCAATCTATTGATGCGCTTACATCAGCTATTCGCTTATCTCGCTCTGGTTTATCGAGCGAAGAAAAGCCAGTAGGTTCGTTTTTGTTTGCAGGGCCTACCGGTGTGGGTAAAACAGAAGTAACTAAGCAACTTGCTAAATGTATGGGTGTTGAGTTTATTCGTTTTGATATGTCGGAATATGTAGAACGCCATGCAATTAGTCGATTAATTGGTGCTCCACCAGGGTATGTTGGTTTTGAGCAAGGTGGTTTATTAACAGAAGCAGTTATTAAAAATCCACATGCTGTTGTACTTTTAGATGAGATTGAAAAAGCGCATCCAGACATTTACAACATTTTGCTACAGGTTATGGATCACGGTACGTTAACCGATAATAACGGCCGTAAAGCTGACTTTAGAAATGTAGTGGTTGTAATGACTACCAATGCGGGCGTACAAGAAACCACCCGTAAGTCGATTGGTTTTACAGAGCAAGATCATACGCACGATGCAATGGGTGCAATTAATAAAGTATTTTCACCCGAATTTAGAAACCGTTTAGATAACATCATTTGGTTTAATCACCTTGAACGTGAAGTTATTTTACTGGTGGTTGATAAGTTTATTGTGGAACTGCAAGCGCAGCTTGATAAAAAATCAGTTAACCTTGAGCTTACGTCTAAAGCACGTGAGTGGTTGGCAGATAAAGGCTACGATAAAGCAATGGGTGCACGTCCAATGGCACGTGTTATTCAAGAGGAGCTTAAAAAGCAATTAGCTAACGAAATACTGTTTGGTGAACTTGTTGATGGCGGTACGGTTAAAGTATCAGTTAAAGACAAGAAGATTCGCTTTGATTACGAGAGTAATTTAACACCAGCGTAAAACGTTAATTAAATAATTTAGTTAAATAAAATGGCCCGCTACATAATAGCGGGCCATTTTTTTGCCCTTTTTATAGGCAACAAAAAACCCAGTAAAAACTGGGCTTTTTGTTTATTAAATGTAATTGCTAGTCAATGTCTATCAATTACATTTAATAAACGCTTAAAGCTAGTAAAACACTAGCCAAAAACTAAATCTCGTTTACGCACTTACTTAGCGAGCACGGAATACGATACGACCCTTTGATAAATCGTAAGGAGTCATTTCTACCGTTACTTTATCGCCGGTTAAAATACGGATATAGTTTTTGCGCATTTTGCCTGAAATATGAGCCACAACTACGTGACCATTTTCTAGCTCAACTCGGAACATTGTATTTGGTAAAGTATCAAGGACTGTCCCTTGCATTTCGATTACGTCTTCTTTCGCCATGTTTAGCGTAACACCTCTTTAATAGTTAAACGCTGCAGATTTTGCCCAAAATACTCCAATAAGTAAAGGCGCAGGGGCTATATTTGCAAATTAAATAGCCACCCACTCATCATTGAGCTGTTTTTGAGCAGGTAAAAACTGAGTTTTGTACTTCATTTTGTCGCATTCATCAATTTGATAGCCTAAGTACACGTATTGCTTATTTTGCTCTTTTGCAAACTTTAGCTGCTCTAATATCATCACAGAGCCTAAACTATAGTGTTCAAAGTCGGGGTCAAAAAAGGTATAAATTGCAGAAATAGCGCTATTCATACAATCAGTTACGGCAACCGCGACTAAAGTATCTTGGTGCCACAGTTCAATAAATGCGATCTTGAGCCAACTGCAAAGCAAAAAACTTTGAAACTGTTCTTTTTCAGGAGGATACATACTTCCATCCTGATGACGCATCGTTATGTACTTGCTATAAAGCGGATAGTACTCAGGTCGCTCTTGCGTTGAATATTTCACTTCAAACTGGCTTTTTGCTTTGTTTAGTTTACGTTTTTGCGATTTTGAGGGCATAAAGTCTTGTGCTAATACACGTACAGAACTACATGCGCTGCATATTGGGCAGTGCGGACGGTATATTTGGTTACCACTGCGACGAAATCCCAAGCCTAATAATGACTCAAATTTATCGGTGCTGTAGCAACTGGGATCAAGAATAACTAAAAGTTGCTCTTGTCTGTTGGGTAAATAACTACAGTCAAACTCTTGGGTTAAACCAACACGTGCAGGAAGTTGCTCATTCATAGATTGCGTCAAGTTCTTGTGGCTCCCACATAATAGGGTTAACAGTATAGTTATGTGCAGCTTTTAGTTTAGTCAAAAATGTGGAACGGGGGATTACTTTTGCACCCAGGGTCATTAAATAAGGGTTTTCTAACTGGCAATCAATAAAATGTGCATTATGGCGTTTAAGCCAATTTACCAGTGCCCACATAGCAAGCTTAGAGCAATTGGTTTGATGATGAAACATCGACTCGCCACAAAAAACACCATTTTGCATAATGCCGTATAAGCCACCTGCAAGCTCTCCGTTACTCCACACCTCTAAACTATGTGCAATGCCAGCATTGTGTGCATTAACGTAAGCGTCGAGCATGTCAGAGGTGATCCAAGTGCCATCGGTATCAAGGCGTTGATCGCGACAGGCTTCTATCACCTCTTCAAAGGCATTATTAATGGTTACTCTTACAGGGTGCTTTTTTAAATGCTTACGCAGGCTCTTACTTATATGAAAATCATTAAGCTCAAAAATGCCTCGCTCGCTGGGAGACCACCACATAATAGGCTCATCTTCACTAAACCAAGGGAATACTCCGCTTTTGTAGGCATTACTTAGGCGAGGTAAACTCAAATCTCCGCCAATTGCTAACAAGCCATCAGGGGATTCTAATGCGTATTCCGGATTGGGGAATGCTATATCGTTTTCGCTTAATTGGTATAGCTGATTTCTCATACAGTACTTATTTTATAATTTATCTTAAAAGTGTAACTATATTTTAGGCATAAAAAAAGGGCTGAATAATCAGCCCTATAATAATTTATTTAATTGCTTATAAATTATCTAAGAAACGCTCTGCATCAAGGGCAGCCATACAGCCTGTACCCGCAGATGTGATTGCTTGACGGTAAATGTGGTCTGACACATCACCTGCAGCAAAAACGCCTTCTACGCTTGTTTGAGTCGCGTTACCGTGAAGACCAGACTCTACAACTAAGTAGCCATCTTTCATTTCTAGTTGACCAACAAACATATCAGTATTTGGCTTGTGGCCAATAGCAATAAATACGCCTGCTAAATCTAGCTCTTCAGTTGCATCAGAGTGTGCATCTTTAATACGAACGCCGGTTACGCCCATTTGGTCGCCTAATACTTCGTCCAGCGTGCGGTTGTAATGCATTACAACGTTACCGTTTGCTGCTTTTTCAGCAAGGCGGTCAGCAAGTATTTTTTCACTGCGGAAACTGTCACGACGATGAATAACATGTACTTCGTCAGCAATGTTAGATAAGTAAAGCGCTTCTTCAACCGCTGTATTACCACCACCAACAACCGCTACTTTTTGACCTTTATAGAAAAAGCCGTCACACGTAGCACATGCCGAAACACCACGGCCTTGGAAGTTAGTTTCAGACTCTAGGCCTAAGTATTTAGCAGAAGCACCCGTTGCAATGATTAATGCATCACATGTGTAAGTACCTTGGTCGCCAGTTAATGTGAAAGGGCGCTTAGATACATCTACTTTATTGATGTGATCGAATATGATTTCAGTTTCAAAGCGCTCAGCGTGCTCTTTCATACGATCCATTAACGCAGGACCTGTTAAACCGTGTGCATCACCAGGCCAGTTTTCAACTTCAGTTGTGGTTGTTAATTGGCCACCTTGTTGAATGCCTGTAATTAAAACAGGGTTTAAATTTGCACGTGCTGCATATACTGCGGCAGTATAACCAGCTGGGCCAGAGCCTAAAATTAGTAGCTTACAATGTTTTGCTTCAGTCATTATTTTTTCCTAAACGTTTAATACGGTCTTTAATGCGCTCGATTCTAAGAAAAACAAGGCAGATGTAAACAAAATCCGCGATTATTTTTTTTATCAAATCGAAAAGCTGTGCAGTATTGTGTACTAGAGCTCTGTGCTTTTACAGTTAAAATGCCTAAGTAGCTCAATAAATAGACTAACAGGCAACAAAACAGCGTTATTTCATGACCCCTTTGATTTTTTTTGTTATGTTTTACCTAATTTTATTTGTCACTGATAGATTATGTGACCTAAGCAAATAGGCAACTATGTTATTTTGGCAGGAAAAACCCGCATTCGGGTTGACTTCAAAAGACGTTAACGTCTTAACCAATGCGCAAGATTACCGAACGCAATTGCTACGCTTGATAGCGAACGCAAAAAAACGAATTTATATTACTGCGTTGTATTTACAAGATGACGAAGCAGGTCGCGAAATTTTAGAAGCGCTGCATCGTGTGTCATTGGCAAACCCGGCACTTGAGGTAAAAGTGCTGGTGGATTTTCATCGCGCGCAACGTGGATTAATTGGCGCTGATAAATCAGACGGTAACGCAAGTTTATACTGTGACGATTTAGAAAAGTTTAAATCGAACGTACAAGTTTATGGCGTACCTGTAAAAGCTAAAGAATTATTTGGCGTATTGCATTTAAAAGGTTTTGTAATTGACGACACCTTACTTTACAGCGGCGCAAGTTTAAATAACGTGTACTTGCAGCATAACGAACGCTACAGACTCGATCGCTACTTTTTAATAACGCAGAGCGAACTGTGTGACTCAGTAGTTGATTTTATTGATACAAAGCTAATTAGCTCTGTTGCTGTGCCACGCATAGACACACGACCGCTTAAGCGTTTGCACGACTTTAAGCTTGATCAAAAGCAATTAATGCGTGATTTAAAAGTCGCAAGTTACAACGCAGCAGAGCAGCTAAATACGCAAGCATTAGGTATTCGCTTGTTTTTAGGACTCGGGCGTCGCAATAACGAGTTAAATCGTTTAATAAAAGCGTTATTTGATACAACAGAGCAAGAGCTTGTGTTGTATACGCCATACTTCAATTTTCCGGCACCGCTTATGCGATCGCTGCGCCGATTATTAAAGCAAGGCAAGCAAGTGACTATTGTTGTAGGCGATAAAACAGCAAATGACTTTTATTTACCGCCAAGCGAGCCGTTTAGTAAAATAGGGGCATTACCTTATTTATACGAAACTATTTTGCATAAATTTGTAAAAACGCAAAAGCGTCATATCGATAACGGTAATTTAAATGTGTACCTGTGGAAAGATGAAAGCAATTCGTTTCATTTAAAAGGTATTTGTTCAGATAGAACAAAGCATTTACTGAGCGGGCATAACTTAAATCCGCGTGCATGGGGTCTTGATATCGAAAACGGTATTTTAATAGAAGATCCAGAGCAAACAATTATGGATGCTATTGATAACGAAAAGCAGGAAATTTTACAACACTGCCGCCGTTTAACTGGCCCAGATGATTTAGAAACAATGGATGATTACCCGCAGCCAGTTAAAAAACTACTTGGCCAAGCTAAGCGCGTAAAAGTAGATTTTATAATTAAGCGTTTTATCTAAATAAGCTTATATAAATCTGAAATTTAAATACAAAAAAAGCAGCTAATTAGCTGCTTTTTTTATGGGTTGTAGTTAGGTAGCTACATTACTTAATACCAACCTAACTACAAAACGCTAAATTATGCGTTTTCTACCGCTGTGCGTGGGTCAACATATTCCATGTTGAACGCTTCTGCTACTTCTTTGTAAGTTACTTGGCCTTTAATTACGTTTAAGCCTTTTAAGAAGTGAGCGTCATCTAGTAACGCCTTTTTATAACCTTTGTTTGCAAGGTTAATGATGAAAGGCAATGTTGCATTGTTAAGTGCAAACGTAGATGTGCGTGGAACAGCACCTGGCATGTTAGCAACACAGTAGTGAACAACTTCATCAACGATGAAAGTAGGATCAGCATGCGTAGTTGCTTTAGAAGTAGCAATACAGCCACCTTGGTCGATTGCAACGTCAACAATTGCAGAACCAGGTTTCATTGCTTTAATGTGCTCAGCAGTTACTAGTTTAGGTGCAGCTGCACCTGGGATTAGTACGCCACCAATTACTAAATCAGCTTCTAGTACGTGTTTTTCTAGAGCATCAGCAGTTGAGTAAATAGCTTTAACTTTATTACCAAATTGCGCGTCTAGTGCACGTAATACGTCGATGTTACGGTCAAGAACGACAACTTCAGCACCAAGACCAACAGCCATTTGCGCTGCACTACGACCAACCATGCCGCCGCCAATGATAACAACTTTAGCCGCTTCAACGCCTGGTACGCCACCTAGTAGCATGCCACGACCGTGGTTAGATTTTTCTAGCGCTTGTGCACCAGCTTGAATAGACATACGACCAGCAACTTCGCTCATAGGAGCAAGAAGCGGTAAACCACCGCGAGAGTCAGTTACAGTTTCGTATGCAATACAAATAGCTTTGCTTTTTACAAGGTCTTCAGTTTGTGGAAGATCAGGTGCAAGGTGTAAGTAAGTGAAAAGAATTTGGTCTTCACGTAGCATTGCACGTTCAACAGCTTGTGGCTCTTTTACTTTTACAATCATGTCTGCTTTAGCGAAAACGTCAGCAGCAGTTGCTAAAATCTCAGCACCCGCTAGCGTGTAATCTTCGTTAGTAAAACCAATACCCATGCCTGCATCAGTTTCTACAATCACTTGATGACCGTGGTTTACTAATTCACGAACACTCGCAGGAACCATACCTACACGGTATTCATGGTTTTTAATTTCTTTAGGAACACCAATAATCATATCATTTGCCTTATTAAGAACGGATTAACATTTTTCACTATTATATTCATCATAAGCCCGTGTGTCTCACCTTTTTTAAAGTCAAATCTAGTGTTATCATCTATATAACAAAAATAAACAGCATAAAAAACTAGTTGGCACTATGCATCAGTTATTAGATAGAATTGACCGTAAAATTTTAATGGAATTACAGCACGATGGACGCCTTTCAAATGTTGAACTGGCCAGACGAGTTGGCCTAAGCGCCACGCCCTGTCTGGAGCGAGTGAAAAAGCTAGAACGAGAAGGCTACATACTTGGCTATAAAGCAGTGGTCGATCCAGCTAAGCTTGGGCAAGGTTTATCGGTGTATGTAGAAGTAACAATTACTAAAACATCTCCCGACGTATTTGATGAGTTTAGTGCGGCCGTTAAAAAGCATGAAGAAATTATCGAATGTCATTTAGTATCGGGTAATTTTGATTTTTTACTTAAAACGCGCGTAAATGATATGTCAGAATACCGTGGTGTATTAGGTGACATATTATTAAAATTGCCTAACGTTAGTGAAAGCCGAACTTATGTAGTAATGGAAGAAGTAAAAGGTGAAGAAGGCGTAATTATTCGTCCTTATATTACTTAAGGTTATTTATATTAGCTGCGTCATTTGCTTATATAAGCTCAAATTATAAAAACTTGTTCATAATCAGGCCATCAAGGTTAAGATAAAGTGCAACAAATTGCATTTCCTGCTAAGGTATTTCACTGCTAAGTAAGTGTGAATAAAAATAGAATAATAAAGAGGAATAGGGAACTATGCGCCTAAACGGTGTGCAAAGACTATTAGAAACAGGGCTGATTATCAGCACCTTTACGGCAATATTTATTTTATGTGCCTTGATCAGCTTTGATCCAGCAGATGCTGCATGGTCGCAAACTAGTTTTAGCGAAGTAAGCAACATCACAGGAGCAGCCGGTGCATGGATAGCCGACATTTTATTACTCACCTTTGGTTGGTTGGCTTACTTAGTGCCAGCGGCCATCCAGCTATTTGGCTACTTGCTATTTAAACAACCTCACCGCATTTTACAGCTTGATTACACCACCTTAGCGCTGCGTGTTATTGGTTTTGCTTTATTTATTACCTCAGCTACCGCTATTAGTAGTATCAATTTTGACGATATTTATAACTTTTCCTCTGGTGGGGTAGTGGGCGATGTTATTGCATCAGCCATGATGCCTGCGTTTAACTTTACCGGTACATCTATATTATTGCTGTGTTTCTTTTTTGCCGGGCTTACCTTATTAACGGGTGTATCGTGGGTTGATTTTGTAGATTACCTTGGCGATTTAATGGTTAGGTTTTACCGCTTTATTGTATCGTACGCAAAAGGTTGGATGCACCGAGAACACGCTGCGGGCAAAGCAAATAATCACGATGAAGTAGACGCCCATTTTGAAGACGATATAAAAGAGCAAATAGAGCTGCCTACATCAGCTAAAAAAGCAGAGAAACAAAAAGCAATTAATAAACCGCAAACGCCATTTAACGAGCCACAAATTAGTGACGAGTTTATGCCGTTTGACGAGCTTGACGACATACTCGATCAAGAAATTGGCTTTAGCGCCATAGACGACGAACCAATGGACACGGCCGCTGCATTAAACGCGCTTGACCAAAGCCCAGTTGTAGAGCCAGAAAAACCAGTTACAACAGTGGTATCACCAGCCAGACCAATGCCTAAATCAAAAGCGCAATATCAACCACCGCCAACGGCTAAAGAAAAGTTTGAGCAATTATTAACGCAAGAACCACCACCGGGGCCATTACCGTCGCTCGATTTACTCGACAGACCGGACAAAGCTAAAAACCCAATTTCGCAAGAAGAGCTCGATACAGTATCGCGCCTAGTAGAGACAAAACTACTGGACTTTAACGTACAAGCTAAAGTTGTAGCGGTATACCCAGGCCCTGTTGTTACACGCTTTGAGCTAGATTTAGCGCCAGGTATTAAAGTGTCAAAAATTACAGGTTTAGCAAAAGATTTAGCCCGTTCGCTTTCGGCAATTAGTGTGCGTGTTGTAGAAGTTATACCGGGTAAAACATATGTTGGTATTGAGCTTCCTAATAAACACCGCGAAATAGTACGTTTGTCAGAAGTAATAAACGCGCCTAAATTTGAGCAAAATCCATCGCCACTTACCATGGTGCTTGGTAAAGACATTGCTGGTCAGCCGGTATGTGCTGATTTAGGTAAAATGCCACATTTATTGGTAGCCGGTACAACTGGTTCAGGTAAATCAGTGGGCGTTAATGTCATGATAGTAAGCTTACTTTACAAATCGGGCCCTGACGATGTACGTATGATCATGATTGACCCTAAAATGCTTGAGCTATCAGTATACGAAGGTATTCCGCATTTATTGTGTGAAGTAGTCACCGACATGAAAGAAGCCGCTAACGCACTGCGTTGGTGTGTGGGCGAAATGGAACGTCGTTATAAATTAATGTCAGCATTAGGTGTGCGTAACTTAAAAGGTTACAACCAAAAAGTGCTTGAAGCCAATGAAGCGGGTTACCCAATTCTTGATCCATTATTTAAAGACACCGATGGCATGAAAGAAGGCCCGGAAGAACTTGGTAAGTTACCAAGTATTGTTGTAGTAATTGACGAGTTTGCCGACATGATGATGATTGTTGGTAAAAAAGTAGAAGAGCTGATTGCCCGCATAGCCCAAAAAGCACGTGCGGCAGGTATTCATTTAATACTGGCAACGCAGCGCCCTTCGGTAGATGTAATAACCGGTTTAATTAAAGCAAATATACCAACACGTATGGCGTTTCAGGTGTCTAGCAAAATAGACTCGCGTACCATACTTGACCAACAAGGCGCAGAAAACTTACTGGGTATGGGCGATATGCTTTATTTACCACCAGGCACTAGTGTACCAGAGCGTGTACATGGCGCGTTTGTAGACGACCATGAAGTACATGCCGTTGTAAACGATTGGAAAGCGCGTGCTAAGCCAAATTACGTTGATGAAATACTCAATGGTGATGCCAGTGAAGATATTTTATTGCCAGGTGAAGCAAGCGAAAATGCAGACGAAGAGAACGATCCGTTATACGACGAAGCCGTATCGTTTGTAATTGAAACCGGCAAGGTATCAGTATCGTCAGTGCAACGTAAACTGCGTGTTGGCTATAACCGCGCAGCACGTTTAGTAGAACAAATGGAAACATCGGGTATCGTGAGTTCACCAGGTCATAACGGCGCTCGCGATGTATTAGTACCTAATGGAGCAAATTAATGAAAAAATTTAACGCCTTATTATTAGTGTTAGGCAGCGTACTTGCCGCACCAAGCTTTGCTGATGACAGCCAAGCATTACAAGACAGACTTGCTACTTTAAAAAGCTTTAAAGCGCAGTTTGCACAAAAAGTAACAGACAAAGAAGGCCAAGCTGTTATGCAAGGCGAGGGCACAATAGCGCTTCAACAGCCTATGATGATTCGCTGGCAGCAAACAAACCCAGACGATACATTATTTGTATCAAACGGCGATAAAACCTATTACTTCGACAGCTTTGCTGAGCAAGTAACAATTATGAAAACCAGCAGCCTAATCGACTCAACACCATTTGTGCTACTTACATCAAAAGACCCAGCACAGTGGGAAAAATACAGCGTACTTGCAACAAATACAGGCTTTAGTGTAACGCCAAATAAAGGCGTAGAAAGCCAAGTAGAACAACTTGATATAGCGTTTGCGGGTAACGAGCAAGGCCTTGCTAAACTAGTCGTTACCGACAACTCAGGGCAGCTATCGTCATTTACGTTTAACAATGCCCAAGTTAATACGCCGCTTGATAAAAGCACTTTTGAATTTACGCCTCCTGAAGGTGTTGAAATAGACGATCAGAGTAACGGTGAGTAATTTAGGATTTAATTTTGGGCCCGATGTACGGCCACTTGCTGCGCGTATGCGCCCCACAACGCTTGACGAGTACATTGGTCAGCAACACTTATTAAGTACTGATAAACCACTGCATCAAGCCATTGTCGCGGGGCGATGCCATAGTTTAATTTTATGGGGCCCGCCGGGTGTAGGTAAAACAACACTTGCGCAAATAATTGCCAACCATGCTGATGCCTCACTTATTCAAATGTCGGCGGTAACCGCAGGCGTAAAAGATATACGTGACAGCGTAACGCAAGCGCGCGATAACCTAGAAAGCCGTGGCCAACGCACCCTTATGTTTGTTGACGAGGTTCATCGCTTTAATAAGTCTCAGCAAGATGCGTTTTTACCGCACATAGAAGACGGCACCTTTATATTTGTAGGTGCAACCACCGAAAACCCATCGTTTGCCCTTAATAACGCTATATTGTCGCGTGCACGCGTGTATGTTTTAAAATCGCTTGCCGATACCGACTTATATACCGTAATAGAACGTGCACTTAAACAAGACGAGCAGCTAAGCCAAAAGCATATTACTATTGCCGACAACGCTAAAAAGGCACTATGCCAAGCAAGTGGCGGCGATGCGCGTAAAGTACTTAATTTACTTGAACAAGCGGTTGATTTAACAACCGAGCAAAACGGTCAATACAACGTAGACGAGCACGTACTTAGCCAAGTTTTACCTACTCATTTAGCTAAATACGATAAAGGCGGCGATGAATTTTACGATTTAATATCAGCCTTTCATAAATCAGTACGTGGTAGCTCTCCCGATGGTGCGCTGTATTGGTATTGCCGAATTTTAGCCGGTGGTGGCGACCCTTTGTATGTAGCAAGGCGTTTACTTGCCATTGCTACAGAGGATATAGGTAACGCCGATCCGCGCGCGATGGAAGTGGCCTTAAATGCGTGGGATATATTTCAGCGAGTAGGCCCTGGCGAAGGCGAACGTGCAATTGCACAAGCCACATTGTATTTAGCCAGTGCACCCAAAAGTAATGCGGTGTATATGGCGTTTAATCAAGCCAAAGCAGACGCTCAAAACGAGCCAAGTTACCCAGTGCCAGAGCATTTACGTAATGCCCCAACTAATTTAATGAAAGACTTAGGGTATGGCGCTGAGTACCGTTATGCGCATAATGAAGAAGGCGCATTTGCCGCAGGTGAAAAATATTTACCACCAGAAATGGACGGTAAAGAATATTACTTACCGAGCGAGCGCGGACTTGAACAAAAAATTAAACAAAAACTCGATTACCTAAAAGAGCGCGATGCGCAAAGCCCACTTAAACGATACGAAAATGATTAAACTTTATATGATGATCGCCCTTGGCGGAGCCTCAGGTGCGTGTTTACGGTTTTTTATTAGCGAAAGCATGCTAAAACTCCTCGGTAGGGGATTCCCTTTTGGCACGTTGACGGTTAATATTCTGGGTTCATTGTTAATGGGCATTTTGTACGGTTTGATAGATAAAGAAATTATCACCGCAAGCCCCGCTAAAACCCTTATCGGTATTGGCTTTTTAGGTGCATTAACCACCTTTTCAACATTCTCAATGGACTCGTTGTTGTTATTACAACAAGGTCACTTTATTAAAATGGCCCTCAATATCATCTTAAACGTGATGGTGTGTATTTTTATGGCTTGGCTGGGCCTTCAGCTAGTAATGCAAAAAGGTTAAAAAACTAACATGTTAGATTCTAAATTTTTACGTCAAGACATCGAACAAACTGCAGCACGTTTAGCAGCTCGCGGTTACGAACTCGATGTAGCGACGGTAACGGCACTTGAAGAAAAACGCAAAACATTACAAGTAAAAACGCAAGAACTTCAAAGTCAACGTAATGCAAGCGCAAAAGCAATTGGTCAAGCCAAAGCAAAAGGCGAAGACGCACAGCCATTACTTGATGCAGTGGCTAACTTAGGCAGTGAGCTAGACGCCGCTAAAACAGAGCAAGATGAAGTATTAGCAGCGATTAACGACATTGCTTTAGCAATTCCAAACTTGCCAGACGAGTCAGTACCTGCAGGTAAAGACGAAGACGACAACGTTGAAATTTTAACGTGGGGCACACCTAAAAAATTCGATTTTGAAGTTAAAGACCACGTAGATGTAGGCCAAGACCTAAACGGTTTAGACTTTGAAATGGGCGTTAAAATTAGTGGCGCACGCTTTACCGTAATGCGCGGCCAAGTTGCGCGTATGCACCGTGCACTAACGCAATTTATGCTAGATACACACGCTGATAAAAACGGCTACACAGAAATGTATGTACCGTACCTAGTAAATAGCGCAAGCCTTTATGGCACCAGCCAATTACCTAAATTTGCAGGCGATTTATTCCACACATTAGGCCTTGTAAATGACGACGGCGAACAACAAGCCGGCTTTAGCTTAATTCCTACAGCTGAAGTACCGCTTACAAACAGCGCACGCGACGAAATTTACGACGAAAGCGATTTACCAATTCGCTTAGTTGCCCACACTCCGTGTTTCAGAAGTGAAGCAGGCAGCTATGGTCGCGATACACGTGGCTTAATTCGTCAGCATCAGTTTGATAAAGTTGAACTTGTACAACTTGTAAAACCAGAAGACTCAATGGCAACGCTTGAAGAGTTAACCGGTCACGCAGAGCAAATACTACAAGCATTAGAACTTCCGTATCGTAAAGTAATTTTATGTATGGGCGACATGGGCTTTGGTTCAGCTAAAACATATGATTTAGAAGTATGGTTACCTGCGCAAGATACATACCGCGAAATTTCATCATGTTCAAACATGGCTGACTTTCAGGCGCGTAGAATGCAAGCACGTTTTCGTCGTGAAGGTGTTAAAAAGCCAGAGTTACTACATACACTAAATGGTTCAGGCTTAGCCGTTGGCCGTACACTAGTAGCCATACTAGAAAACTACCAACAAGCCGATGGCACAGTAGTAGTACCAGAAGTATTACGCCCATACATGGGTGGACTTGAAGTGATTGGTAAACAATAAAAATCAAGTTTAAGTTAAGCAAGCTTTAAGCTTGTAAATCTTAAGACGAAAGCCGCTGTTTGCAATGAACAGCGGCTTTTTTGTTTTAGGTTAAAGGCAAAAGCTTAGAGAAAAATTTAAGTTATCTTATTAATAATATCGCTTACACCTATTTTTATAGCTCATTACTTTTTTGTCCGATATTACTGATCTCTACCATTTTGGGGTATTTCTACATCAAGGAAACTTAAATATCGGCTAACTAGTTGTTTACAAGTCCTTATTAGCTGGTTAAATTAGAACCTTTGTAATATTTGGACATTTGTCGGTTTATAAAGCGACAAATGTCGGATACAAAGTTGTTAGTTTTAAAAGGATGTTCATGCGTAAATATATAGTTTTGTTTTTCTGTTTAATTTCTAATTATGTATTTGCATCATTTCCACTGGAAGTCTCTGATGAAGCATTAATTAAAAAAACTGATCATGTTTTAATCGGGCGTGTAGTCGGTGTGGATATGGTTGATGGAAACGGCAAACAGATATATGACTTAAAAGCTAAAACAGGCCCCAAATCACCAAATAACATCAGGTTAATTTTTGCTATTGATGAGGTGTTAGAAACCAACTCAAAAAGTGTTCCTACAAAACTATTTGTTCCGTTAGACAGTTTTATGCATTTTAGTCTCGGTCAAATAAAAGAAGACTATCCAGAAGTAACAGAGCAAAGACTTTTATTATTATCTGGTAATGAGTTTAAGCCTCCAGTTGCAGGCCACTTTCAACGTAACTTACTAGACAAAGAATATTACTTGGAGTTGTTTAAAACTAACAAGTCACTCAAGCAGGACAAATAACAGTTGGTTTTTGCTCCTTCGTCGCTTATTTTAACCAACTATTATTTGCCTCTTAGTGAGGCGTTATATTCACTAAGGAAGTATCGAGTAAATGGATGAACCAGATATCAAATTAGAGCGTCCGCTTTTTTATAATTCTCCTTTTGGGCTGAGATTTGAAATCGGTCCATCAGACCAAGAAATATGGAACGATGAGAATAAAGAATTAAATAGAAAGTACTTTTCCGTAGCCTTGGAAAGGGCAATGAGTATTTTTCAAGGTGTATTCGATCCAAGTGATAACATTGAGATCGTGTATCAAATTTTTTCTGATGGTCGTCGGAAAATAAAGAAACGTAGTTTTATATTCAAACAAGTCAAATCACTTGCTAATGCCAATATTGATTTATCCGATCACAGAGATATCTATTCAGAAGATTTAGATTACAAATGTGAATGTTGGAAACGAGTTACCATTTCAGGTATTACGGCTTCTGAATTAGATACTGTTCAACTATTTAAAGCTGCAATTAATACCGATTTTCCTAGCTTACAGCCTCAGTTTAATGGTGAGTGTTACCTCATAAATAGAACAAAGCAGCTTGTATTAAATCTTTATGATGATCGCGGTATGGATATAGTTTCGAATAACAAAGAATCGTTAAATGGTTTGTATAAAAGTCATAATAAGTTGATTCTTGACTATGACCGAGAACATATTGATAAAGTGTTTTCGTGAATATAACAAGTCACTTAAAAGGACAAATAACAGTTGGTTTTTGCTCCTTCGTCGCTTATTTTAACCAACTATTATTTGCCTCTTAGTGAGGCGTTAGTTGCCTTAGGAGTCACAGTTGAATTTTGATGATTTGAAATCGATTATCGATACTGAAAATGACCAAGAATTAAAGCTTACTTCTAATTTTTTGGAAATCACTAAAAACTCCAATTCAGAATTGAAGCCTTGGTTATCTGAAGATCAATTTAATCAGGTTTTCTCAAACCTATTAGAGTATCAAAATAACGATACTGTGTTTGTCTTTGAGTCTTTCGAACGCATATACAAAGATTCAGGTTTAACTAAAAGGTTAACTGAACAGCTAGATTTAAACTGGGCTAACTTTAATGCTTTTCAAAGCGATACCGAAATTCTTTATTTCTATATGGTGCCAAAAAGTTTAAATTGGGTTTTATATGCAAACAGAGACTTTTGGCAGTTTGCAAAAGGCAACTAACAAGTTACTCAAACGGACGCTAAACAGTTGGCTAGCTTCGTTCCTCGCAATTTTAGCCAACAATTTCGCGCCGCTTAGTAAGGCGTTATGCGTAAATCATTTATTCACTATATATGGAAAGTGTATGTCTAAATTTGAAGTGACCAAGGATGAGGATAATCAGCAACCGATCCCTTCTGTTTGGCGTCCAATATTTTATAATATTGTAAAATCATTCGTAGAGCGTGATTATAAAGTCAGTGGGGGCTTAGAATTTGTAACTCCTATTTCTAGTGAAACCGCGAGTCAAATTGAAGAGTATATTGAGGATTACGGTGAGCAATTAATTATGCTTGCAGATGAAACATGGGATTCTTCTATTTGTATCTGGATGGGTAATCGCTGGGATGTCTTAATCGATTTGTGGACTGAGTCTGAAGGTAGAAGTGATTTAGTCCTGAGCGCACAAGTTACTGAATCAGGTAATGGTTTTCTTGTTAATGTTGATATGGTTTGTGTTCCGTAAATACGCATAACAAGGCATTTAAACGGAACTAAAACAGTGGGTTAGGTTTCGCTTCGTTCCACATTATAACCCACGATTTTAGTCCGCTTAACGCGGCGTTATATTTTATGGAGAGTCTGTGAGTATTTGTCTAACTATTTCAAAAATTGACTGGGCAATAACTAAGGATGTGTTTACGATTATTGGAACAATCTCAGCGATTCTTATTGGTGCAATCGGATTAACCACTTGGCGCAGACAATTGAAAGGCACAAGTGAATATGAAGTAGCTAAAAAAGCGATATTACTTACATATGAAATTGAGCAAGCCATCCAAGGTGTACGAAATCCCATGTTACACCTTCCAAAAGACGAAGTTGAGTCTGGTCGTCGTCTAGAAGCCGAACAACAAATATATGCAGATCGCTTCGTCATTTTAGAAAATAAATGGGCTGAATTACAAACTATAAAACTTGAATCTAAGGTTATTTGGGATAACGCCGCAGCTGAAAGTTTTAATGAAATCAGAGATATTATTGGAAAATTAAGAGGTGGTATTTGGCTTCACTTCTGGATGAAGGGTGCATATGCCGGCCCAGGTGCCACCGTGGATAATAGTGCTGAACGTAGAATAGAAAATGATAAAATCGTGTACTACACCTCTGAAGATGATGAATTTACATTAAAAATAAAACATGCTGTAGAGCATGTTGAGAATTTTTTTAAAGACAAAGTACGCAGCAAATAAAGGAGTAATTTATGGCGACTTGGGACACTACAAAATACGTACAAGAGTGTGATAAGTGTGGCAAAAAATATAATGTAACTAAATACGAGCAACCAGTGAGAGAGAAAGGCCGCTTTAATTGCAAATGCGGCAATGAGCTTGAGCGTTGGAATGGTGGTGTGGATTACACATTCACTGAAGCAGAGTAATAAAAAATATAACAAGTTGCTTAAACGGAAAAATAACAGTTGGCCATCGCTTCGCGATTATAGCCAACCATTATTTTCCGCTTAGCAAGGCGTTATGTTTACAGGGAAGGTTCTGTGGTTCTGTTTAATTCTGATATCGTTGAAATATTAAAAAAAGCTCTCAATGAGCTGTATATTGATTCAACTTTAATATCTTCTTACGGTATAGGGTTTCAATTCTGCGATGTAAATATACATTGTAATGAGCGCGTTATTGCTCGTATCAATGGAGATATCTACGAATGGGATGATGCTCCTAATAGTGCGCCATGGGGTAACTTGGTTAGGCAACAATTTTCAGATGTTTGCTTATCCGCGCCTAATTTAATTAAAATTACTCTGCAATCTGGCGACTATATTGAAATTGAAACAGTAGAAAGCCAATATGAGTCAGTCATTATTAACTTTCCCTCAAAAAATAATGAAATAGCAATGGAAACATTCTAGCTAATGTAAACATAACAAGTCGTTAAAGCAGGACAAATAACAGTTGGCTTTTGCTCCTGCGTCGCTTATTTTAGCCAACATATTATTTGCCTCTTAACGAGGCGTTACGAGGGAAGTCCGTGCGTAAATTCATAAATTTAAGTAAAAATAGGCAGGTTAAATTAGATAAAAAATTTCCTGATCTATTTAAAATTTATTGTGTGGAAGACACTCCTCATTATAAGAGGGTCGCAATAACGGTATTTGACCATTGGTTAACTCTTGAAGAGTTTCAAAATGATTTTCCTGATAAAAATGAGCGGTTATCCCGAAACAAGTCACTGCATGATTTCGCAAAGGTTATGTCTAAAAACACTGAAATATTGAATTTTAAATTTAAAGGTAAATGGGAGCGTTGTTACCCGTCCTTTAGAGAATTCAGCTCTCAAGAATCTATGGATAATTATTTGCATCCTGCCGGTGATAATGACTCATCCGATAAATTTTGCAGATTAGTTTTACCGGAGTTTTCGGCTGTTTATTTTGAAAGTTGGGATTATACGAATATATTTTACATTCAAGATGATAAAGTTATACCGGAAATTAAAAAGTGGGCTAGTGAATCAGGCGTTTATTGCTTGGAGTATTAGTAACTTAGCAAGCTGTTCAAGCGGGACAAATTACAGTTGGCTGGTTCCGCTACGCTTCACATTTTAGCCAACTACAATTTGCCCCTTAACAACGAGAATTAGGATGCCACCCATCCTAATTATTACAAAAAAAGCCAACAAAAACAGCATGAAGAGTGAATTATTATAAATAATGAATCACCCAAAAAGCTGAGCTATGTAGACAAAATGAAAGTAAAAATAGACAGCCCCATAGGTCGACGACAGCTGTTTATTAAAGAATGGCAAACGGCTCGGCTGTATCGAACCGGCTTTCCTTTAAATAAAAAGCGGAACATTACAGTGAACAAAGACATGAATAAACTGACCTTATGGGGTCAAACGAAAGTGAATACCTTTGGTTTACGGTGGGGCAACTGTATTGCCTTGTTCATAATATAGAAAAGCTGCAAAACACGATGCATTAAGAAGGGTAAGCCCTCTTACTCTAAATAAAAGCCACTCAAACACCCGTAATCCCTTCCAAAACGCCAATTAAAACAATATCAAACACTTCTATATTCTGCGTAAAAATACAGTAATCAATTGAACCAAAATAGGAACTCAGCTATGGTTTGTTTATCAATAAAAACAAATTTAAAAACGAGTTAATCTACAGGCTCGTTATATGCCTAGAGGTAGTTGGAGAGTAGTATGTTCATATATACAAGGAAGCAGCTTGATGATTCTAAAGTTACCATAGTGTTTAGCCCAAACTTTAAGTGGCTTTCTTTATTTTTTGCTTCCTCAGCGATATTTTTTTCATACTTTAATTATTACAGTATCGCAGTATTATTTTTTTGTTGCTTTAGTCTCTGGATATTTTTATTTTTGATGAAAACAAAGAGTGTTCGAAGAGAAATTAAAGAGTTTACAGTTTTAGATAAAGTTGAAACTTCGGGTTCCAATTGGAATTATAAAAATCCAATTACTTATACTATAAAGTGTTAGGGGATTGGCATATAACAAGCCCATCAAGCTGATTCGCAACGCTGTTGCAAAGAACAAAGGCGCAACAAATTGTGCCAGCACAGCTCACGGCTTATGGGAGCGTTAGCTGTATTGTCGTACTCTTGTGATTATATAATGTTACAGATTTGCCGTTGCTCAAAAAATGTTCTGCACATATATTTAATTGGTACTTAATTGTTTTAATAAGAGGGATTTATGAAAATATTACACAAATGGATAATTTTGGCGGGTTTATTATTAGCCGCTCTTATTTCGTATGGCTACGGATTTTATCAAGGCATAGTTATCTTTATTGTTTTAGGTGTGGCTTTGGAACTTACATTTTGGTTTGGTGTTTTTGGTAAAAAGCAGCAATGTAACGAACACCCCCGCAACTAATCTACAGCTAACAACACGCCCTGAGGTGGACAGCAAGCGTTAAAGCTCACTTTCCACCGCAAATTTTAACAGCGGTTAAGTAAGTTGATTCATCGTAGGGCGTATGTGTTTTCCAGCACCTAAATAGTATTCGTGTCCACTTAAACGTCAATGATTTGATGATGGTATTATGAGGTTTTCCTTTGGCCATTAGCTTTATTGTTGGTTATTTCATGTAAATTAATTCGGTATCACCAACATAAGCTTTGAATCTTCCCCATCGGTTAATATAGCTATATTTTCCTCAGTTGTTACAAACATATCTCTTAATCGCCCTGCGACCTCAGGAAATACGTGAGACTGCGTAAATTAACCATTAGCCAGATTAATTTACAATTGGAGTGGCTGTCTAGTTTAATGCGAGCTTTGATATCACGCGTAAACACTCAACAATCGATTGTACCCTGGTAGAAACCCGGCTATGGTTTGTTTATCAAGATAAATAAACCAGCTAATTTACAGGTTCGTTATGTCTCACGGAGGTTTTATCGCTCTATGAATGTTTTTCTAATAATTGCAGGCACATTAAGTGCTGTTGTAGCAACTTTGCATTTGGGTTGTATCTATTTTGGAGGTTCTTGGTATCGGTTCTTCGGTGCAGGAGTACAATTGGAGTGGCTGTCTAATTTAATACTAGATTAGTTTACAATTGGAGTGGCTGTCTAATTTAATACTAGATTAGTTTACAATTGGAGTGGCTGTCTAATTTAATAGCCGCAAAACACGATCCATTAAGAAGGGGAAGCACTCTTAACCTAAAATAAAAGCCACTCAAACACCCGTAATCCCTTCCAAAACGCCAATTAAAACAATATCAAACACGTATTTATATGCTGCGTAAAAATACAGTAATCGATTGAACCAAAATAGGAACTCAGCTATGGTTTGTTTATCAATAAAAACAAATAAAAAACGAGTTAATCTACAGGCTCGTTATAAGGCATAATCGAGGTTATAGTGAATCCAGATGTTGCAAAAAAACTATCATTAATTTTAGAAAAAACAACTAAAGAAAGTAATGATTTTCATCTTGTAAATTCGATCGAACAGGGCGTTATCGAAGGTTTTCATACTTTTTCGAATGGTATGAATTCATTTGGTGGTTTTTTAATAAGTAATGGAAGTGAAACGCTCTGGGTTCTAATTATTGATTGGAAGGGTGATAATAATTATTACCTTGTTTTATATCCAGAAAATAATAATCTACCTCCCCTAGCTGAGCTTCATAAAGAAACCACATCACAAGATGGTACTGATTTGACTTGGAGTTATATTCCAAGGAAAAAAGACAAGAAGAATGAAATACGTAAAGAGTTATTTCAAAATGTTTTTGGGGCGCTTAAAGCCGTAGTATCACTTCCAAATGATGACGTGACGTTAGATGATACTCTCAACGACCTATTTCATATTGCTGCTTGTAGAGTTCTTGCTGATAATTTAGAAGAGAACTTGAATTCATTAACACCAGTGTCATTTTCTGAAGGTAAAAGGCTAGAAAAGAAGCATTATTCCAGAGAGCGTTCTCAGGCATTGGTAAATCGGGCTAAAAAAATTCACGCAAAGAAGCACAAGGGTGAATTACCCTGTGAAGTTTGTGAGTTTGATTTTAAGAAAAAATATGGTGAAAAAGGAGCTTTGTATATTGAAGCTCACCACAAGGTACCTTTGAATGAGCTGGATGAAAATGAATCTAGAGAAACTCTAGTTGAAGATCTTGCCATGGTGTGTGCTAATTGCCATAGAATGTTACATCGTAGCCCTTATCAAACTATCAAAGAGTTGAAACACTGCTTAAATGCCTTTTAACAGCAAGCGCTGAAGCTCACTTTCCACCACAAATTTTAATAGCGATGATCCCTTACTTTTCAATACAGTTAAGTAAGTTGGTTGATCGTAAGGCATATGTGTTTTCCAGCACCTAAATAGTATTCGTATCCACTTAAATGCGAGCTTTGATATCACGCGTAAACATTCAACAATCGATTGTACCCAGGTAGAAACCCGGCTATGGTTTGTTATCAAGATAAATAAACCAGCTAATTTACAGGTTCGTTATGTCTCACGGAGGTTTTATCGCTCTATGAATGTTTTTCTAATAATTGCAGGTACATTAAGTGCTGTTGTAGCAACTTTGCATTTGGGTTGTATCTATTTTGGAGGTTCTTGGTATCGGTTCTTCGGTGCAGGAGATCAAATGGCATTACTTTCTGAGCAAGGAAGTATTAAACCAACTCTTATTACTAGTGTAATTGTTCTGATTCTATCAACTTGGTCATTGTATGCATTTTCAGCCGCAGGTGTTATTTTTAAACTTCCATTCATCCGCCTAGCTCTTGTATTAATAACTTTTATTTATTTAGCCCGCGGTGTTGCTGGATTCTTTCTAATAAATAACCCTATGGGGCGTTCGCCTGAATTTTGGGTTTGGAGTTCTATTATTTGTTTCTCTTTTGGTATTGTTCACCTTGTTGGTTTAAAACAACAATGGGCAAGCTTGTGAGTAAAGTGTAATCTAATAAAGAATCAAACAAGGGCTATTACAATTGGCTTTTGGTAAAGCATTATATTTATAGTTAACTACTTCTCGCCAATAATTGACGGAACAAGGAATATTAAAATGGATAAAATGTCAGTTCACATAACCTCTAAACCTTTAGAAACTTACCCGCAAAAACAAATTTTAAAGGTGGTAGCTGATGAAGTAACCGAAAAAGCGACTGTGCACAAAGCAGCGGTTCAAAGTGACCAAGTGGATATATCTGAAGAAGGAAAAGAAAAAAGTCTGGAAGATCAAAATCGTGAAGCGTTACGTAAATTATCAGGCAATGAAGATGCAAGTCAGGCATCACAATCAGAAGGTGACCCAATTGATGAACAGATTGCTGAAATACAAGAAAAGATAGAAAAACTACTACAGGAAACTGTATTATTACGCAGTAAAGATGATGAAAAGTCGCAGGCTAAAGTGAAGGTGCTAGAAGCAGAAATTACCGGGCTTAACACTCAACTTATTGAATTATTGAGACAGCAATTAGAATCGGGTAAATAACAAGCACAGTAAGTATATGCAAAGGTAATTGGAGACAAGAACGTTATTAATAACATAATAAAGACGCTCACTTTAATCTTAAAACTAAAGGGGTTAACCCCTAATCTTACTGAGCAAATTACTTAATTAACCAAAGTGGCTTATTTAAAGCCGCTACTTACTTTTAAAGCGCAGCGGCTTTTATTTGCTTTATGAATTAGTTTGCTGTCATCAACATTAGCTTTGCCTCTTTACCGTCAGTTAATACCGCGACGTTACCTTTATCAGTTATAAACACATCTCTTAACCTGCCTGCAGCCTTAGGAAATACGTGAGACTGCGTAAATTCACCACTTACCAGATTAACGCTGTAGAGCTTTTTATCAACGAGCGTGGTAATGAGCACATGTTGTTGTAATGAAGGAAAAGCTGCATGTTTAGAGCCGTAATACGCCATGCCTGATGGCGCTATTGATGGCGTCCAATTAACACTTGGTTTTTGCATGCCTTTATATTCGGTAAATGGTGAAATACGCGCTTGCGAGTAATCTTTGCCATAGGTGATTACCGGCCAGCCGTAATTAGTCCCAGCGGTTAAGTAGTTTAGCTCGTCACCGCCTGCGGGGCCGTGCTCGTGGCTAACAATTTGCTGCGTATCGTAATCATAAACTAAGCCTTGAGGGTTACGATGACCAAGTGAGTAAACAGCATGTGCATTTAGGTTTTTGTGATTAATAAATGGGTTATCTGTTGGAATGGTGCCATCTAGATTTATACGTAATATTTTGCCAAGTTGGCTGGTGATAACTTGTGCTTGCTCTCTAAAGTCAAACCCATCGCCCGTTGAAACTAATAACGTATTGTCGGGTAGTACAAGGGCGCGTCCTGCGTAATGTTGCGGTGTGTTTTTATCAGTCGCTACTTTATAAATAATGTTAGGTTTTGAAAAGTCAGTGCCATTAAACGTGGCTTTGGCAACAACAAGCCTGTTTGCGCTTGCACCACCTTGGGCATAAGTAAAAATAATTTCTTTTGAGTCGTTATAATCTGGCGATAACACAATGTCGAGTAAACCACCTTGGCCTGCTACGTATAAACCTGTTAGGTTTAATTTTACTCTTGATTGCGCATTGTTTTTAACTATAACTACGTGGCCATCACGCTCTGTAATTAACCATGTGCCGTTTGGTAGTTCAACCATGCTCCACGGAGACTGTAATTGCGTAGCCAGTGCTTTTGTACTGTATTGCTCCTTTGGTAACGTAGCATCTGCATTAACAGAAAGCGAAAAAAGCGAAAGCAAAGTAAAAAAAGAGATACATTGTTTACGGAGCAAGCCTTTGCTAGCATAACTAGTATAAGAGAAAAGCTTTATTTTAAGTTGAGATAACCATGTCGTTTTTAACACGTATATTGCCTTCATTTTTAGTTTCTTGGTTACTTACATTCACACTTGCTAGCTTGTTTCATAGCCAATACGTTGTCAATCAATTAGTTAATGTAGGTGTAGTGGTGGGCTTTAGTGATCGTGCTAGTTTAACGCTTGATGATTGGTTAGGCCTATTACCTACCTACGGCGCTATTATTGCCGTAGCACTTGCCATCGCTTTTTTTGTTACCGCAAAGCTTAATAAAAAGGTTCAAAAATACAGTACTCAGCTATTTGTTATTGCTGGCATTGTGGCATTTGCTATTGTGTTAATTGCCATTGAATCAATTATGAATATTCATATTATAGCGGGCGCAAGAGGCTGGGGTTTTTATGCTCAACTGCTTGCAGGCGCGGTAGGTGGTTTTGCGTTTTCGCAATTAGTTAAGGCAACTAAAAACCAAAAATTGTGTTAGATGTTTGAATATAAATACGGCTTATACGTTATTTAGTGATTAATAAATAAAGGCCGCTGTTTATTGTAAACAGCGGCCTTTAAATATGGTTTTTAGAGTTGAATTAAAAAATTAAACTAATTAGTTTGTAGCTACTTAGCCCAAAAATTAGGATTAAAACGGGTAAGGTCACCAGGTTTAACACCAAAGAGTTAGTGTAGTTTCCCATAACCCCTTTTTGATTAACCAGCCATACAAGGTAGGTGCTAACAATAGGGAGTAATAACCCGTTAGCCGCTTGTGCGAATATAATTACCGCGACAGGGTCTAAACCGAGTGACGCCACCGCAGCACCAAACAATAAAATAACAATAGCGACGCTTTTGAAACGTGAGTTACCCATATCGTTTGACCAACCTAACATGCCACACACAGCATAAGCACCCGCAAGTGGCGCTGTAATCGCGCTTGTTAAACCTGCAGCAAATAAGCCAATAGCAAAAAAGTAATGAGCGGCATCGCCAAGCAATGGCTCTAGCTGCACGGCCATGTTAGCTGCACTAATTTGCCCCGCATCGGTGCCATAAAATGCGACTGAAGCTGTAGATAAAATAGCTAAAGTGATCACACCGCCTAAGGTGATTGATAGGCCTGTATCAACATTTGTTTGTTTAATCACTTTTTGCATATCGCTGTTACTGTCGTGTCTAGCAGCGAGTACGCCGGAGTGTAAAAATAAGTTGTATGGCACAATGGTAGTGCCTACTAATGCCAATATTGTCGTAATAGAGCCTTCAGGCATACTAGGAATAAAACCAGCAAATACATCACCCAGTGAAGGGGCTGCCATCACAAGTGTTGAGATAAACACTAAGCTCATTAAAATAACGAGTAAAATTAGCGCGTTTTCAACCACTTTATGTTTGCCGCTATACAGTAAAGCAGCACTTAAAAAAGCAATAAGTGGTGTCCATAGTTGAGGACTAACTTGAGGGAATATTTCAATTAATCCCATGCTAGCGCCACTTAAATTACCCGCTTCATAAGCTGCACTGCCCACACCAATGGCGCTAATGACTAAAAATATAGCTAAAGATTTAAATAAAGGCGTTTGAATATGTGCTCTGAGCGCTTGAGCTAAATCTTGCCCGGTAGCAACGCCAAGGCGCGCCGCCATAGATTGTAATAATATAGTGGCAACTACTGAAAACAGTAATGTCCATATAAGTGCAAAACCAAAGTTTGCACCTGCCACGCTGGCGGTAGTAATAGTCCCTGGTCCAATGAAGGCAGCGGTGACGAGTAGTCCTGGTCCTAATCGCATAATTGACCTTAATAGTGCTATTGCATGTTGCTATTTAAAGTTACATCTAACGTTTAAAACCAATATTTATACGCGATGCCTGTAGTGTTATTGCTGCCACTTTAATTAAGTGCCCTGCAGCGATTATCGCCCCTTGGCTGGTTCTTTTTTAATAAGCATATGTTATACCAACCCGCAATAATACTTAATCAATTTGAGGGATTAAATCTGACGCTAACTGCGTTAAAAATTTCTGATATACGACTGCATGGAGGTAGAGCAATGCAGGAGCAATTAGTGATAACAACTAAATAACGAAATTTTTGCCTGGTTATCGACACGATTTTCTCACCTCTGATAGATCACTTAATTAAGCGAATTGCTATTAAAAAAGGTCGAGTAGGATACCAACTTGTATATAAATTTAAAGGGGATACAGTGCGTTTGCATGAATTTTAAACGTATATATAAGCGAGTTAAATGACTGATGCCGATATTAATATCGGCATCAGTATATTTACTTTATTAGGTTTTTAATCGCTTCTAAGCCTTTTTTTAGGGTATCTGCATCGGTAGCATAGTTAATACGGATACACTCGTGCTTGTGCGCCCAGCTGTCGTCAATGCCGATAAAAAAGTTGTGACCTGGGATCACATACACGTCTTGCTCTTTGAGTTTTTGATACAACACCTCGCTTGTTATTTTTGTATCTTTAAACCACAGCCACATAAAAAATGCACCTTCAACTTTGTGCAAATAAACAGGCAATTCGGCAAACACTTCGTCAAACAATTCAATCGCTATGTGTGCTTTATTACGATAAAAAGGCAGTACAACATTACGGCACAATGGCAGTAGTTCGTTGTCGTTAATTAAGCGTGTCACTAAGCTTGGACCAATACTATTTGGCGATAACACCATGCTGCCATTTACGCGGCCAATTGCTTTAATAATCTCATTGTTTGCAACCACAATACCGCTGCGTAAACCCGGTAGGCCAAGTTTTGAAAGTGACATACATAAAATAATGTTTGAGTTCCACGTTAGGTTTGCGTCTGTGTAAATACAACCTGGAAACGGATCGCCATATGCGTTATCAATAATGAGTGGAATACCATATTGCTTAGCGAGCAAATCAAGGTGTTTTACTTCATCATCAGTAATTACATTACCTGTTGGATTGGTAGGGCGTGATACGCACAGTGCGCTTATGCTGCTGTCGTTTGCTAGTACTTTTTCAACTGCTTTAAAATCAATGACGTATTTAAACTGTTTTGATGCACTACCTGTATTTAAAATTTCGATATCAGGCTTTATGGCAACAAACATATCAGCCGATAAGCCTTGATCGGCATAACCTATGTACTCTGGCGCAAGGGGAAATAAAATCTTTTTATGGCTGCCATCCGGCATTTCACCTGCCAACATATTAAACAATACAAAAAAGTTAGCTTGGCTGCCATTACCAAGTGCTACGTTATCGGCGCTAATATCCCATGCGAACTCTTTACTTAGCTGGCCTGCTAATGCAGCTCTAAACTCGTCGTTACCAGTCGGGCCGTCGTAAAGGCCAAATACCTGCGATACCTTGTTACTGGCAACGAGTTTTTGTAATTCACTTAAAAAAACCTCATTTACTTGTGGTACTAATGCGGGGTTACCGCCACCGAGCATAACAATATTAGGATTGTTGCTGTTTTTAGCACCACCTAAATCTTCCATTAACTGAGTAATGCCGTTGGGTTGTGTGAATTTAGTGCCAAAGTTTGAGTAGTTCATAATGCATAGCGTTTGTTAGTAATGGGGAGGGCAGTATAGCGTAAATAAAGGGCTTAAATTCGATGATGAGAATAATTCAATGCTTAGCTTTGTAGTTGGCTATGACAATGTAATTTCTTATAAAACAAAGGCTAAGTTAAGGTTTTTTAACGCCGTACAAAAACTCTTCGCCGCAGTCCATATACAAATCGAATTTGGTCATAACTTTGGTGAACATGGGGGCGTGTAAAAACTCGTTTAACCATGCGCGTACATGCGTGTATTCACTTTGTAAGTACCAATGTTTATCTACACGGGCAAACTGTCTAATAAATGGCAGCAGGGCATAATCGGCTAGACTTTTTTCATCGCCCATTAAGTATTTATGCGTGGTTAGTTTTTCTTCAAATTGCTTAATAAATTCTTCGCAGGCTTTTTGGTAATAAATTTGTGCCATGTCTTTTGTGCGAGCATAAAATTTGTACTTTTCGAGCACGGGTTTAAATTGCGTGTCGTTTAGCTTAATTAATTCAAGCATGCGCTCAAGTGCTAATGGGTCTTGAGTATGCAGTAAATTATGCGGATCGTTTTGCTTTAAAGCCCAGAGCATAATATCTAGGCTTTCATCTATAACTTGATTATTCGGCAGTAATAAAACAGGCACCGTGCCTTTTGGCGATATTTTCAAAAGATGCGGTGGTTTATTTTTAGTTTTAATAGCGCGTAGTAGCACGTGTTGCTCTGCCATTAAAATACCCATTCGTGCACGCATTGCGTATGGGCAGTGTTGTAATGAATATAATAATGGCAATGTCATTTTAATACTTACCTTAACTGTTTAAGCCTTCAACATATTGCTGACGTGTTTTTACCTTTACCATGTGATTTAACTGATCAGCAGCGTGTGTTTGCCCGCTAATTAAATCCTGAAAATGCGCAAGTAACACGGCTTTATCGAGTTTTTCTTTATCGCCTGAGCCAATGTCGGTTAAATCAATCATAAACTCGTCAAACTTGTCGGCGTAATCGGTCACAATATCCATATTTAAAAATTGCTCGTGGTTATAAATGCTCGGGTAGCCGCCTTTTTGTTTATCAATAGCAAAACTAATGCCTTTAACATTGGTAACGGTTGTTTCCTTTTTACAGCTCAGCATACAGCTGGCGTCAATACGTGGTTTCTTACAGCCAACGGTTTGCTGGAAAAAACACTGACGGCTGGTCATCATTAGTATTGGATGATAAATGCTGTACATCATTTTAAAGTTGTTAGGGCGTTTAATACTACGCATTTGTGGTTTGTTTATTTCGTTTGAAATAAACGCGCCTTTTGCGTTTAAATCTTCTTGTAGTGTTAGTAACGCATAAGAGTTTGTAGTGTTTAATAATGGACCGGCAATCCAGTCAAGACCCATTTGCACTGCTTTAAATGCAACGCCTGTGTTGTTACTAATAATAAGCTTAGGTTTTACAACCTCGAGTAAACGCACTGCTTCTTCAAAATCTTTACCAATTAACACCGCCGGAAACCACGGAATTAACTGCGGGTGCTCTAAAAATACGTTGATGTATTTATCGTTATCGGTTCTAAAGCTCTCAGGTAATTTAAAGTAAACATCGCCATTTGTTAAATCACATAGGTGAACGTCTTTTATGTCCGATATTAAAATGGAGAGTGTTGTTTTGTTTTTATCTGCTTTTTCGTGGTTTACTAGTTTAGGCAGTTCAACAGGCGCGAGTACATCTTTGCCTTCGTTTAATAAAAACGCGACTTGCTTTTTAATACGGGCGAGCTCTTTAAACGGAATGCTTAAGTTGTTGCCTAAGTTTGAGTAATCCATATTTTTAATTTCAAAATTCGCATTACTAAAGCTTTTAAAGCGTTTATCAATAGCAGCAATATCAACAACCGATTTATCGGCGGTTTGCATAGGCATTTGCGATTGAACTTCAAAGCGTAGAGGCTCTTTTTCGTTTTTATTCGAAAGCGTAATATCGTTTTTATCTTCAATAATTATGTTTACAGTGAATGGCTGATTTAGTTGCCCTGAAAATTCTAATGTAAGCTCGCGCTTTGAAATATCTAAAAATTCAATTTTCTTTTTAACTAACGAATCAATTTCACTTTTTTGAGTGGAAAGCTCTTGCTGAGCATCGTAAATTTGCACGACCGAAATTGCATTGTTTTTTTCGTTAGCGTGATCAAAGCTATGGTCGCGCGGGTTATCGGTAAACATGTTTTTGGTCATGTCGCCGGTTAAAAACTTATTGGTAAAGTTACGGTTAAACACTTTGTATAAGCTTGAATCGTCTTCAATTAGGTTACCGGTTTGCACAAACGTGTCTATTTGTTTGCGCCAGCTATCAATAACCGTATGTACGTAGTTAGCGCCTTTAATACGGCCTTCTACTTTTAACGAATCAACACCTGCGGCTACCAGCTCTGGTAGGTCAAAATAAGCTGAATTATCTTTTAAATTTAGTGGATGTTTGTTACCCATCGCCGTTGGCTCGTATTCATCACGACACGCTTGCGAGCAGCGACCACGGTTACCCGAGTTACCTACACTCACTGAGCTTGAATAACATTGCCCTGAAAACGCAATACATAACGCCCCGTGCACAAATACTTCGGTTAATACGTCGCATTTATGCGCTACGTCGGTCAGTATTTTGATTTCAGTTAAGTTAAGCTCGCGCGATAAATTTACACGTGTAGCGCCAATGCGGGCTAAAAACTCAACTTGTGATTCGTTATGCGTAGTTAACTGCGTTGATGCGTGAATATGCAAAGTAGGAAAGTGCTTTTTAACTATATTGAATAACCCTAGATCTTGCACAATAATGCCGTCGAGCGTGGTATTTACTAGCTGATTTAATAGCTTAAATAGCGCACCCATTTCGTGCTCTAATATAACTACATTTAGCGTTAAAAAAATCTCACAGCCGTATTCATGGGCTAGGCGAAGTGCGCCGTTAAGCTCATCAAACGAAAGATTAGACGCTCGGTTACGTGCATTAAAGGTATCTAACCCACAATAAACCGCATTAGCACCGGCTACAATGGCGGCTTTTACCGCGTTTACATCACCGCCTGGGGCTAATAGTTCAATCTTTCTACTCATGACAACTTCACTTCGCTCATATTTAATTGCCGCGAATTTTATCTGGTTAAGCACGTTAATGCTATTTATTGAGGGATATAATAAAGACTAATACCAATTCGCTTAATTAAGTGATCTATTTTGAGGCTGGAAAAACGTGTTGATAGCTAGGCAAAAAATTCGCTATTTAGTTGTTCTAAATGAGAATTTTTTAACACAGGTAGCGACACGTTTAGCCCCGCAAAATGATTAAGTATTATTGCGGATTGGTATAGAATAAAAGAGTGTATAAAATTACAATTAAGCAGGCTGATTTATTACGTAAACATGTAATAAAATGATAGTTTATAAGCAAGCAACACTTTCAACTTTACTTAGGCGATACCCATCAGTAATCAAGATCTTAAACAGTTAGATACAGATTTAAACCGTGAAGAATCTGTAATTATTAACACCCAACTAAAAATAGCCACATTTAACCTGTTTAACTATCTTGAGCCACCCAATGCATATTATGAGTTTGAGAAAATTTATACCGCGCAGCAGTGGGCTAAAAAGCAGCGTTGGATTGTTGATTACTTAACAGAGCATGCCCCTGATGTGATTGGTTTTCAGGAAGTGTTTAGTATTAACTCGTTAAAAGAGTTAGTGGGCGGGCAAGGCTATAATTACTTTGCGGTGGTAGATACGCCAGAGGTGATTGATGATTTTATTTATAAACGTCCCGTGGTAGCAATTGCCTCTAAATATCCCATAGTTGAGGTAGCAGCGGTTGAACACGATAGTGAGCTTGCAAGTACGCTTGGCCTTAATAGTGAGTTTACTTTTAGTCGTAAGGTATTGAGAGCGACCGTTACTTTACCGCACATAGGCAATACTGATTGTTATGTGGTGCATTTTAAATCTAAGCGCCCGATGATTAATGTTGATGAACACAATAAAGAGCTAGCGCCCGAGCAAAACATAATTGAGATTTTAAAAGCGAATGTAGCGGGTGGTTGGGGCTCAACTATTCAGCGTGGCAGTGAAGCTACATTGCTAATGATGCAAATGATTACTCGCCGCGAAGCTACGCAGCAACCCATGCTATTAATGGGGGACTTTAATAATGAACTTGCGGATGGCGTATTAAGCCATTTACTGACGAGTACGCTACGCTTTGCTCCTGCGTTTGACGCTAAAACCTACTTAGCAAAATATTGTTTAAATGATTCATGGGATTTGTTTGTTAAGTCGCAGCTAAGTAATGATGAGGTTTTTAGCGATGAAGCAACAACAAACGATGTACAAAGTGATTGTGATAGCAATAACAGCGAGATTGTTGATTCAGCAGATAAAAGCCAAGTAAAAAATATAAATATAACAAAGCCTGCATCCTTAAGACCGCCAACACATTATTATGGCGCGAGCAGCTCTGTGCTTGATTATATTTTATTGTCGTGTGAGTTTGACGCTAGTTACGATGACAGCTTTTTTGAAGTAAGCGCTTATAACACTTACGACAGGCACTTAATAAACCCCGAGTATGAGCGTGATGATTTAACTACCGACCACGGTGTTTTATTGGTTACCCTTAAACTAAGAAGCTAGGTTTTCTCATTTAATAACTTACAGCGTACGATTAAGCTAAAAAAGAATTAAGCAGCAATATGCATAATTATGCTAAAATCATAAATTAACAATTACCCATATTGCAGCGAAACTTGACCTGCAGTCTTTATGTGTATATTTTATCGCCAGAATTTTTGCATTAAATTAATAACAAATCACTAAAATGGTAAATATGGAATTTTACACTTACTCGTATCACACGCGAAAGATGGACTTAACTTCGCAAGTACACACTTTCTTCGTAAATCGAATTTATAATTCTAAATTGTTAGTGAAAGCTTTGCTTTTTGCTTTGTTTATTAGTTTAAGTAGCGCTTACGCGCAAGAAACCACCTCATACAGTTTAATCAATGAATCTAATGCAGGGCTGCTAAAAAGAGCCGAATTACTTATGGATACTGACGTTATAACAAGTATCGAACTAAGTAAGGCGTTGTTGTTACAAGCGCAAAGTGCTGATGACACGTTACTCAGTGCAAAATTACATAACTTATTAGGTAAAGCGAATAAAAAAAATAACAATATTAATGAATCGCTTCATCACTTTTCACAATCCTCGGCTTATTACAGCAAATTAAATGATTCACGCAACCAAATAAAGGCGTCTATTAATTATATAAAAATATTATTAGATGAAAAACGTTATGACGAACTTGCTAACCGCATTGAAACTTTATTACCAACAACGCTTGTGTATGGCGATGAGTTTTTTATAGCACAAGTACTCCTAACAAAAGGGGATTCGTTTTATGAACAAAAAAAATACAATGACGCGATCACGCAATATTCATCTGCTTTAAAATACCTTGTAAATAAAGACGAACAAATACAAAAACAGTTAGGTGAAACGTATAAAAAATTAGCTCAGTCGTATAAGCGCCTTGAAAATAGAGAGCAAACAGCTCATTTTTATACCAAAGCTTTAGAGATATATACTAATTTAGATGATTTAAAGTTGATGGCGCGTACATTAAATACACTAGCAGAAGCGCAGCGCTATTTAGACAACTTAGTTTTAGCCCTTGATTACTCCACTCGTGCATTAGAAATACATAAAGACATTGACGATCCTGTGGGCTTAGCTAAAGCATTATTAGGTGCTGGTATTATTTATCGCCATATCAACCTTTATGAAAAATCACTTAAGCATATAAATGAGGCATATTTATATTATAAAAAAGTAAATAACGTGCTTGGGATTGCTAAAACATCCAATCAAATGGGGCTGCTATACACTCGATTAAAGCAGTTTGATCAGGCCGAGATTTTCTATCAAATAACTATCGATTTACCAAAAGGTGTGGTCGAGGACAAAACGCTCGCGTCGGCCTTAAGAGAAATGGCTGTTATTAGCTATGAGTCTGGCGACTTAGAATCAGCGATGAAATTTGCTCAGAAAGCTTACGTAACTTATAAAACCAAAAATCTTACATCCTACATTTCTATAACAGCGCGTATTATTGCTAATATTTATCGTGCCCAAGGGAATAAAAACAAGGCTATAGAGTATTACAGAGAGTCGTTGTCGTTCGCCAGAGAAACGGGCAGTAAGCTTTATGAGATAAAGTCGCTAACAGCGCTTGCGGCGATTTTAATTGGTATTGATACAAATGAGGCGATTTCTTTACTAAAAAGGTCACTCGCTTTATCAACCGAAATAGATGATAAGTTACATATGCTATACGCTTATCGTGAAATTCGAATAGCAGAAAAACAGCGTGGACGAATAAATGAATCACTACGTTACGCGGAAGAAGAAATAGCCCTGACCGGAATCATTCAATACGAAAGAGACGAAAGTAAGCTTGCTCTTGAAAAAGCACATTTGCATTCTCACAAAATGGAAATAGAGTTGGAGACGTTAAGAGAAAAAGAAAAACTCCATCAACTTGAGCTTGAAAAGAAAAACAATGAAATTGAAATATCAGGCCAAGCTAGGGTTATATCAGAGCTAGAGCTTGCAAAAAACAAATACGCGAGTATTGCGCTCGCATTTTTATTAGCCGCTTGCTTAGCTATTGTTTTATTGGTTTATCGAAGCTTTATTGCCTCTAAAAAACGTAATGAAGAGTTAGACTATTTGGCCGCGCGAGACCCTTTAACCAATTGTTATAACCGCCGCATTTTATTTGAGATTATGAATCGCGACTTTTTGGATTTACCTCAGATTGAAGAATATTGTATTTTAATGGTCGATATTGACCATTTTAAAAGTGTTAACGATACTTATGGGCACAGCATTGGCGACACCGTACTTTGTGGCGTTGCCAGTCTTTTACAAGCTAATATACGTACGAGTGATAGCGTTGCACGTTTTGGTGGCGAAGAATTTTGTATTATTTTACCCAACACGACTCAAGAGCAAGCAATACGTATTGCTGAGGCTATTCGTATTAAAGTAGAAAAAGCGATATTTGATGATATTCCTGTTACGTGTAGTTTTGGGGTTACGTCTATTAAATTTAAAGCCAGAACACCTTCTGAGTTAATTGAACAGGCCGATTTAGCACTTTATGAGGCTAAGTCTTTGGGTCGTAATCAAGTTGTGTTGTGGGATTGTGCGTTTGAAGAGTTTAAGCTTTTTAGATCGGAGTAAATCCAACAGTATACAGCTCAGTTTTGATGTTATTTTTAAAATCATAACAAGTAAATTTTATACAACGCCGTGAGTTACTTACATATGTAATTAGGTTTATTAAATTAACCCTTTAAATATCAGTGTATTAATTTAGGCTTTAAAATTGCATTCTAAACTAAGTTAAAAAACAAAATAAGGGATTTAGTAATGACTGAAGTTGCACTTTCGGCCTATTTGGCATTTTACCTCTATTTAATTATGTTGCTTGTACAGTGGGCTGTGGCTACGTTTAGCAAAGCTAAAGAGCCAAATGCTGTACCAGGTAAAATTGACGAGGATTTATCGCACGATAGCTTTATATTTAGAGCGCATCGTACGTTTCATAATACGCTTGAAAACAGTGCATTATTTATAGGTACGGTGTTATTTGCGTTTGTAATTAATTATCAAAGCCCGATTTTTGCTATGTGTATTTGGGTGTACTTAATTGCGCGCTTAATTCACATGGCGCTGTACTACGCTATAGCAACAGAGAAAAACCCAAGCCCGCGTAGTTACTTTTTTTTAATTGGTGTGCTTGCTAATGTGGTTATGCTGATAATGATAGGGTTAAGACTAATCTTTTAATTTATAAAAAAGTTATAAACTCTATTTATAACTTTAAACAAAAAAGCGAAGAGCCTTTAAGGCATCTTCGCTTTTTTGTTTAGGTAGCAGCAGAATATAAACCACGTCTACAGTAAGGTAATATTAATGGCTAATCGACGCCTATAAACCCACCTGTTTGGTGTGTCCACAGGGCTGCGTAAATCCCGCCCTTAGCGATTAGTTCTTCATGAGTGCCTTGCTCAACTACGCCGCCGTCATCAAGTACAATTAATCTATCCATTTGTGCAATGGTTGAGAGCCTATGCGCTATGGCGATTACTGTTTTGCCTGTCATTAAATCATCAAGGCTTGCCTGAATTGCCGCTTCTACTTCAGAGTCGAGTGCGCTGGTGGCTTCGTCGAGTATAAGTATGGGTGCATTTTTAAGTAGCACACGTGCAATAGCAATACGTTGGCGCTGACCGCCCGAAAGAGTAACACCGCGTTCGCCCACTTGTGCATCAAAACCTTTGTTACCTTTGCTATCTACCAAGTCGTTTATAAACTCAAGCGCCTTAGCTTGTTTGGTCGCGTTAATCATCTCAGCTTGCGTTGCATCGGGGCGACCGTACAAAATGTTGTCTTTTACTGAGCGATGAAGCAGGGAAGTGTCTTGCGTAACCATCGCTATGTAGCGGCGTAGACTTTCTTGGCTTACGTCTGTGATGTTTTGCCCATCAATTTTTATTGTTCCTGAGTCAGTATCGTAAAAACGCAGTAACAAGTTAACAAGTGTTGATTTACCAGCGCCAGAGCGACCGACTAAGCCAATTTTTTCGCCAGGTTTAATGTTTAAGTTTAAACCATTCATTACTGGGCTGCGATTAGTCTCGTTTGCAGCTTTGCCGTAGTTAAAATGTACATTGTTAAACTCAATGGCACCTTGGCTTACGTTAAGTGTATCGGCATTTGGTTTATCGGCAACTTCAATAGGGTTAGACAGTGTTTTCATGCCATCGGCTACGGTGCCAATGTTTTCGAACAAGCTGCTTATTTCCCACATGATCCACTGCGCCATACCGTTTAATCTAAGCGCTAGACTAACAGCAACTGCAATGGCACCTGCGCTAATTGCACTAAGCGACCATAAATAAAGTGATACAGCGGTAACTGAAAATACTAATAAATAATTTAAGCTTTGAATAACAAAGTTTAGGCTGGTTACCAAGCGCATTTGTTTGTACACAGGCTGTAAAAATACATCCATGCTTTGTTTTGCGTATTGCTCTTCACGCTGGGTATACGAAAACAATTTAATAGTAGAAATATTTGTATAGCTATCAACAATTCGACCGGTCATTTCTGAGCGCGCATCAGCTTGTGAGCTGGCAATTTTTTTAAGGCGAGGTACAAAATAAAGCTGTACGCAAATGTATAAAACTAACCAAACCAGTAAAGGGATCATTAAGCGCCAATCAGCTTCGGCAACTAAAAAGACCATTGAGCCAAAATAAACCACTATGTACATTAATACATCGAGTAGTTTGGTCACTGTTTCGCGAACGGCTAAAGAGGTTTGTAATACTTTGGTGGCTATTCTTCCTGCAAACTCATTTTGATAAAAGCTCACACTTTGGCGCAGTAAATAACGATGCGCTAACCAGCGAATCGACATAGGGTAATTGCCCAGTAATGCTTGGTGCAAAATAGCAGAATGAAAAAATACGACTACGGGCAATACCAGTAAGAGCATAACAGCCATTTTGATAAGCGCAGGCTTTTGCTCTACAAATAGGGTTTCGGGTGTGTAGGCCGTTAACCAATCAACAAGTTGGCCCATGTAGCTAAATAAAGAAACCTCTAAAATAGCGAGCATGGCGGCGCTGATTGACATTAGCACCAACGACAGTTCCATTCCTTTGGTGTAGTGACGGCAAAAAGCAAATAAAGTCGAAGGCGGCTGAGTAGGTTGATCCTCAGGAAATGCTTTTGTCATTTTTTCAAATAATCGATACATTTTAAAAACTTAAATGGCAAATAATGGTGGCTATTATACCATTTAAGTATTTTTAAATGCAGGTTTGTAAGGTATTAATTGTGAATATGCTAGAGCGTTATTAATATAAACTTATGTATAAAAGAACACTTAAAAAAACTTCACTGACTTTATAGCATTGGGTTATTTAGGTTTGTACCTTTGCTCATGTATAAATCGTCATATCTGAGACCACCATTTCCGTAAGGCTTTTTAATTGGGCCTGTATTACAGTTAGCTAAAAAATATATAAGAGGTTGTTCGCGCTTCATTCTAAATTGTGCATTTTTATACACCAGTGTTTGCTTGCTAAATTCACCCCCTTTTACGTAAACATCATATTGCTGACCTTGCTCTGAGGCTGCTGCGTTATTAACAACATACCATACGTCGTACCAGGTATTTGTTTGCAGAGGTTTAGCTGACTGTTTGGTAGTGTAGTTTTGAATGTTGCTATATCCGCCGTCGGTTTTAACCATTAAAGCGCCATCGTTTACAAGCCCGTTTGATTCTGTTTTATCGGTTACGCGAAGTGTTGGCTCAAACGCATCGTACGCATGTTTATTAATTAGCTCTGGCGTGAGGTTGCTTAATCCAAAAGCATGATTATTAGGAAACGCAGCGACGTTTATACGTATATAAAATGTGTAGGTGTCACCAACTTCAACCGCTTGTGGAAGTTTTGTATAAGAAAGTGCTTTACGATTTCCTACAATGCCCTCAGCCGCAGGCTTTTTTAGTAAATAATGATTTGTTGATGCAGATGCTTGTTCTGGTTGTATAACTGTTATTTGTGGGTTTTTAACCTGTGGCTTAGTTTCATTTTGCGTATCGACACTTTGCCACTTGCTAAGTGAATTTTCAAAGTTATCAATAAGTAGCCAATCGCTCGATGTACTTTTTTGAATGGTTGAACATGCTGATAGCGTGCTAAACAAACATAGAATTAAAATGTGTTTGGAAGACATAATTGGCTCTCGTAATATTATTGATATTTGGTTAACCAATTTAAATTTTGGCTATAGTTTTTATTGAGAGTTATGTAACCAATTTAATGTTTTTATGTCAATCATTAAAAAATAGGTATGGCGTGGGAACTGCGAAGATATAAAAATTATTATTCCATTCAGAAAATTAACCAGTAAACTTATTCATTAAATCAACTCAGCAAATTTCAGCTGAGTTTAAAATAATTTAATAGTTAGGATGTTATATGTATACGGGTTCGTGTTTGTGCGGTGAGGTAAGGGTTAAAGTGTCGGGCAGTATAACTAGGGCGTGTTGATCTTTATGGATTGAAATTTGTTCAATCTAGGGGCGATTTAATCGCGGCGCAAGGTTTGTAACCTAGTGGGCTAAGTAAAAACCGAGCAACAAAGAGTCAATCGTCCCTAGAAAGAACCCAAAGGGCAGCGCATGTTTGGCATCTATGCTGCGTTATCGCCAATGTATGGGGAACAACCACATATCATAGGCTCTGCCTTGCCTAAATACCAAACACACTGCTGCAAATTCAACCACCAAAGAACAACACGCCCTACTATTATCCATTGTCATTGTTCACTGTGCAGAAAAAACAGCGGGACTGCATTTGCAACCAATGGCTTTGTAAATACAGATGACTTCACAATAACCAAAGGAAAAGCACTACTTAGTGAATTTAGTTTTAAACCAGGGCGCACTCGTTACTTTTGTAAATGTTGTGGCTCGCCGGTTTACAGTAGCAACAATGATGACAAAAGTAGAATACGAATTCGTTTAGGAATATTTGATAGCGATATTACTGAGCAGGTTTTATCGCATAATTTTGTTACGTCTAAAGCTAACTGGGAGAAGTTAGAAACAAGCTTACCGTGCTATGAAAAACATGAACCTGGTCGGTAACGCGCTTTATTCAATGTGGTAAATGCTGTTAATACTTTTATAAAGGGTTGGCGCAAAGTTTATAAACACAGGTGAGTTTTGTATTTCATCAACGTTTATATGCATTAATGTATGTTGGCTTAGTATGATCACTATATTTTTGTATTCGTTAAACTCTATTATCGCTAAGCACTTAAAATGTCGCCTTAAAAGCACTAAAAGCATTTGCAGCTCTTGGCCAGTTTGTGGGTTTAAATTAATGATTACTTGCGTATTTTGCTCACTGCAGCTATTTATATTTTGCCAAAAGCTATCGCTGGTTAAAAAAGGCTGGTGATATTCACCACTAAAAATATCGATAGTAATTACGTTAAAGTGAACAGTGCATTGGGTAATATATTGTTCGGCGCATTGTAAATAGGTGCTGTGCTTAATTGGTAACTTAAAGTGCTGGGCAGCAATTAAGGCAATGTTTGGGTTTATTTCTACCGTGTTAAATGTATTGATGGTGTTTATGTAAGGCGTACTACTTTGCAAGTGATACATAATTCGCTCAAACCCTGCAGTGCCTAAACCTAGATTTAATATATTTAGTGTATCTACCGGTTTAAGTAAAAATAACATCATACACTGGTTTATCGGTACTATTACTTGCTCTGGGTGTGTAAGGTTCATAACGCCTTGAATTGTTATGTCTTCATTGGTTTTTTGTGCAAGCGTTAACCATCGGTATTCTTTATTTTGATACACGCATACGGGGCCGTATGCACTTTGCTGCGACTCAATAAGGTTACTTTTAATTGTATCTTCTTTTAGCTGACGCATAACTTAAACTATTAATGTATACACAATGACAGTGTGCCACGAAAAACACATTTTTAAATAGATTATTGTGTAACAAGGTTTGTAATTTAACCTCTAAATATAATATTGTATTAGCTATTAATTAGTTAGACGTTATTCAAGGATTGAAAATGAGAACATTTATTTGCGCTGTTCATTTTGTGTGTGCTCAGTGGATGAAAAAATTAGACTCAAGAAATAAAAATACAGCCATCAATGCTGCAGCATTGTTAGCCATGATATCTACTGTATATAGTTTTCTTTTAGCTATGACGTTTGACATTCACTACTTAGATAAAATAATCAGTACCTTTAAGCAAAACCCTTTACTTATTGGTGCTCTATTTTACGCAATAGTAATTGGAATTGTGTTTTTAATTTTGGGTGATTTTAACGGTTATAGAAGTAGAGTTAGATCTTGTATAAATAAAGGGAGCTTTAAAAAATATATTTTAGGAATAAAGCTGTGGATGTTTGGGTTAATTCCTATGACCGGTATTATGTTGATTGTACGACTCAATTAACTCTCTAAGTATTACTATAACTGCGCTTTAGCGTGCTCCTTTCTACATCTACCTCAAATGTATTGCCATAAAATCTTAGTTAAGTAATGGTTACACTATAATAATTAGGAGCTAATAGATGCTTAAAACACCTTTGAAAATCACAACAACGTTACTCAAATTTACTGCAATTGCAGGCGCTTGCACACTTGCATTATCAGCACATGGTGAAACGCAATTACAATATACCGACCAACAAAAGTTACACGATATAGCAAGTGAAGTGTCGGCTACCCGTATCGGTAGTGACATTCAAACGCTGGTGGATTTTGGTACTCGCCATACGCTTTCAGAGACTAAATCGGATACGCGAGGTATTGGTGCGGCTAGGCGTTGGATAAAAAAAGAATTTGAAAAAATATCTGTGCAGTGTGGTGGTTGTCTGGAAATTATTGAAGTAAAGGACACTATATCGGGCGAAAAACGCATTCCTAATCCTGTTGAAGTGGTTAACATAGTGGCTATTCAACGTGGGTCGAGCGAGCCGAATCGCATGGTAATGATGTCGGGTGATATAGATTCACGTGTAAGCGATGTTATGGACTTTACTAGCGACTCTCCTGGGGCAAATGATAACGCATCGGGCGTTGCAGGAGTAATAGAAGCAGCTCGTGTTTTAAGTAAATACAAATTTAATGGTTCGGTAGTTTACGCGGCGCTTTCGGGCGAAGAGCAAGGTTTGTTTGGCGGTAAAATATTAACGGCTTATGCACAAAAGCATAACTGGCAAGTTCATGGCGTTTTAAACAACGATATGATTGGCAATATTACCGGTATTAATGGGGTAACTAATAACACGACTGCACGTATATTTTCAGAAGGTACCCGTGTTGTAGAAACAAAAGAGCAAGCTAATACTCGGCGCTTTACAGGTGGTGAAGTTGATTCTGCGAGTCGTAATTTAGCTCGCTACATAGATACTATTGCTGACAGATATATTCCTAATTTAGATACAATGCTTGTATATCGATTAGATAGATTTGGCCGTGGTGGGCATCACCGTCCATTTAATGATGCAGGTTTTGCAGCAGTGCGTATTATGGAAACTAACGAGCACTACGATCGTCAGCATCAAGATTTACGCACTGAAAATGGTGTTGAGTATGGTGATACCATTGAAGGTGTTGATTTTGATTATACGGCTAAGTTAACTTCACTTAATGCGGTAACGATGGCGTCTATGGCGTGGGCACCCGCACCGCCAAAAGAAGTTAAAATAAAGGGCGCTGTTACAGCTGATACGTCGTTTTCATGGCAAGAAAGCAGTGATGAAAATATTGCTGGCTATAAAATTTATTGGCGTTACACGAGCGAGCCGCAATGGCAGTTTAGTAAATACGTTGGTAAGGTTTCACAGTACACACTTAAAAACGTAGTGATTGATAATTATTACTTTGGTGTAGCCTCTGTTAGTAAAGACGGGATTGAGTCTCCAGTAGTTTTTCCGGGTGATGTAGGTTCGTTTGATCACAATATAAAATAATAGTTTGGCTAAAAACACAGCAAACAGAGCGCTTTAAGGTGCAAACGACCTTTTTATACTTGCACCTTATTTACTAAGCCCTTAGAGTGTTAAAAAAGAAGTAAAAGGTTATTAAAAATGCAACAACAAGAAAAAAAGCCGTTAACAGCAAAAGAGCAAGTTATAACTGATGAGCAAAGAATGCAGTGGCAACGCGAATGTTTTCAAGCAGCGCAAAAACATTTAGCCGAAAAGGGCATTATGCCAAAATCAGTAGTTGATAAAGACAGCCGATTTTTAGCACCACTTTGTGCAATGTGGAAATTTAAAGCCCAAAACGGTAAAACATATTGGGTAGTAACAGGGCGCTTACCTACAGATCATGCTGAAGTAAGTGCAGCTACAGATGCTCGCGATGCAATGCGTTATTTTTCTTTGCAGTGGCAATTAAAAGCGGATCAAATTATGAGTACAGGCGCGCGTGATAAAACGCAGGTAGATTTTGCTAACTTACTTATAAATAGAGCACATGGCTTGTACGAAATGTATGATAATGAACCACTATGGGCAAATGAACCAAAGTAACTACAGTTTGGGTTAAGTAACAATGTAGAGGGTGATAGCTTATTTATTGCCCTTTTCTTTATCTAATGGACAAGTGTGAAGGGGGTTGTATTAAATGCTGAAACAGAGCATTGCATACGCTGTCTAGGAATTCCCGCCTCCATAAAAACATTTCCTTGCTGAATAAAGCCATTTCGCTTAAAACGCTCTACCTCATTTAAAATACAATTAATGCTAACTTCTTCAATGCCTTGGTTTGACGCTAATTCAACAATAAAGTTGAGAAGCGATTTATATACTTTGCGATTACGGTGCTCGGGTAATACAGCTATTCTGCCGATTAAGCCATCTGTACACAGCCGACCTGTTGCAATAGGGCAGTTTGCATCGTCTGTAACAAGTACATGTAATGCAATTTTATCTAGGCTATCAAATTCGATGTGCTTGGGGATATGTAACTCGTAAACAAAAACTCGCTCTCGAATTTTTTGTAGCATATCTTTTTTTATATCCCACTCAACCTTATCAACCAGATAGCCCATTGCAAACTCCTATTGATAGCCAATTAAAATGAGTAAGCAATCACAGCAAAATTATTTAAGCCAATATCAGGTGAAAATTAAAATTTTTAACTAACCTGTATAAATAATATTTTACGCTGCAAAATGCTCACCATTATAATAAAATTGGTATTATTACTCTTGGTCTATATTAAACCAAAGCCCCTCATTAACAAGTGTAGTAAAAGTTTGAGTAAAAACTAAACTTGGGTTTGTTAAATTTAATGCTGAACTTTCAAATTCAGTATTATCGGTAAGTAGTTTTACCGCCGCTAAGTCAGTTAATGGCATAGCGTAATTTTCACCGTTTACACTTAATAACACTTCGGTATCGAGTTGCTGATAAATAGCACGCGTGCCACCTAAACGCTCAAACACAGTTTCTTCATCACTTAAATCATCGCTTATTTGCTCAGGTGTAAATGGAGGTTCTACTGGTGCTAAATCCATTTCATGTTTGGGCTGACTAAGCGTTGAGCCTAACCATTGTTTAAATAAATCGTCATTTTCTAAAAGTGCCGCCATCAGTGTTTTAACTTTATCAACTTCAAGGTTTGTAAGTTCACCTTTTGATTTTCTTAATGTGATGTTGTGATCGGTATAACGTTTTTGTCCGCTTTCGGTATCAATAATATGATCGGCAAAGCTCGACAATAAATCTTGTTGATTTGGCGCCCTAAAACCAACTGAATAATTTAGTGCATTTTCTACAGAGTAACCTTCGTGAGGGCACCCTGGTGGAATATACAAAATATCGCCTGGTTCTAATATGCAATCTATTACGGCTTCAAAAGGTTCAACTTGTAGTAATTTTTTGTTTTGAGCAAACTGCTTAAGTGTTGGGTCGGGTAAGCCTACACGCCAATGACGTTTACCTTCGCCTTGAATAATAAATACGTCGTATTGGTCTAAATGTGGACCAACACCACCATTAGGCGTTGAATAGCTGATCATTAAATCATCTATGCGCCAGTTGGGAATAAACCTAAAAGGTTCTAGCAGTTGTGCAGCATCGCTATGCCAGTGATCAACTGCTTGAACGAGTAAAGTAGAGTGATCGTCGGTTAACTGCTCAAAGTCTTCAAATGGACCTTGGTGCGTTTGCCAGTCATTTTTATGATTGGTGATAATACGTGACTCTATGCTTTCTTCCATTGCTAGGCCTGCAAGTTCATTAGCATCAAGCGGGTCTTGAAAATTAGCAAAACCTTGTTTGATTAAAAGCGGCTTTTTTTGCCAAAAATGGCTTAAAAACTCTTGCTCAGACAAATTATTTATTTTTAATTGATACATACATTATGCCTACTAGTTAGTGCAATGGGGTTAAAAAAAAAAGCGAAAGGATGATCCTTTCGCTTTTTAAAAGAGTAATTTAGTTTTTAAACTAAATCATCAATAAACTCAACAGCACGACCAATGTAATTAGCAGGTGTTAGTTTTTTCATTTCTACTTTAGCGTGCTCTGGAAGGTCAAGACCATCGATGAAGTCAGCCATTATTTCTTGATTTACACGTTTGCCGCGTGTTAAATCTTTAAGTTTTTCGTATGGCTTTTCAATACCATATTTACGCATAACTGTTTGAATCGGCTCGGCTAGCAATTCCCAGTTTTGATCAAGCTCGTCAGCTAAACGTTGCTCGTTTACTTCAAGCTTGCTCACACCTTTAAGTGTTGATTGGTATGCAATAATTGCATAACCCATACCTACACCTAAGTTACGTAATACGGTTGAATCAGTAAGGTCACGCTGCCAGCGAGAAACTGGTAATTTTTGTGCAAGATGAGCAAAAATAGCGTTTGCTAAACCTAAGTTACCTTCTGAGTTTTCAAAATCAATTGGGTTAACTTTATGTGGCATTGTTGATGAGCCAATTTCGCCAGCAATTGTTTTTTGCTTAAAGTGATTAAGGGCAATGTAACCCCACATGTCACGGTCAAAATCGAGCAGTATAGTGTTAAAACGTGCAATTGCGTCAAACAACTCTGCAATATAGTCATGCGGTTCAATTTGTGTAGTAAATGGGTTTAGTGTTAAGCCTAAACTTGATACAAATTTATCTGCATGTGTATGCCAGTCGTAATCAGGGTACGCGCTAAGGTGTGCGTTGTAGTTACCTACAGCACCGTTAACTTTACCTAGCATCTCTACTTGTGCAATTTGCCCGCGTTGACGCTTTAAACGCATATATACGTTAGCAAACTCTTTACCCATAGTTGATGGTGTAGCAGGTTGTCCGTGCGTACGAGTCATCATTGGGATTGTTTTGTATTCAATTGCTTTAGCTTTAATTGCGCTTAAAAGTTCATCGCAATAAGGAAGTAAAACATTTTTACGCGCTTCGCTTAGCATTAAACCATGAGATAGATTGTTAATATCTTCTGAAGTACAAGCAAAGTGAATAAATTCGTTTATTGCATGAAGCTCACTGTTATCGGCTACTTTTTCTTTTAGTAGGTATTCAACCGCTTTAACATCGTGATTTGTAGTGCGTTCTATATCTTTAACGCGTTGTGCATCAGCTTCACTGAAGTTATCTACAATGGCGTTTAGAAGTGCATTAGCTTCTTCGCTAAATGCAGGTACTTCTTTAATATCGCTTGCTGCAGCTAACGCTTGCAACCAACGCACTTCAACAATTACGCGGTATTTGATTAAGCCAAATTCGCTGAAAATACTGCGTAGTTCAGTGGTTTTGCTGCCGTAGCGACCATCCACTGGAGAGATAGCCGTTAACGCTGAAAGCTCCATAATAACTCCTAAATTTTAGTTTGAACGATAGTTAAATTTTTGTTTTAGCAATGGCGAGTATTTTTCTTTTTGCAAAGAAAAAGTGACGGCGTTTACCGCCCATTTGTCGCCATAATACTGCACTTCTAATGCCGGCTAATAATAACGCACGGATTTTATTTTGAGTGAGCTGCTGTTTTAATAACTCGGGTTTACCATAAACCTGTATTCGGTGCCCAAGGGGGCTCAGCACCGACGAGTATATATCTGCTAAACCGGCAACAACGCTCTCATCGGTAATAGCAAAGTGGTCTAAACGACGATGAATATCATCAATTCGTTTACCTAATTCGTTTAAGCTTTTGTCGTTTGCACTTAGTGCTCGCTCAAGCTGCATTAAACCACCTACGTACTTTACAATTTCAACATCTTTTTGAGCGCCTGCGGTTAGCTGCGCCATTAAGGTTTTGTAACCATCACGTAAGTTGTCAGTACCTTGGTAAACATCTTCTGGCGATGCCGGAGATGTTTGAATAATACTTGAAAGTAAGATTTCTAAATCATGTTCGTTATTGTTGCCGTACTGGGCAATTTTTTGAACTTGCTTAGCTACTTGGCACATAGCGGCAAGCGCCATGACTTGGTGTTCGTTCATTACTTGATCACCGAGTCAATAATACCACCACCTAAGCACACATCTTCTGCATAAAATACGGCAGATTGACCAGGCGTCACTGCTTTTTGTGGCTCGTCGAATAATACGCGTGCCATGCCGTCTTCACCTACAAGTAGGGTACAGCTTAAGTCTTCTTGGCGGTAACGCGTTTTTACTGTGCAGCGAGTTGTGCCTTTAGGGCCAATACGGTCTACCCAGTGAAGTTGGTTTGCGTTAAGACCGTTGCTGTATAGGCGAGGGTGATCTTTACCTTGGCCCACAATAAGTACATTTCGTTCAAGGTCTTTATCGACCACGTACCAAGGCTCACCAGAACCTTCTTTCATACCACCAATTAACAAGCCTTTGCGTTGTCCAAGTGTGTGGTACATTAAGCCTTCGTGCTCGCCTACGTTGTTACCGTCTGTGTCTTCGATAACGCCAGGTTGTGCTGGTAAGAACTTTTGTAAAAAGTCTTTAAATTTACGCTCACCAATAAAGCAGATACCTGTACTGTCTTTTTTATCGTGAGTGATTAGGTCTTGTTCTTCTGCTATGCGGCGTACTTCTGGTTTTTCGATATCGCCTACAGGGAATAACGTTTGGCCAATATGTTCATGGCTTAGAGTATATAAGAAGTAGCTTTGATCTTTATTGTTATCAAGTCCGCGACACATTACGTATTTGTCATCGCGAAGCTCACGGCGAACATAGTGACCCGTTGCAATAAAGTCAGCACCGAGTGCTTGAGCAGCAAATTCTAAAAAGGCTTTAAATTTAATTTCTTTGTTACACATTATATCTGGGTTAGGTGTACGACCTGCTTTGTACTCAGCTAAAAAGTACTCAAATACGTTGTCCCAGTATTCTGCTGCAAAGTTAACAGTGTGAAGCTCAATGCCTAACTTATCACACACTGCTTGTGCATCTTTTAAGTCATCAGCAGCAGCACAGTATTCATCATTGTCGTCTTCTTCCCAGTTCTTCATAAACAGGCCTTCTACTTGGTAGCCCTGTTGTTGTAATAAATATGCAGATACAGAAGAATCAACACCGCCGGACATGCCAACAATGACTTTAATGTGACTATTTTCGCTCATGAATAATTTCGCTTATACAGATTGCTGTTAACGTGGAAAGGCCGCGATTATAGCATGTATTTTGTTTGTGCTTAAAGAGACTAAGGGCTCAAAGAGGGGAATTAGTCAGTATTTTATTTATATAACAAATAGCAAACTAGACTTACGAAGTATTGTATAAAATAATTTATCTGTTTATTTAATTAAAAACGATACTTTGAAGCACCTATGGGTGCTTAAATTAATCGTTGTAAATTGTATCTAAACTCAAAGGTATCTTGTTTAAGCTATCTTCAATACATTTAAGGACTAAAGGGCTTCTAAGCGGTAGTGATTTTATTTGCTCTAATGTATACCAGTTAGCGCTGATAATGTCGGTATCTATTGGCGTTGGCGCTTTTATATTATCAGGCGCTTCAAATAAGAAGCAGAATCGCAAATAGTGCACTCCATTTTCGGCATGCAAATTATACACACCTAAAAAGCCGACTGGCTCAAGCGCTAAGCCTGTTTCTTCAAGTAGTTCTCTGCTTGCGGCTTGTGCAAGCGTTTCGTTTTGCTCTAAATGACCCGCTGGTTGATTGTAACAAATTTGCTTTGTAAATTTATCGCACTCTTTTACAAGTAAAAACTCATTTTGCTTTTTTACTATTGCCGCAACTGTTACATGCGGTTTATGCATCAACTACACCCTTAATTACTTTGTATTCACCACAATTAATATCATCTAACGTATAGTTGCCAATACTGTAGCGAATAAGGCGAAGTGTAGGGTGGCCAATATGCGCGGTCATTCGGCGAACTTGTCTGTTTTTACCTTCATTAATTGTAATACTTAGCCAAGTGGTAGGGATTGCTTTTCGCTCGCGTACAGGCGGATTACGAGTCCAAATTGTAGGTTCATCAATTATTTTTACGTTCGCGGGGAGTGTAAGCCCGTCTTTAAGTTCTACGCCATTGCATAAATCATTAATTGATTCGCTTGTTGGTTCACCTTCAACTTGTGCCCAGTATGTTTTATTCGTTTTTTTATCAGGTGCAGTTAAGGTGTTTTGCAATTTCCCACAGTTTGTTAAAAGTAATAAACCTTCACTGTCTCTGTCTAATCTTCCTGCTGCGTAAACTTCTTTAATAGGGATGAACTCAGCGAGAGTTTTTCTGTCTGCGTCATCCGTAAATTGGCATAGCACATCAAATGGTTTATTGAATAACACAATTTTTCTGTCTTTAGATGCTATTTGCAGCTTTATTTCTCTTTTACCTGAAGGCGTTTTGTTAAGTGCATTGCGTGAATAAGTACGCCCTGTACTTCTTTTTGGCTTGGATTCAGTTACTTGATTATTGCCTGATTTAGATCTCATTATATGCACCTAGCTGGTTTCGGTAATCCGGCGATTTTTGTTGCTTGCTTAGCAGGGCCTTTAGGGAATAATTTATATAAATAAAGGCTGTTTCCTTTGTCTTCACCGAGTGCTTTTGCCATTGCTTTTACAAGCATTCTAATTGCTGGGCTGGTGTTATATTCAATATAAAAATCACGAACAAAGTTAATGACTTCCCAGTGTTGAACGCTAAGGGTAATGTTTTCTTGGATAGCAATTACAGGTGCTAGCTCCTTTGACCACAAAGTATGGTCAAGCAAGTAGCCTTGTTTGTCGGTTTCAATCTGTTGGTTGTTAAATTCAAGCATGAGTTACCACGTAATTGATTGATTAGTTGATAAAGTGAGTGCTACAAAGTCTTCATAGCTAATAGCTTTATCGTTATCTGCTAATTTTATTGCACGTACTTGCGCGTCTTGTTCAAGTATTAACAGTGTATCTGCAAATTGCCTAAATTGTTTTTTTGCAAAGCAGGCATCACCAACAAGCAGCACCTTATCGCCTGATAAAATTAAGTTCTCTAGCTGATTTGCCGAGTAATAGTTAAGCGGCTTTGAAAAAATATGTAACGTACTCATAGGTTCACCACATGTTGCTGCGCTTTGATTAGTGTTTGTTGTTGGCTAAAGTTGAGTGCTTTTGCCTCTATGAGCAAATCATGTTTATTTAAACCATAATCAAGCAATGACTTTTCACACACGTAGATGTTTTCAACATCATAGATTTCGAGTGTTTTAATGTTTTTAAAAAAATCTTTTAAGCCAATATTGTTTGGTTGTTGATGCTTTTTTAAAGCCAAAACGGCGGGGCCGCTAAACAACCAACTCACATTTTGGTCAACGGCAGCAAAGATCAATGTCATATCAAGTGCATCACGAATATTTAAATCGTCAAATGGACTGCACTGACTCATTACTAATACGTTTATCATTTAAATTGCACCCATTTATCAGCGTCGCTTGCAAGCATTGCAAATTCAGCTAACCCTGCGACTGCAAATACACCTGTGTTTTTAATATCTAACCCGCGTTTTTCAGCGGCGGTAACACACAGCATTAAATTTAGTTTTTGATCGGCGAGTTGCTGCCAAAGTGCTGAAATTTGAAGTTCGTCTGAGGATAAATCAAAGTGGGTAGATGCATGATAAATACCTTGCTGGTATAAAAAAATAGCATCAATGGTGTGCCCTTGGGCTAAACATGCATTCGCAAACTTAACAATGCGTTGCGTTGTATCGTGATCGGATGGTGGTGTATGTAATGAAAGAACAAAACGTGACAAAACAATTCCAATAAAAAAGCCCCAATTAAGGGGCTATTTTAACAGAACTATTTAATTAGTCATCACTTGCGCCAAGTAGAGCAAGTAAAGACGTAAATAAGTTATATACGCTTAGGTATAAAGACACTGTTGCGCGAATGTAGTTGGTTTCGCCGCCGTTAATGATTCGGCTTGTATCGAATAAAATCAAACCAGACATGATCAATACAACTGCAGCATTAAGCACCATAAACATAAGTGAACTGCCAACAAAAATATTAACAATGCTAGCTACAATCACGACGATTAAGCCAACTGTTAAAAAGCCACCCATGAATGAGAAGTCTTTTTTAGTGTTCAGTGCGTAAGCAGATAAACCAAAAAAGATAAGCGCAGTAGAACCTAACGCTTGCATAATAAGCATTGGGCCATTAGGCATTGCAGCATAATGGTTAAGCAATGGACCTAAGCCAGCCCCCATTAAACCTGTGAAAGCAAAAACCCAAAATACACCAGATGCTGTATCTGCTTTTTTATTTACAACAAATAATAAACCGAACGAAACAAGTGTAAACACAATTCCCATAAAGTAAGGTAATTGTAGTGCCATTGAAATACCGGCTGTAACTGCACTAAATGCAAGTGTCATAGCTAGTAAAAAGTAGGTGTTTTTAAGTACCTTGTTTGTTTCAATGGTAGACATTACCGGTTTCGCGGTATTGTACGATTGATTAAACGCCATTGTAGAGCTCCTTTAAGTGAAACGTGTGTCTTTCGATAATTTAACTAAAATTAGATTACCAACTCTTATATGTTTGGGCAAACCTTTGTAGATCAATAGAGTTAAATATTTAAATAAAAGAGTATTGACGGCTAAATTAAAAACACTTTGTTCTAACTTTAGACAAATTAATTGTTTTTTAAGCACTTAAACAATTAATTTAAAAAAAAGCTTCACAAAAGGGATGGGTTTCCCTATTATGCAGGCCGTGCGGAGAGATGGCAGAGTGGTCGAATGCACCGGTCTTGAAAACCGGCATGGGTTTATAGCCCATCTAGGGTTCAAATCCCTATCTCTCCACCACTTATTTAATAAGTGTGTGGTAATTAAAGTATCATTCATTTAAATAGTTATTAGTACACTCTTACTTTTAACTTAGCAGTATCGGAGAGATGGCAGAGTGGTCGAATGCACCGGTCTTGAAAACCGGCATGGGTTTATAGCCCATCTAGGGTTCAAATCCCTATCTCTCCACCATATAAAAAAATAGCCCGCTAATATAGCGGGCTTTTTTGTGCCTGTAAAATAAATAGGTACGAATAGAAATTGTGCGTTTTGTCATCATAAATTACGACCATAGTCTCTATTTCTAAGCTTTAGATCTTGGTGCATGCTTAATACATTAAAATTTATACTCTGTATTAAGGATTATTAGATGAAACATCAACTCGCAAAAAGCGTCGCGCTTTCATTATTGTCCCCGGTAATTATTGGCAGCTTGTTAGGATTGTATTATGCACTAACGCTACAGGGTGATTTCTTATCCGTATTTTTTCAACTGTTGATGACTGCTATCTCAAATGCACATATTGTAGGCTTAACGATGGCGGCCTTTGTTGTGCCAGGGTATTTACTAATGTTTAAGTATTCTAAAGTTAATTATTCAGGTGTATTAACGCTTGGTTTGTTAGGTGGCGCTATATTTAGTTACTTATTAAGTGCCTCAACTGGCGAGATATTTTTGATTAATAGTGTTATGTCAGCATTTGCAGCCGGACTGTTTTTATTTGGTCTTCGCAAATCGGTAAAAAAATAATCGCAGCATTATTAACCAAGCACGCTGATAAACGGTGCGATTTCCTTTTTTTTACCTCCAAAAGGTTCCAATTTTTCACGACAAAGAGTACCTTTAGCTACTGTATGTTTAATAAGAAGTAGTTTGGTATGCAAAAGCACGATTTTTACCAGTCATTAGTTAAGCAAACTGAATCGCTGATAGCTGGTGAATCTAATGTAATTGCCAATTTGGCAAACATAAGCGCGCTGTTATTTACCTCTTTAGAAGATGTAAATTGGGCGGGCTTTTACTTTATGGATTCTCCTACTGAATTAGTACTTGGCCCGTTTCAAGGTAATCCTGCATGCATCCGTATTCCCGTTGGGAAAGGGGTATGTGGAACAGCTGCGGCAACCGCTGAAACACAATTAATTGAAGATGTTCACGCTTTTGACGGGCATATAGCCTGCGATGCAGCGTCTAACTCTGAAGTAGTTGTACCTATCATGAAACATGGTAAAGTATTCGCAGTACTAGACATTGATAGTCCAAGTATTGGCCGATTTGATGCTGATGATAAAGCTGGCCTTGAAGCATTAGTGAAATGCTTAGAGGCGAGCCTGTAATGAAAGATTTGCTAAATGTTCAAGACTACCTATTTGCTGTGCAAGATGTTGGCGACTGGGAAGGCGAAGAAGAGCATGTAGCGGAAACGCTCAATGATTTAATTCATATTGCATGGGATCGTCTTCCAGATGATTCAGAATGTGAATTTATTGATGAAACAATTAATGGTATTTGGGAACACCTTCGGGGTGATATGGCTGTAATTGAAGCCGATTTCGAAGAGTTGGTCGACTGGGTAACACACTACGTCGATTCGTCCCTTGATGAAAAGATGTGAAAAATAGGTTCTAAAATGGAAACCACAAACAAGCTAAAAGATATTAATGAAGTGTTGGAATTTTTATATCAAGAATTCCCACAATGTTTTAAACAAAAAGATGGCATCAAGCCGCTTAAAGTAGGTATTTTTAAAGATATTGCTGAGCGTATTGAAGGGTCTGAAAAAGTAAGTAAGACTCAAGTTCGTCAAGCGCTTAGAAAATACACGTCTAATTGGCGTTATTTAGAAGCTGTGACAAAGTCAGAGTTTCGTATTGATCTTGATGGTAATCAAGGTGAAAAAGTTGAGCAAGAGCATATCGACCATGCACAAAAAGCATTGGAAGAAAGCCGCGCTAAAATGGCAAAACGCAAAAAACAACAGCGTCCTCGCCAAGATTCTGATTCTAAATCTTTCAAGAAAAAACCAGCTCATGCTAGCAAAGCAGGCGATAAAAATGCACCTGCTGCTAACAAACCTGCTAAAGCAGCGCCAGTTAAACGTTCAGGAAAAATTGAACCTTTACCAGCAACTGAGGTCAAGGTTAATAATAAGGTTAAGGTTAAACTTGGCCAAGCACTTGTAAATGCAGTAATCACTGAAGTGAACAAAGATGACGTTCATGTTGAATTAGTGACAGGTATGCAAGTTAAAACCAAAGCTGACAGCTTATACATCGTTTAAGTTGTAAATAAATTAAGGAGTTGTGTATGAGTAAAAAGTTTACGCTCATTCCGTTAGTTGCTGCCCTGTTTTCAGGTTCATTATTTGCTGCTGTAGAAGCCGTTACAATTGACGATTTACCCCAGCTTAAGCAAGAGAGTCAACATGGTACTGCTAGCAAACGAGTGGCTAGCTTATTTGCTCGTTCACACTATACACCGGTTCGATTTAACGATGAGCTTTCTAGTAAAGTGTACGATCGTTATATCGAATCCCTTGATTTTAATAAAAGCGTTTTCTTAGCCAGCGATATTGCTTCTTTTGAGCAATATCGTGATGACTTTGATAACGCTATTACTACCGGTAAATTAGACTTTACGTTTGATATTTTTAACTTAAGTCTTAAACGCCGTTTTGAACGTTACGAGTATTCACTTACTTTACTTGAAAAAGAAATGACGTTTGATAAAGAAGATGAATACTTTTTTGACCGTGAAGATTCAGCATGGCCTGTGTCACAAGCTGAGCTTGATGAAATTTGGCGTGAGCGTGTAAAGTACGACGCACTGCGTTTAAAAATGACGGGTAAAGATTGGGAAGGCATTAAAGAAGTGCTGACCAAACGCTATAAAAATGCAGAAAAACGTTTAGTACAATCTAATTCAGAAGATGCTTTTCAAATTGTTATGAATTCGCTAGCACGTAGTATTGAGGCGCATACGTCTTATTTATCGCCACGTCGTGCAGAGCAATTCAAAATGGATATGGATTTAGAGCTTGAGGGCATTGGTGCCGTACTAAGCCCTGATGAAGACTACACTGTTATTCGCAGCTTAGTGCCGGGAGGCCCCGCAGATAAAACAGATCAAATTAAAGCTGATGACCGCATTATTGGTGTTGCCCAAGATGGCGAAGAATTTGTAGACGTAATTGGCTGGCGTTTAGATGACGTAGTTGATTTAATTAAAGGTCCTAAAGGGACTAAAGTACGTCTACAGTATTTAAAAGGTGTTGACGCTCACGGCGCACCTAAAGTTGTTGAAATCACGCGTGATAAAATTCGACTTGAAGATAGAGCGGCTAAATCAGAAGTATTTGAAGCCAAATACTCTGATTTAACAAGTAAAGTTGGCGTGATTGAAATTCCAGGCTTTTACAATAATCTTTCGAAAGATGTAAAAGTTGAGCTGGCTAAGCTTAAAGAAGAAAAAGTTGATGGTATTATTATCGACTTACGCCAAAATGGTGGTGGTTCTTTATATGAAGCAACACAACTGTCTGGTTTGTTTTTTGACCAAGGTCCAGTTGTTCAAATTCATACCTTAAATAACCGTATTGAAGAGCAAAAAGATCGTGATGGTATAACTTATTACGATGGTCCTTTAACTGTTTTAGTTGACCGTTACAGTGCCTCTGCTTCTGAAATATTTGCAGCAGCTATGCAAGATTATGGTCGTGCAGTTATTATTGGCGAACAAACTTTTGGTAAAGGTACAGTACAGCAGCACAAAGGCTTAGGCCGCGCTTACGATTTATATGATAATGCGCTGGGTAGCGTACAATATACGATTGCTAAGTTTTATCGTATTAACGGTGGTAGTACGCAACATAAAGGTGTGATCCCTGATATTTCGTTTCCATCAGCAATCGACCCTGCAGAGTGGGGCGAAAGTAAGCAAGATAATGCACTTCCTTGGGACAGCATTGTTAAAGCGAAATACAAAAAATTAGGTAATTTAACACCTATTATTACGTACCTTGAGAAACAACACGAAGTACGAATTAAATCAGAACCAGAATTTGGTTATGTATTTAATGACATTACCTTATACAACGAAGAGAAAGACCGTAAAACTATCTCTTTAGTTGAAGCAGACCGTATTAAAGAAAAAGATGAAGGTGAAGCACGTGCACTTGTACGTACTAACGAACGTCTTAAGCGTTTAGGTAAAGATCCGGTAGAAAACTTAGACGATTTACCTGAAGTAATTGAAGAGCTTGACCCATTTTTGGAAGAAGCTGCATTAATTACTCAAGATTATATTAATTATGGTCGTATAGCTAAGAAGTAACAACTGGTTTTACCTCTATAAAAAAGGCGCTTTAGCGCCTTTTTTACTACCTAAAATTTACCAAATTGTTATAATCCTTGATTACATAAAGTTGAGCTAGATCAATCATGCTCAATTAATGCGCTTTACGTGCTGAAAATAATAATTAAACACACGGTAAGTGTGTCTAGGAGTCTCTACTTTGAAGCTATTGGATGACAAGCCAATCAAGCCCGCCTCGTTTTTTGATGCGTTAATTCCTATCTCTGTATTAATTTGTTTACTTGGTGCTGCAGTTTACTTATTTGGTGATAACTCTTCGTCAGGCCCTAACCAAATTGCACTTTTATTTGCTACTTTTGCAGCGGCTTTAATTGGGCTTAAAAACGGTTATACATGGAAAAAGTTAGAACAAGCCATGATAGAAGGTATAACGCTTTCGCTTGGCGCTATCCTAATCTTACTTATGGTAGGAGCACTAATTGGCACTTGGCTACTTTCTGGAACTGTACCGACTTTAATTTATTATGGCTTGCAAGTTATAAACCCAAGTTGGTTTTATGCAGCGAGTTGTTTAATTTGTGGCATTGTAGCTATGAGTATTGGTAGTTCTTGGACTACTGCCGCTACGATAGGTGTTGCTTTATTAGGCGTTGCAACGGGTCTTGGACTTGAACAAACAGTTACAGCAGGCGCTGTTATATCTGGCGCGTACTTTGGTGATAAGCTAAGCCCGCTGTCTGAAACAACCAACTTAGCGCCAGCAGTTGTAGGCGCTGATTTATTTGAGCATATTCAACATATGCTGTGGACGACAGTACCTAGTTTTGTAATTGCACTGATTATATTTATATTCATGGGCTTTAACGCAACTGCTTCAAGCGAAGCGGGGCGTATTGATGAAATAACGGCTATTTTACAGCAAAACTTTAATATTGGTTTTGAAATGCTAATCCCGCTAATTGTACTTTTAGTTTTAGCGATTAAAAAAATGCCAGCCTTTCCTGCTATCTCTATCGGTGCTGTTGTGGGCGCTGTTTGGGCCATGTTGTTTCAATCTGATTTAATTGCTAGCCAAATTGATGTTTCTCAAGGACAGCTAGTTGGCTACTTTAAGCTTGTTTGGACGACGTTTTTTGATGGTTTTAGCATAAGTACAGGCGATGACAAAATGGACTCCCTACTCAGTGGTGGCGGTATGTCCGGAATGCTTACAACCACATGGCTTATTATGACTGCACTGATGTTTGGTGCCATTATGGAAAAAACAGGCCTTTTGGATGTTTTTGTTAAAAGCATACTTAAAATAGCTAAAAGTACGGGATCGTTAATTGCGGCAACAATAGCAACGTGTATTGGTACTAACGTGATAGCGGCCGATCAATATATTGCAATTGTTGTACCTGGTCGTATGTTTAAAGATGAATATGAAAAACGTGGTTTGAAGCCTGTTAACTTATCTCGTACATTGGAAGATGGCGGTACAATTACCAGCCCACTAATTCCGTGGAACACGTGTGGCGCATATATGCAAAGCGTTTTACTAATAAATCCTTTTGATTATGCACTCTACGCTTTCTTTAACTTAATTAACCCTGTTTTAGCGGTGGTTTATGCCTACTTGGGCATTAAAATTTTACGTATTAAGCCAAAACAATCCGCCTAATTTTAAACAGCTCCTTTAACTTAAAAGGAGCTGTTTTGGAGTATCTATGACTGAATCAAGTAAACCTCAAGCACAATATCTTAAAGACTATAAAGCTCCTGATTTTTTAATTGACCACACAGAGCTAACCTTTGACTTACAGCCATTATCAACCAAAGTAAGCTCTTTGCTAACGCTTACGCGTGTTGGTGATAAAAAAGCACCTTTAGTGCTTGATGGTATTGATTTACGCTTACTGTCTTTATCTATTGATACGGTTGATATAACTGATTATGAAATTATTGGCGAGCAGCTAATAATTAATAACCTACCGGATAGTTGCCAATTAAGTATTGTGACCGAGATATCGCCTGAGACGAATACTTCTCTAGAGGGTTTGTATTTATCTGGCGGTGCGTATTGTACACAGTGTGAAGCGCAGGGTTTTAGAAAGATCACCTATTACATGGATCGCCCTGATGTACTTGCCACGTTTGATGTAACTATTATTGCCGATAAAAAGTATCTACAACTTCTTTCTAATGGTAATCAAGTAGACAGTGGTGAAACACAAGATGGTCGTCATTTTGTGAAATGGCAAGACCCATTTAAAAAGCCGAGCTATTTATTTGCACTTGTAGCGGGCGATTTTGATGTTTTAAAAGATACGTACATGACTAAAAGCGGCAGAGATGTAGAATTAGCATTGTTTGTTGATAAAGGTAATTTATCTAAAACACCCCATGCTATTGCCTCACTCAAAAAGGCAATGCAGTGGGATGAAGAACGCTTTAATTTAGAGTATGACCTTGATATTTATATGATTGTAGCCGTCGATTTTTTCAACATGGGCGCGATGGAAAATAAAGGGCTAAACGTTTTCAATAGTAAATGCGTATTAGCTAATCAAGAAACAGCCACAGATAAAGACTACCATACGATTGAATCCATTGTAGGGCATGAGTACTTTCATAACTGGACAGGTAACCGAGTTACTTGTAGAGATTGGTTTCAGTTATCGCTAAAAGAAGGGTTAACTGTATTTAGAGACCAAGAGTTCAGTAGTGATTTAGGCTCTCGTGCACTTAACCGAATTGATGCGGTCAAAGTTATGCGTACGCATCAGTTTAGCGAAGATGCAGGCCCTATGGCTCACCCAATTCGCCCTGAGAAAGTTATTGAAATGAATAACTTTTATACAGTAACTGTATACGATAAAGGTGCTGAAGTTATCCGTATGATGCACACATTACTGGGTGAAACTAACTTTCAAAAAGGGATGACGCTTTACTTTGAGCGCCACGATGGGCAAGCAGTTACATGTGATGACTTTGTAAGTGCGATGAGCGATGCATCAGGTGTTGATTTAGAGCAATTTAAACAATGGTACAGCCAATCAGGTACACCGCGTTTAAATGCAATTCAAGAATTTGATAGCAGCTCAAATACATACACTTTGACAATCGAGCAAACAGCGCCAGCTAATCAGCCAGAGAATAAAAAGCTTCATATACCTTTTGCTATTGAACTACTTGATGCCAATGGACAAAGTATTGCTCTGCAATATAAAGGTAAAAAGTTAGATCATGTACTCGATGTAACTAATGCGACTCAAACATTTAGCTTTGATAATATTTTAGAAAAGCCTGTTGCGGTTTTACTCGAAGACTTTTCTGCACCTTGTATTTTAAACCAGCAAACAACAGAGCCTGAACTATTGCATATTATGCGTTTTGCGCGCAGTGATTTTTCACGTTGGGATGCACAACAGCAGCTATTCATTAAGGCGATTAAATCTCAAATCACCGATGCAACGAATAGCGTATTAAGCAGCGAAATTATAAATGCGCTACGTGTACTTATAAACACCAAAGAGGGCGATTTAGCTTTAATTGCAGAGCTGTTTAAATTGCCGAGTTTTGACACGTTAGCTGCTGAATTTGATGTAATACCTGTAGATGACATTATTGAAATAACAGAAAAGTTTGAGCAACAAATTGCTGATGAACTTGCTGATGAGCTTCTTAGTTGTTACGAATCTCTTGAAGATGATGGCAGTATAAGTGCTAGCGCTGTTGCGAATCGTGCTTTAAAGCAAATATGTCTGCACTACCTTGCTAAAACACAAAGTCCAGAAGCTGTAACCTTTATTAAAGAAGCTGCAAGCTCGACTAATATGACTAATGTACTTGGTGCCCTAAGCGCTGTGGTAAAAGCTTCACACCCTGTTAGAGATGAGCTTTTGAGTCATTTTGATAGTCAGTGGCGTCATGATGTTTTAGTCATGGATAAGTGGTTTGCACTGCAAGCTATGCAATCAGGCAGTACTGCTATAGATGATATTAAGGCACTTTACGAACACCCGTGTTTTGATTTTTCAAATCCTAACCGTGTACGTGCACTTGTAGGAAGTTTTAGCCACTTTAATACAGCACAATTTCATCGAGCAGATGCTCAAGGCTATGCGTTATTAGGTGATTTATTAATAAAACTTAATGCAATTAATCCACAAAATGCATCGCGTATGTTAACACCGTTTATGTCGTGGAAGCGTTACGATGATGTACGCTCACAAGCAATGAAACTGCAATTACAACGCTTAGCCAATTTAGATGGCCTAAGTGCTGACTTGTATGAAAAGGTTGAAAAAGCGCTCGCATAAATGATTGAGTATTATTTTACCTTAAGATTGAGCTATAACGAGTGCATGGATTACTACCATGGCCGTTTTAGCTCTTTACAAGTTATAGAAGATGGCGGTAAAACAATTCGTTTTGCTGCTACGCATTTGAGGCCCTTCATTTCGAGCTTGGGTGTACGTGGCCGTTTTAGACTCTTATTAACCCCCGAAAACAAGTTCATCCGCCTAGAGCGAGTGGCCTGACACTCAGTTTTTATGTTATATATACATAAAAATATTGTATTTTTGTTAATTTCAATTTGTCCTATTGTTAAATTACGTGTATAAATTATCTGGTACGACGTCTTACCAATACGTAAGCGTTAACCAGAATAAAAAATATATGACAGATTAGAGCGAGTATTTGTAATTTCACTGATTCGCTTCTATCGTTATGATTACACTAAAAACAATAACTTGATCACACAAAATGACCCGCGACAGGGGGGAACCAAAATGATAAGAAGATCGCTTTTTGTTAAAAATAGAATCGCTATAGGTTTAGCAGCCGTTAGCTTAGGTTTATCTGCAGCAAGTACTCAAGCTGTAACATTTGAAGCTGGAGGTTTTGATATTACCTTCGATTCAACCTTTTCATATGGGCAAAGTGTTCGTGTAGAAGATAGAGACTTTAACCTAATTGGCAAAAGTAATAATCCAGCCTTTGATTGGACAGGATACAACCCAGCGCTAAACAACACTATTTACTCATCTCAAGATGTATGGGCTCAACCTGGGTCTTATTCAAATAACGGTGACGCGGGTAATTTAAATTTTGATAGTGGTGACTCATTCTCAAAACTATTGAAGGGCACACACGACCTTTCAATAAATAAAGATAACTACGGTTTGTTCACTCGCTTCATGTATTTTTATGACTTTGCCTTAATGGATGGGTACCACGCTTATTCAAATCCTACATCAGGGCAGGGGGTTGACCCGTGTGACGATAAAGACACCAAAGCACAAAGCTGTGCCGACATTCGTTTATTAGATGCGTTTGTATGGGCCGATTTTGATTTAAATGATGGTAATAACCCTTTATCTGTCCGTTTAGGCCAGCAAGTAGTTAACTGGGGTGAAAGTACGCTTATATCTCATGGTATTAACGTAAACCCAGTTGATATAGATCGATTAAAAGCACCTGGCGCTGAGCTAAAAGAAGCATTTATACCAATCGGTATGCTTTGGGCATCGCTCGGTATTACTGAGAACATTACGCTTGAAGGTTTCTACCAATATCAATGGCAAGAAACACGTTTACCAGCAGCAGGTACATACTTTTCTACTAATGACTTTGCAGCAGAAAATGGTTATCAGCAGAATGTTCAATTAGGCTTTACGTCTAATCCTGATATTGATGTTGCTTTTTTAACGGATAGTTTAAATAACCTAACATCTGATTTTGCATTAGCAGCAGCTGCTCGAGGTATTGATCCTTCAAGTGCTGAAGGGAGTGCTTTATTAGCTCAAATGTATCTTGCTTACCCAACTAAGGTTGCGTTAAAAGGTAAAGGAGATAATGGTAAAAATGAACCTGAAGATGGCGGACAGTACGGTTTACGTTTAGGTATATTTTTACCTGAATTTAATGATACTGAAATTGCGTTATACCACGTGAACTACCATAGTCGTCGTCCACTTATATCTGGTCGCGTATCAAACTTTTCACAGGCAGCAATTGCTCAAGATTTAGCAATGATCATGACAACAGAAATCACGTCAGATAATGTTGCTGATTTAGCCGCTTTCTCAAAAGCTGAAAATGACTACCCAGAAGATATTAAACTTTATGGTTTAAGTTTTAACACGACTATTGGTGAAACAGCCTTTGCGGGTGAATTTGCGTTTCGCCAAGATGAACCACTGCAAATTGATGACGTAGAGTTACTTTATACAGCTATGCCTGAGCAGTTAGCGCTTGCAGGTCTTCGTCCTGATTTTGCAGGTATTTCGCAAATGAGTTTTGGCGATGATATTAGTTCTGTTGGTGCGGGTGAAGTTGCTCAAGGCTATATTGAACGTGATACATCGCAAATTCAATTTACGGCTACTCACTTATTTGGTCCTTCATTAGGTGCTGATAGTTGGGCTGTTGTTGGTGAAGTGGGTGCTGTAAAAATTCATAACATGCCAGACTATGACGAAACGCGTTTGAATGTATCCGGTACTGGCCGTAGTGGCACAATTACAGGCCCTGGTACTACTGATTACTCAACATTGCAACTTGGTTTATCAAACGGCGCTGAAGAAAAATCATTTGCTACTGCGTCTTCTTGGGGTTACCGCTTAATTGCTAAAGGTGATTATTTTAACTTTTACAAAGGTATTAACTTCTCTCCACGTTTTGTATTTTCACATGACGTAAATGGTAATACACCAGATCCTATGTTCTTATTTATTGAAGACCGTAAATCTTTAGGTGCAACCATGAACTTTAACTACCAAAATGCGTGGTCACTTGATGTGAGCTATAACTCGTTTTGGGGCGGCGGCGATATAAATACTTTCTCAGATCGCGATTACGTTTCTTTTAACTTAAAATATTCTATTTAGGGGTAACATTATTATGATTAAAAAACCTACCCTCATCGCTACAGCTTTTTGTAGCTTGTTTGCAAGCAGCGCAGCTTTAGCTAAATTAAACGCTGATGAAGTTGCCCAATTAGGTCAAAACTTAACGCCAATGGGCGCAGAAAAAGCAGCTAATGCTGATGGCTCTATTCCAGCATGGAATAACGGAATTACAACAGCACCAGCAGGTTATGAACCGGGTATGCATCACCTTGACCCATATACCACTGACAAAGTGCTTTTCACTATTGATAAAAGTAATATCGAAAAGTACAAAGCTAATTTAAGTCCGGGTCAAATTGCTTTATTTGAAGCATATCCAGATACATTTAAAATGCCAGTGTATGAAACACGTCGCTCAGCGTCTTATCCTCAGTTTGTTTATGACGCAACTAAAAAGTTTGCACCAACAGCTGAATTAGTTGAAGGCGGAAATGGTATTAAAAATACGGCAATTGGTATTCCTTTCCCTATTCCTAAAACGGGTTTAGAGGCAATTTGGAATCACTTATTACGTTACCGTGGGCAGTCTATTGAACGTTTTGGTGGTCAAGCAGCTCCAACAGCGTCAGGCTCTTATAACTATGTTGGCTTTGATGAGCAGTTATTAGTTAAATATTCAGATCCGAGTGCAACACCCGCAGAGCTACAAGACTCAAACATTTTGTTTAAGTTTAAACAAAGCGTTACAGAGCCTGCACGTTTAGCAGGTACAGCTTTATTAGTACATGAAACGATGGATCAAATATTAACGCCACGTCAAGCATGGACTTATAACTCAGGACAGCGACGAGTTCGTCGTGCGCCTAATGTTGCATATGATGCACCAGGTACAGCCGCAGATAGTCTTCGTACTACTGATGATTTTGACATGTTTAATGGCTCGCCTAATCGTTACAACTGGACGCTAAAGGGCAAGCAAGAATTATACATACCTTACAACAGCTATAAACTTCATAGTGATAAATTAGAATACGATGATATTTTAATGCCGGGTCATATTAATCCAGAACACACACGTTACGAAAAACACCGTGTTTGGGTTGTTGAAGCTAACTTAAAAGATGATACACGCCATATCTATAAAAAACGTGTGTTCTACATTGACGAAGATAGCTGGCAAGTACAGGTTACGGATATTTATGATAACCGCGACCAACTTTATCGTGTAGCCATGGCTTATGGTCTTAACTACTACGAAGTACCAACACAGTGGAGTACGCTTGAGGTTTATCATGATTTAAATTCACGTCGTTATTTAGCAATTGGTTTAGATAACCAAGAAAAAATGTACGATTTTTCACAATCGTTTAACGATAACGAATTTACGTCAAGCGCATTACGTCGCGCAGGTAGATAGTTAGAAGTTAGGCACTTAACGTATGTTAAGTGCCTTTTCCTTTCACATCGCGTTTGTCTTATACCAAATCGCGCAACGCTTTCCTCAGTATATAAAGACAAACAATTCTCTCGTTCAAGGCGATTAAAATTTATGAAGTATTTAGTATATGCCAGCCTGATCATAAGTGGTGCGAGTGTTGCTCAGGATGCTCCTGAAAATGCAATCAGTGCAATTAAAGCAGATAAAACCCTACTTACTGATATAACAAACACAGGTAACGGGCTAATTGCAGTAGGCAAGCATGGTACCGTTATTAAAAGTGACACTGGTAATAAATGGCAACAAGCTGAACTTGTACCGACTCAAGTGCTATTAACAGCTGTTGACTTTAGCGATGAAAATAATGGCTGGGCATGTGGACACGATGCCACCATTATTAATACTACCGATGGTGGTATTAATTGGCAGTTACAACAAGTTAAACCAGAACTAGATAAACCCTGCCTTGATATCCTATTTGAAGATGATTTAAAAGGTTTTGCAGTGGGCGCCTATGGTATGTTTTATCAAACCACCGACGGTGGTAAACATTGGCAAAAGCGCTTTTTAGATTCGCTATTATTTAGTGATGATCGTGATTACTTGAACGATTTAAAAGAAAATGACCCCGAAGGATACGAAGCCGAAACTGCTTCAATTTTACCGCACTTTAATCGAATCGAAAAAACAGATAATGGTTTAATGCTGGTTGGTGAGATGGGCTTGATGGCCAGAAGCATTGATGATGGTCAAACTTGGCAAAGGATAGAAGAAATTTATCCTGGGTCATTCTTTGCAGTTGCATCAGATAGCACACAAGAAATTGTGGCAGGGCTTCGAGGTAATGTTTTTGCAAAGCAAAATGGTGAACAGCAGTGGCAGCATTTCGAAAATGTTAAAACAGCGACGATCAACAACATCATTAATTATAATAACAAACAATGGCTTATGCTTGCCAACAGTGGCGTTATTTTTCATCTTCAAGATGGGTTACTCACCCATGAGCAGCTTGCTGACGGTAAAGCGATTCTTGATGGTGTAATTTTAGATAATAGGCTGATCATGGCTACAGAAGATGGCATTAAAGTGAAGGAGTTAACCCCTTAATGCATAAACTACTCGATTTTATTGAAAAGGCGATTTTTAGACATCGCTTAATTATGCTTATAAGTTTTGCACTTATAACCTGTTTACTTGTATTCAAAGCGACTCAAATTCAATTAGATGCATCGTTTAATAAAAATATCCCGTTAAACCACGATTATATGAAAGTGTATACCAAGCATGAAAAGCAGTTTGGTGGTGCAAACAGTATTTTGATTTCAGTGTGTGATGACAGTGGTGATATATTTAATCCAGAGTTCTTTACCCAATTAAAAGCGGTTCACGATCAGCTTTATTTCATTCCTGGCGTAAATCGTCCATTAGTTAACTCAATATTTTCACCCAGTGCTCGTTTTGTTGAAGTAGTGGAGGATGGCTTTGCCGGTGGCCCAATTATTCCTGCTAACTTTAAAGCAGATAAGCGTGGTTTAGGTGTAGTAAAGGAAAACATTGAAAAAGCAAAAGTTGTAGGACGTATGATTGCCAGCGATTATTCGTGTGCAATGGTAACTGCTCAACTTTTAGAAACTGATCCTCAAACACAACAAAAATTAGACACATTAGCTTTTGCACAAAAGCTAGAAAGTGATTTAAGAGAGCCTTTAAGTACAGACAAAGTAAGTATTCATATTATTGGTTTTGCAAAAATGGCTGGTGATATAGCTGAAGGTGCAAAAGGGGTGGTTGTATTTTTTGCCATTGCTATCGCCTTTACTTTTATTATGGTTTGGCTGTTTTGTGGCAGTTTAAAGCTGACTATTTTGCCTATCGCATGTTCCATTATTGCTGTTATTTGGCAATTAGGCCTGCTTTCAAGTTTAGGTTTTGGCCTTGACCCTATGTCTATTTTGGTACCGTTTTTAGTATTTGCTATTGGTGTAAGCCATGGTGTGCAGATGATAAATGCGATTGGTAAAAAAGTAGGTGAAGGTAAAACAACACGTATTTGTTGTCAGTCAAGTTTTAGGGCTTTATTAGTGCCAGGCGGTATTGCACTTCTTTCAGACACCGTAGGCTTCTTAACATTACTTACCATCGATATTGGTATTATCCGTGAACTTGCCATTACAGCGAGTTTAGGTGTAGCAGTAATTATATTTACTAATTTAATCTTATTGCCTGTTTGGGCTTCGTACATGAACTTTGAAAACAGTGTACATATTCAATCTGGTGATGCAGCAAAACCAAACATGCTTGATAAAATCCGCGACTTACTTGTTAAAGCGACTGATCCTAAAGTAGCTAAAATGATTATTGGTTTTACCCTTGTTCTATTTGCTTTAGGTTACTGGCAAGCAGATAAAATGCGTATAGGTGACTTACATGCAGGCGCGCCATCACTGCATCAAGATGCTCGTTATAATCAAGACACGTTTTTAATATCAGACAAGTACACTATCTCGTCTGATATCTTAAAGGTAATTGTAGAAGCGTATCCTGCAGCATGTACTGAGCATGATGTGATGGAGCGTATAAGCCGTTTTCAATACAAAGTAGAGAATGTAGCAGGTGTGCAGTCTGCTGTAAGTTTGAGCTCTGTAGCTCAATCGGTTAACGCAGGCTACAACGAAGGCAATTTGAAATGGCAAAGCTTGCCACGAAATTCAGCAAGTTTAGTGCAGTCAACGTCTCGAGTTGAAACTAGTACAGGTTTACTTAACGGTGATTGTTCAGTTATGCCAGTGATTATATTTTTAGATGATCATAAAGCACAAACTATAGATACTGTAATTAAGAGTGTTAAGCAATTTGCGCAAGAAGAGGGCACTGATAAATTAGCATTTAAATTAGCTTCAGGACCTGTTGGTGTAATGGCAGCGACTAATGAGTCAGTTGCAGAAGCGCAAATACCAATGATGCTTTATGTTTATGGTGCCGTTATCATTTTATGTTTAATGAGCTTTAGAAGCGTAAAGGCAACGATTGCTGTGGTATTGCCGCTTTATATCGTATCAACACTTGCACAAGCACTTATGGTGCAATTAGAAATAGGCTTAACCGTTTCTACTTTGCCAGTTATTGCTCTAGGAGTAGGTATTGGGGTCGATTACGGTATTTATATACTGTCGTCGATGATGGGGCAGCTTAAGCAAAATGTACCATTAAGTGTTGCTTATCGAAATGCGCTTGTTGAACGTGGCAGTGCGGTTCTATTTACCGGTATTACACTTGCGATTGGTGTGAGTACGTGGATATTCTCAGATCTTAAATTCCAAGTTGATATGGGTATACTGTTAACCTTCATGTTTTTAGTGAATATGTTAGGTGCAGTGTTGTTATTACCCGCTATTGGTAGCCTTCTCTGGACTGACCAGAAAAAATAATGTGAATAATTTTGCTCCTAAATGGCCTGTAAAGGCCATTTATATCTACAATTTGTGAATAGATGACCAAATAGCTGAAATGCTTAAAATGTTTTCATCGAAAAGGCTGTTTATTAGCTGTAAAAGGGTTAGAATTTAATTGACTCCACGCTAATGAATAGCTGTACAAATTCCTGCTCCTGAGCAGTAATAGATTAAGGAACATACAATGACACGAAATGAAGGCCAAGCCTCGGTTATCCTAGATAATGTCTGTAAGCTGATCCAGAAAAAAGTTCGCGCTGATAATGTGTTACTCGTTGAGAAATTCGCCAAAGCCTTGTACAGCAATATGTCTAAAGAGGATTTGGCAAACCGCAACGATAGTGACCTATATGGCGCAGCATTAAGCCTTTGGAACTCGCTAGAAAAAAATACTACCGACGACGCAGTTATCCGCGTTTTCAACCCTGAAGTGGCAAAAGATGGCTGGCAGTCATCACATACAATCGTAGAGATTATTACTAAAGACATGCCGTTTTTAGTTGATTCTGTTCGTATGGCCATGACTCGTGAAAATATCGCCTCTCACTTATTACTTCACTGCCCATTAAAAATTAAGCGCGATGAAAACGCTAAAATTTCTGGATTATCAAATTTAAAAGCAGAGCAAGAATCCTCATCTACTAAAACAGTATTTTTTATTGAAATTGACCGTCAAACAGATTCTTCTGTGATTGAGTCTTTCAAGAAAGAGTTAGAGTCGGTTCTTGTTGATGTATCAGTTGCTGTTGATGATTGGCAGCCAATTCGTAAAAAATTGATTGCAGTAACCAAAGAGTTACCTAAACGTCATCATAATAAAACGACAGAAGAAGTTTCAGAAACAACTGAGTTTTTAGATTGGTTAGCGAAAGATAACTTTACCCTAATGGGTTACCGTGAATATGAGCTAAGCCCAGTTCAAGGTGATTACCAATTAAAAGGTAAAATGGAATCAAGCCTTGGCTTGATGAAAAACTCTACTGAAGAACACACACGATTATTATCAGAATTACCAGAAGTTGCTCGCCAAGAAGCACGCAGCAGCAACCTACTGATCTTGACAAAAACAAACTCTGTTTCTCGCGTTCACCGTCCAGCTTACATTGATTACGTAGGTATTAAGCGTTTTGACGATGAAGGCAATGTAATTGGTGAAGACCGCTTTATTGGTTTGTTCTCATCAAGCTTTTACAATAACAGTGCTACTGATGTACCTGTATTAAAAAGTAAAATTAACCGCATTATGGAAATGTGTGATTTTGCTAAAGGTACACACGCTTACAAAGCTGTTTTAAATATTTTAGAAACCTACCCACGTGATGAGCTAGTTCAAGCGCGCGAAAGTGAGCTACTTGAAGTTGCTATGGGCGTTTTACAAGTACAAGAGCGCGATATGTGTCGCTTGTTTGTACGTAAAGATGCGTATGGTCGCTTTTTATCTTGCATGGTTTATGTTCCTCGCGAACGCTATAACACGGCTCTGCGTCGTGAAACGCAAGATATATTAGCTAATGCATTTAATTCTGACGATAAAGTCGAATTTACTACTTATTTCTCTGAGTCAACACTGGCGCGTACTCATTACACCGTTCGTGTGACCGACAACAAGATCGAATATAACGTGAAAGACATCGAAAACAATTTAGTAGAAGCTGCACGTACGTGGGAAGATAAACTTCAATCTGCACTTTTAGAGTCTGCGGGTGAAGCACGTGGTAACGATTTAAATCGTAAATACTGTAATGCGTTTGCACGCTCATACAAAGATGAAGTGCTTCCAAGTGCAGCGGTTGTTGATATCGAAAAGTTAGAACTACTTAGCGATGAAAACAAGCTAGAAATGCTGTTCTACCGTCCTCAAGAAGAAGCAAACAGTAATATTGTACGATTAAGCTTATTCCATAAAGATGAGCCAATTCACTTATCTGATGTTATGCCAATGCTTGAAAACTTTGGTCTGCGCGTTGTTGGTGAAACACCATATTCAGTTAAAACTAGCGATGGTCGTATTAACTGGATCATGGACTTCTCGATGCTTATTGACAGCAAAGGGATGGCAGACTTTGATAAAATTTCAGCACGTTTTCGCGCTGCATTAACAAATGTTTGGGGCAACCGCCTTGAAAATGATGGTTTTAACCGTTTAGTATTAATGGGTGGCTTAACTGGCCGCGAAGCCTCTATTTTACGTGCTTACGCTAAGTACATGCGTCAAATTGGTGTAACGTTCTCACAAAGTTACATTGAGAGCACATTTGCAAATTATCCAAACATTGCAGCGCAAATTGTTAATTTATTTGCTAAAAAGTTCTCAGTTAAGAGCCCAGCAAGTGCTAAAACACTTGAAAAGTTAAGTACGCAAATTTACTTAGAACTTGAAAATGTAGCAAACCTTGATGATGACCGCATTATACGTTTATACGTAGATATGATTGTTGCTACGCTACGTACTAACTATTTCCAAAAAGACGATGCAGGTCAGTTTAAGTCTTATGTTTCGTTTAAAATACAGCCTAGTTTAATTCCGGATGTACCGCTTCCTCTTCCTGCGTTTGAGATTTTTGTATACTCTCCGCGCGTTGAAGGTGTGCATTTACGTTACGGTAAAGTAGCGCGTGGTGGACTGCGTTGGTCTGACCGTCGTGAAGATTTCCGTACTGAAGTACTTGGCCTAGTTAAAGCACAACAAGTTAAAAATACAGTAATTGTACCTGTTGGTTCTAAAGGTGGTTTTGTATGTAAACAACTACCTAGTGAGCGCGAAGCGTTTATAAAAGAAGGCCAAGAGTGTTACAAAATCTTTATCCGTGGTCTTCTAGATATTACAGATAACATAGAGCGCGGTGAAGTAGTGCCAGCTCGTGATGTTGTTCGCCACGATGAAGATGATGCTTACTTAGTAGTTGCTGCCGATAAAGGAACCGCGACTTTCTCTGATATCGCAAACGGCATAGCTAATGAATACAATTTCTGGTTAGGCGATGCATTCGCATCAGGTGGCTCGGTTGGTTACGATCATAAGAAAATGGGTATTACAGCTAAAGGCGCATGGGAGTCAGTTAAACGACATTTCCGTGAAATGGATATCGATTGTCAAACGACTGACTTTACAGTGGTAGCTATAGGCGATATGGCTGGTGATGTATTTGGTAATGGTATGTTGTTATCTAAGCATATTCGTTTACAAGTTGCCTTTAACCATATGCACATTTTTGTTGATCCAAACCCAGATGCTGCTACTTCTTACCCTGAGCGCGAACGTTTATTCAATATGCCGCGTTCATCGTGGGATGATTACAACAAAGAGTTAATTTCTGCCGGTGGTGGTGTTTTCTCTCGTGCTGCTAAATCAATTACGCTTAGCCCAGAAATGAAAAAAATGTTGGGCACTAAAAAAGCAAGTATGACCCCAAATGAGTTAATGAAAGCTTCATTGATGATGGAGTTCGATTTACTGTGGAATGGCGGTATTGGTACATACATTAAAAACTCTAAAGAAACTGATGCAGATGTAGGGGATCGTGCAAACGATGCACTACGTATCAATGGTAGAGATTTAGGCGCTAAAATAATTGGTGAGGGCGGTAACTTAGGTGCAACTCAATTAGGTCGTGTTGAATTTGCAGCTAAGGGTGGTCGTGTTAATACTGACTTTATTGATAACGTAGGGGGCGTTGCCTGTTCAGATAACGAAGTTAACATTAAGATTTTACTTAATGGCTTGGTTGCTGAAGGTGACTTAACACGTAAACAACGTGATGAGCTACTTTATTCAATGACAGATGAAGTATCTGAATTAGTATTAAAAGACTGTTACCGTCAAACACATACTATTTCAATTACGCAGTCTAAAGGTACTTCAACGCTTAAAGAAAAGATTCGTTTTATTCATGCACTTGAAAAAGATGGCAAGTTAAACCGTGCTATTGAGTTCATTCCAAGTGATGAAGAATTGGCAGAACGTGCAGCCGCAGGTAAAGACTTAACTCGCCCTGAGCTTTCAGTGCTAGTGTCTTACGCAAAAATGGTATTAAAAGAGTCTTTAGTAAGTGATGAAATTACTGAAAACCCTTACTATCGTCAATTGCTTGTGAAGTCATTCCCACGTCCTCTACGTGAGAAGTTTAACGATGCGATGAACAACCATCCACTTCGTAAAGAAATTATTGCAACCAAACTTGCTAACAGCATTGTTAACGATATGGGTTTAAACTTCATGGTACGTATGCATGAAGAAACCGGTGCCAACGAAGCTGAAATTGCAATGTGTTACTCAATTGCTAGCGAAATATTTGAAATGCGCGATACATGGTCGTCTATCAGCGCACTGGATAATAAAATACCAGCAGCGGTACAAACTGAAATGCTTTACCAACTTCGTCGTACTGTTCGTCGTACTACGCGTTGGTTCTTACGTCATCGTAATAAGTCACAAACGATTGAACAAGGAATTGAATTCTTTGCGCCAACATTTAAAGATTTAAGCGATAATTTAAATACGTACATGATTGAAAAAGAAAATGACCGTATTGTAATTGAAGCTAATAAGTTAATTGATGCCGGCGTTCCTGCAGATATAGCTAAGCGTATTGTTTCGTTATCAAGCTTATTCTCTGTGATGGATTTAGCTGAGGTTGCTAATAATTCAGGTAAGAGTATTTCGATGGTATCGAATACTTACTTTAAACTAGGCGCGAGAATGGGTCTGCATTGGTTCTTAGAGCAAATAACTAAGCAACCAGTAGCAAATCATTGGCAAGCACTTGCTCGTTCATCTTATCGTGAAGAGCTTGATTGGCAGCAACGTACGTTATCTGAAGTGGTGCTAAATAGCTTTGAAGGTGACGAGAGCGATGTTGATAGTCAAATAGATGAGTGGATGGATAGCCAAGATTTATTACTTCAGCGTTGGAAACAAATGTTGGCTGAGTTTAAAACATCACAAAGCCACGACTTTGCTAAGTTCTCAGTTGCACTTCGTGAACTTATGTTATTAAGTCACAACTGTGATACATCAGGAAAATAATTTAGCTTTAATCAGTTATTTGTTTAGTAAATAAATAACTGATTGTTAAAATTGTTATACAATACCTCAGCCTTGTCTGAGGTATTTTTTTGTCTGAAATTTAAAAAGAGGATTATATTGATGTTTTATGATTTAGCTCGCCGTTTTATGTTTACCCGTGATGCGGAGTGGGCGCATGAGTTTGCACTTAATAATCTTCGTCGTTTTGCTAATACGCCTCTAAATATAGCTTGGTCACAAAGTGTTTCAGATAAACCCGTAAACTTTTTAGGTCTTGAATTTAAAAATCCAGTAGGGCTTGCCGCTGGCCTGGATAAAAGTGCAGAATGTATAGATGCATTTAGCCAAATGGGATTTGGTTTTATTGAAGTTGGAACGGTTACACCGCGTCCTCAAGTTGGTAATGATAAGCCACGTATTTTTAGACTTCCAGAGTCAAACGCAATTATTAACCGTATGGGCTTTAATAATAAAGGTGTTGATAATTTAGTCGAAAATGTAAAAGCAGCAAAGTACAGTGGCATACTCGGTATCAATATTGGTAAAAATAAAGATACACCTAACGAACAAGGTAAAGATGACTACATTCATTGTATGCGTAAAGTATTTGAGCATGCCTCATATATTACGGTAAATATTTCATCACCAAATACCCCAGGGCTTCGTGATTTACAATATGGTGCTGCACTTGATGATTTATTGCAAAGTCTTAAAAATGAACAGTTAGATTTAATTGCAAAGCATAATAAGCAAGTTCCTATGCTTGTAAAAATTGCACCGGATCTCGATCAAATACAAATAGAGCAAGTAAGTGAGTCACTTTTAAATAATAAAATTGATGGTGTAATTGCCACAAACACAACGCTTGAGCGAGCCGCAGTCATGGGGCAGCAATATGCACAAGAGGCGGGCGGTTTATCAGGTCACCCTGTTAGAATGCGCTCTACAGAGGTAGTAAGTGAGCTAAAACGCTTAACACAAGGTAAGCTACCAATCATCGGAGTCGGCGGTATTGATGATGCTACATCTGCAAAAGAAAAGTTAGATGCAGGCGCAAATTTAGTTCAGGTTTATACTGGGTTCATCTACAAAGGTCCACAATTGGTAAAGTCGATCGTTAACGGCTTATAAGGATCAGTTATCTAAGCTTTTGATCGTTAGCTAAATGTTCTAAGCAAACATTTTAAAAGTGGTCAAAAGCGGTTATACTCTGAGCAATAATTATTCAACATACCCAAGGAGGAGTAAATGTTACAAGCATCAAAGCAATGGCAGTGGATTACTTGTCCTGATAAAAATCGTTTGTTACTTGATTTAAATGACGACATGCAATTATGCACGCCTTATAAATTAAGACAGCTCACCGATTCTGTTTTTAAAAATCCACGTTTTAGTCTCGAAGATGCTGCATTTTACGAACAGGTTTATAATTATCTGGATGGATTTGAATTGTGGTCTGCGGCACAAATTTGTCAAATATCATTAAATGCGACTGCTGTTAAGTATCACTTAAAACCCGTTTTAGCAAAAAGTTGGTTTTTTGAAGAATACACAGGGACAGAACCAAGCGTAGAGGCAATAGTAAAATTAACATCTAAAGCGCAGTCAGGTGATTTTTTAATTGTAGAGCATTGTCCTGATGCATCTATTTGTTTGAATTTAAGTGAAACCTTTAAATTAGACGAAAACTTATCTTTAGCGCAATTTGAAGTAATCCGTATTTTGAATAATCGAGTCCACCCCATCCTAAATCAGCAATATCAAAGTCAAACCGCCTAACCAAATTTAAGTCTTAAGCGTGTCTTTATGGCGTGTTTGTCGCCCAACCTATGTTATAATCCTGCGCAATTAGCTATTAAGGGTTATTACTTTGCAATTTATCGCACTTACTTCTATCGGAATCGAAAATTTATTGGTTGATGAACTAACAGAACTTGGCGCAACCGTGTCTAAGCAAACTGTTGGTTCTGTTCGTTTTGAGGCTGACTCATTACTTGCGCAAAAGGTTTGTTTATCAACTCGTTTTGCAACGCGTGTGCTTATGCTTATTGAAGAAAAAGAAGGCGTAGATGACAAAAATAGCCTGTATAATTTTGCGCGCTCGCAACCTTGGCAAGAATGGTTTGGACCTACGCAAACATTCGCTGTCGACTTCAACGGTACCAATGACTCATTAAAAAACACGCAATTTTCGGGTCTTGTAATCAAAGATGCGATTGTTGACTATTTTAATGATTTATACGAGCAACGTCCTAACGTTGATAAGCAAGATGCTAACGTGCGCGTAGTTGCACGATTAAATCGTTACGGCGTATCGATGTATATTGACTATTCAGGTCCTCGTTTGTCAGAACGTGGTTACCGCCAAGGCCAAGGTAAAGCGCCTATTAAAGAGCACTTAGCTGCTGCATTAATTAAGCGAAGTGGCTGGCTTGAAAATGTAAAACAGCCTTTATTCGATCCATGTTGTGGTGCGGGTACTATTTTGATAGAAGCTGCCGGTATGGCACGAAACGAAGCGCCAGGATTATTCCGTGAAGGTTTTGCTTTTGAGCGTTTACCCAGTTTTAGAGCCGCTAAGTTTAAAGAGCTTAAAGAAGAGTTACTCGCTAATATTACTGATCCTAAATTGTGGTTAATTGGCCACGATTACGATGAGCAAGTATTAAGTAAAGCAATTGATAATGCTAAACGTGCAGAGCTTGACGACGTGATTAAGTTTAAGCAAAGTGATGCAACTAAACTTACAGCTGTTGCAAAATTACCGGGTGTTGTAATTTCAAACTTACCTTATGGTGAGCGTATTGGCTCTATGGCTGAGCTTGTTGATTTACACCGTAATTTAGGCGTTGGCTTTAAAAAGCACTTCAATCACTGGAAACTTGCCTTATTGGGTATGGACGAGAGCCTATTTAAACTTTTAAAACTTGTGCGCCTTAAGCGTTATAAATTTAAAAATGGCCCATTAGATGTTGAGCTTAACTTATATCAATTAGATGATAAGCAAGTAAGCTTGACTACAGATGACAAAAAAGCACTCAATTTTGAAGGCTCAACGTCATTCGCAAATAGATTGAAAAAAAATAAGCAAGGCTTAAAAAACTGGCTTAAACAAAATAAAATAGACGCTTACCGCGTTTATGAAGCGGATATTCCTGAATATAATGTTGCTGTAGATATTTACGGTGACTCTGCTGTAATTTTTGAATATGCAGCGCCTAAAGAAATTGATGAAAAAACATCAGAAAAACGCCTGCAAGACGTAATAAGTTTAACGGCTCAACAGCTTGAGATTTCACCTGAAAACATTGCTGTAAAAGTACGTAAAAAGCAGAAGGGCGAAGATCAATACACCGCTATGTCTAAACAAAACCGTACTATGGTTGTTGAAGAGTTTGGTGCTAAGTTCAAAGTTAATTTATTTGACTACTTAGACACAGGCTTGTTTTTAGACCATCGCTTAATGCGCCGTTATATTCAAGAAAATGCTAAAGATAAACGTTTCTTAAACCTTTTTGCATACACAGGTACAGCTTCTGTACATGCTGCTCTTGGTGGTGCTAAAGCCATTACTACAGTCGATTTATCAAAGACCTACTTAAAATGGGGCCAAGATAACTTTGATTTAAATGGTATTAGTAATACACGATACCGTTTTGAGCAAGCTGATTGTTTAAAATGGTTAGAGCACGCGACAGCACAATATGATTTGATATTTTTAGATCCTCCAACGTTTTCAAACTCAAAACGTATGAAAGACGCGTTTGATGTACAGAGCGATCACATTAAATTATTAACGTGGGTTAAAAAGATTTTAAGCCCATCAGGTACCTTAATTTTCTCTAATAACAAACGTGGCTTTGTGATAGATGAAGTTGGTCTGATTGGTTTAGGTTTAAAAGCCATTAATATTTCAGATAAAACGTTATCACCAGACTTTAAACGTAATAAAAAAATCCATAATAGCTGGTTAATCACACATGGCTAAATGGGTTTTATACCACACTGATGGTTGCCACTTGTGCGAGCAAGCTGAGCAACTTATCACTGAGGTACTTTGTGATACTAGTGAGTTATTACTAATCGATATTATGACTGATGAGCAGCTTATAGCTGAGTATCAAATTACTATTCCTGTATTAAAAAGTGAAAAAGGCGAGCAATTATTTTGGCCTTTTACTTTACACACTGTGCGCGAATTTTTAGCACAAGCAGAATAAGAGCAAATAAGAACTATGGATTTAATTAGAATTTTAAAAGCACAACTTGCTTTTGGTACGCATGCTTTGCTTAACAAAGCAGATGCCGTTATAGAAAGTGGCGAAAGAGTGTGTGTTGTTGGTCGAAATGGCGCGGGTAAGTCAACTCTATTAAAAGTGCTTGATGGCGAAGTTGTATTAGATGATGGTGAAATAAATCAGCTAGGCGGGATTAGAATTTCTCGTTTAGAACAAGATCCACCAAAAGGCGCAAATGGCACTGTATTTGATTACGTTGCGCAAGGTATGCCTGAGATTGCAAACTTACTAATTGATTTTCATCATGTAAGTAATGAGTTGCAAACAGTGTGTACTGATAAGTTATTAAACAAGCTTGAACGTTTATCAAATCAATTAGAAGCGGCTGATGGCTGGCGCTTTGATAGCCGAATTCAATTAGTGCTAACACAATTAGAATTAACGCCAGAAGCTAAACTTGAGTCTCTTTCTGGTGGTTGGTTACGTAAAGTAGCACTTGCACGTGCACTTGTTAGTGAGCCTGATTTATTATTACTTGATGAGCCAACAAACCATTTAGACATGGCAAGCGTCATGTGGCTTGAGCAATTTTTAAAAGAGTTTAAGGGCGGAATCGTATTTATATCGCATGACCGTGCGTTTATTCGCGCTGTTGCTACGCGTATTTTAGATTTAGACCGTGGTAAGCTTATTTCGTACCCTGGTGATTACGCTACGTACTTAGAGCAAAAAGCCCATGATTTAAAAGTAGAAGAAAGCCAAAATGCATTGTTCGATAAGCGTTTAGCCGAAGAAGAAACATGGATCCGCCAAGGTGTTAAAGCGCGTAGAACGCGTAACGAAGGTAGAGTTCGTGAGTTAAAGCAGCTTCGTACAGAGCGTAAGCAACGTGTTGATCAAGTTGGTAAAACTGATTTCAATATTGAAACAGCAGATCGCTCTGGTAAGTTAGTTTTTGAAGCTAAGAATCTTTGTCATGCATTTAAAGACAAAGTTATTGCTGATGATTTTTCTACACTGGTAATGCGCGGTGACAGAATCGGTCTAGTAGGCCCAAATGGTATTGGTAAAACAACACTATTAAAACTAATGTTTGGTGATTTAGAACCAGATAGCGGCATAACTAAGCAAGGTGTTAATTTAGAATTTGCTTACTTTGACCAATACCGTGAAAAACTTGACGAAGAAGCAACAGTTCAAGATAACGTTGCCGAAGGTAAACAAGAAGTGATGATGGGCGGTCGTTCACGCCATGTTTTAGGTTACCTGCAAGACTTTTTATTCCCTCCAGCACGCGCTCGAACTCCTGTTAAAGCACTCTCTGGTGGTGAAAAAAACAGATTACTATTAGCTAAATTGTTTTTAAAACCGTCTAATATCCTTGTTCTCGATGAGCCAACAAATGACTTAGACATTGAAACGTTAGAGTTACTAGAGGACATTATTAATCAATACCAAGGTACAGTGCTGATTGTAAGCCATGACCGTGAATTTATTGATAATACATGTTCAAGTGTATGGGCGTTTGAAGGTAACGGTAAAGTTACAGATATTGTAGGTGGCTATAGCGACTATGAGGCTTACGTTAACTATTTAGCTGAACAAGAAAAAAAAACGCAGCAGCAACCAGTAAAAAAAGTTGAAAAAGTAGTCGCTCCAGTTGCTAAACCTGCAGCTAAAGCAAATAAACTCTCTTACAAATTAAAACTTGAATTAGAGCAACTACCGAATAAAATGGAAAAACTAGAAGCTGAAATTGAAGCTCAACAAGCTGTAGTTAGTGACTCAGACTTTTTTAAACAAGAGAGTGATGTAACAACTAAAGCATTGAACCATTTGGCACAACTTGAGTCTGACCTTGAAGCTGCGCTTGAGCGCTGGGAAGAACTTGAAGAATTACAGAATCAGTAGTAAGGACTAAAATGAAATATAAATTACTCGCTGCCAGTATTTTAGCGACATTAAGCACTTCAGCAACAAGTGCTACGTACCAGTTAAGTGAATTAGGGACTCTTGAAGACGCTAAATATTCTTATGTAACAGATGTAAGCGAAAGCGGGCATATTATTGGTTTCGCAAATGGTTTATACAATTTACCTATTGATATCAGCTATATAGATTTTACTGAAAATATTATTGAAAATAGCTACGATAATACAGAGGCTGCATTTGAATTAAGTGATAAAGAGATTACCTTTACACTTGATGACATTGAAAATAATGATGCTGTACTCACTAATGCTGATGCGCATACTTTCATGGTTAGTTTTTTATCTTCAATTTCTACAAATTTTGAATATCAAAAATTAAGCTCATTAGTTGGCATAAAGTACAATGACACACAAGTAACAGAGCAACCGTTATTTGATGTTGCATCGGTTGATTATGATGGTTTAACGCGTTCAACTATTAACCTTTTTAATGCTGTAAGTGAAGACGGCGTTACTGTTGGTTGGGGCGGTGCTCCTTACGATAAAGTGTCTTTTACACCTGATGGTGAAGATGAAGCAGAAACGTGGTTCACACATGAGTTTATAGAGCGTGGGATTGTAATAAGCGCTGATGGCATGATCAAAGTTCCATTAGAACCAGAGTTTAATGAATACGGTGGCACAAGCCGCGCTAACGATATAGTCAAAACAAATAGTGGTTACACTGTTGTAGGTAATATCTCTACAAGTATTCCTGATGACAGACAAGATAATATTGATGATAACTGTGATAATGAAGACGAACCAACATCAGTGTGTATCAATTTATTAAATTCTAATATTTCACGAGGCTTATTTAATAAGCGTGCTGTTAAATGGGAACTTGACGAATCACTGAATGTTATTTCTGTTGAAGAGTTTGGTATGGCACTTACACCTGATGAAGGTGAAACGGAAGATGATGCATTTACAAGTACAGCTTTAGCTATTAATGCAATAGGCACTGTAGTTGGTTCATCAAATACGCGTTATTACAAAAATGATGATACGATTCTTACAATGCCAGTCTATTTTAAAGATGGTGCAGTCACTGACTTTATTAATCAAGAAGATGACTGGCAGGCTGGTAAATCAATCGCTATTAATGATAATGATGTAATTACAGGTTATGCGACAAAGCGTATTGAAGGTACTCTTCGTAATAAATTCTTCTATCATGACATCGAAACAGGTAATACAGTTTTCCCAACTGATTATTTCTCAAGCTCAAGTTCTTATGGTAACGATATAAATAATCAAGGGTATATTGTAGGCGAAGGTGAAGTGGGTGTATCTGATAGCTCAAGACTTAAAGAAGCCTTTATTTACAAAATTGGTGAAGATAAAATCACTAATCTAAACGATTTACTGCCTTGTTATGATACCGATGGCGAAACTGATTACGCTTATTCTATGGTTGAAGCAACAGCTATCAATGAAAATAATGAAATATTTGGCACTGCGACTAAGACAGTTGAAAAACTTGATTCTTTAGGCGGTGTTGTAACTGATATCAATGGTGAAATTGAATACGAGAGTATTGCTATTGCAGTTAAATTAACGCCAATTGCAAACGGTGAAGTAGAAAACTGTGCTCCAGTAGAAGCAGAAGTGTATGAGCGTAACTCTGCTAGCTTTCCTTGGTATACATTATTGCTATTACCATTAGTTGGCTTAAGACGTATATTTCGCTTTTAAAGTTTACTAATATTGATTATAAAAAACCAACTTAATAAAGTTGGTTTTTTTTCGTCTATAATATTTTATAAGATTAGTATTACAGTGGTTATTTAGTTTTAAGGCTACTAATTATTTCGCGATAACCATGCTTTTTTAACAGAACGGCGCCAAATAATATCAATACCAAAATAGCCGATAATTGATGCAATAGAAGCACATACTAACGAACCTAGTAAAAATGCAGGACCAATAGTTTCTATGCTCTCTAGAAACCAAGACCAACTAGCTTCGAATACAAAGTGTTGCTCAGGCTGATTAAGTATTAATGTACCCACTAAGTATGAGCCATAAAAAATAGGTGGCATAGTTAAAGGATTTGTAAGCCATACTAATGCAACTGAGATAGGTAAATTAACTCTAAATAATATAGCGCCGGCTGCTGCTAAAACCATTTGAAAAGGAACAGGGATGAAAGCAAAAAATAACCCGACTGCAAATGCACCTCGAGCAGAACGTCTATTTAAATGCCAAAGATTTGCATCTTGTAAAAGGCGTCCAAATATTCTTAGTGATTTATGATGTCTAATTTTATTTGGATCAGGTAAAAATCTTTGGATCGTTTTTTTAGCCATTTAAAGCAACCATTTACATCAGTGTGGATAAGTCTTGGGTTTGTAATTGGCTGTATAGCAACCGTATTTTATTATCAAACTCTCGAATTTACAGTATTCACAATTTTCATTGTTATAGTGAGCGCTTATTTTAAGCCGTTTTTAAATGTATTGTTAGGCTTTATTTGTGCAATTTGCTTCGTTGGTCTGCATTTTTACGTTTTTTATAGTTTTGAAATACCAAAACCGGATGAAAAGTATGCACTTGATTCTACATTAATTGTTGAAGAGGTTATTTCTGACAAAAAACCTCAATATATTAAAGTTAAAATAGTGGCATTAGAAGGGAGTGATTTTTCGGATTTTAGAGCACCCAAAGCAATGCTCAGTGTTAATTCTGCACAGCCTTTAATAGTAGGTGATGAATTTTCTGCTTTAATTCATTTAAAACATTTTCGTAGTAATAAAAATTTTAATGTATTTGATAATGAACGTTATGCTTTTATAAGTAGAATATTATTTAAAGGTAAAGTGCTTAATAAAAATCTTAATATTATAAATAGCGACAAACAAAGCATAATTTTAGATTATCAACACTTCCTTAAAAACACTTATACGGATACAAAACTACAGTGGCTCTATTATGCATTGCTTAGCGGTGAAAAATCTTTGATGAGCTACGCTGATAAACAATTAATGCAATCTCTTGGGCTAAGTCATTTACTTGCTATATCGGGGTTACATATTGGTTTGATTTTTAGCTTCGGTTATCTATTTACTCGATTCATTTTTGCAAAAATTAATTCTTCGATCGGGCAATCATTCAACCTGACTCTTTATTACAGTTCATGCGGATTTTTAGTAGCCTTGGTTTATGTGTACTTAAGTGACTTTTTAGTATCGGCAACGCGAGCGCTTATCATGCTGGGTTGTTATTTATTATTGTATTTTCTTGCTAAGCAGCCGCTGCGTTGGCGGAGCATTTTATTTGCCTTGGTTATTGTTCTTATTGTTAACCCATTTAATTTACTCAATCCAGGTCTCTACTTTTCATTTTTAGCGGTTGCTATCATTTTTACAGTTATTAATAAATTACCAATATTAAACACTCGCATAAAAAACAAAGTTATTTCACTGTTTGTTATTCAAATAGCGTTATTTATTGGTTTATTGCCACTTTCACTCTATTTTTTTAATGGGGTAAGTATTGCAGGTTTGATAATAAACTTAATTGCTATACCGCTGCTTTCAATCATTATCTTACCTTTTTTAATTGTTTTTACATTACTGAGTATTTTCTTAGATATAAGTATTTTAATAAACCTGTTTGATACTGGCTTATATGCGCTATTTAAATTGCTTAATGAAATACCAGAATCGTTAAGGTGGATAACGACTGGCAGAATTGACTCAATATTTGTCGTTTTTACTTATATTATTATGTTGATGGTTTATTTTCTTCCTTATAAATGGCTCGCTTTTATTCCAGCAATAACGCTTTTATTAAATTATTGGCTAACAGAAAAGTCTAAGTGGCAACTACATGTATTTGATGTAGGGCATGGACTTATGGCATTAATTGAAAAAGATAAACAAGTGCTTATTTATGATTTTGGCCCCAGTTATTTCAATCGCTTTAGCCGTACGCGAAGTATTTTATTGCCTTATATTAAAGCAAATAATTTAACAGTGAAAACGGCGATTCTAAGTCATGAAGATAATGATCACGCTGGAGGATTACAACATTTCATAGATGCTGGATTTGGTGAAACATTACAACAATTTCATCCTAAAAATACACATAATGTATGTGAAGTCATAAACATTGATTTTGCTGGATTAAAAGTACAAAGCTTTAGTACAAAAGGGTTTGGAAATGAAAATGATGATTCATGCGTTGTTAGGGTATCAGATAATACTCATAGCGTGTTACTTACCGGTGATATATCAAAGGTGCGTGAAGCATCGCTATTAGCGGATAATAAATCGTTGAAAAGTACAGTAATGTTAAGCCCGCATCATGGCAGCGATACATCCTCAAGTGTTAATTTTATAAATAACGTTGCTCCCCAAGTAGTTATTCATTCAAGTGCCTATAAAGGGCAATGGGAATTCCCTAAGCCTCTTGTCGTCGAACGTTATAACCAAATAAACGCTCAGCAATTTACGACAGGCGTTGAAGGGCAAATTAGTATTAAATTTTATGCAAAGAATTTGGCTATAGAAACAGCAAGAGGGCAGGAAAGTTACTGGTTTATCAAAGATTGACGTTTAGTTTTATCTCATCGGAGGATACAATACAGATTGTTACTGTATTTAGAGAGTGTTATGGATCAAAGTACTACACAAATTTATAAACGTCTTGTCTCATATGTTGGCACCTACAAAAGCGTCGCATTTGTCGCAATTATTGGGATGATAGGCTATTCAGCAATGGATGCTTTATTTATTCAATTAATGAAGCCGTTTATTGATCAAGGTTTGAACCAGCGTAATACAGAAGTTTTAAAGTACGCTCCTTTTGTCGTTATCGCGTTAGTTCTAGGGCGTGGTGTTTTTAACTTTATGTCTTCCTACTGCTTAAGTTATGTAGGCTCCCAAGTTGTACGTTCTTTACGCCAAGAGTTATTTGAGCACATATTGCACTTACCCGTTTCTTTTCATGACAAAAACTCAACGGGAGATTTAATTTCAAAAATCACATTTGATACAGAACAAGTTCAACAGGCGATTACTAAAGCCTTGCTAATACTTGTACGTGAAGGGGCATTTGTTGTATTTTTACTTGCGGTAATGTTCTATACCAGTTGGCAACTATCACTGATATTTTTAGTGATCATCCCACTTGTTGCTATTATTGTCGCCGTCGTCTCTAAACGTTTTCGCCACATTTCTAAAAACATTCAATCTGCCATGGGGCAAGTTACCCGTAGCTCAGAACAAATGCTGAGCGGACATAAAGTTATTCATGGTTTTGGTGGTCAAGATCAAGAGATTAATCACTTCTCGAAAATTAATAATCATAATCGTCAGCAACGTATCAAAATGGACGCAACTAAAGCGCTTAGTGTGTCTATAATTCAAATTTTAGCGGCAAGTGCCATGGCAGTTATTTTGTGGGCGGTGTCGTTGCCATCAATGATTGATACGATTACATCTGGTGACTTCATGGCATTAATTGCCTCAATGATGATGTTATTACGTCCGCTAAAACAACTTGCCAATGTGAATAGTGATATGCAACGTGGTATCTCTGCAGCGCAAAGTATATTTTTAGTTTTAGACGAAGAAATGGAAAAAGATACAGGCACTGTTTCGGTTGATAAAGTTAAAGGTTTAATTGAAGTTAAGAACGTAACCTTTAAGTACCCAACGAAAGATGAAGCCGTATTAAACGATTTGTCGCTAACGATTGATGCGGGTGAAAGTATTGCCTTAGTAGGGCGCTCAGGCTCTGGTAAGTCAACAATTTCTAACTTGTTACCCCGCTATTATGATTTAGAACTACCGAGTGAAATTTTACTTGATGGCATAGCACTGCAGGACTATAAATTAACTGATCTGCGTCGCCAATTTGCTTTAGTCTCTCAGCAGGTTGTGTTATTTAACGATACGATTGCCAATAATATTTGTTATGGCATAAAGCACGATGTCTCTGTTGAAGAGTTAGAACAAGTTGCCAAACAAGCGCACGTGTGGGAATTTGTTAAAGACCTGCCAGAGCAATTAAACACCATGGTAGGCGAAAATGGGGTAATGCTCTCAGGTGGTCAACGCCAGCGAATAGCGATAGCGCGTGCAATATTAAAAGATGCACCTATTTTGATTTTAGATGAGGCAACGTCAGCACTTGATACCGAATCTGAAAAGCTTATTCAGCAAGCGTTAGAAACGTTAATGAAAGATAAAACCTCTATTGTTATAGCACATCGCTTATCTACTATTGAAAACAGTGACCGAATTTATGTTATTGATAACGGTCGTGTGATAGAAAGTGGCGATCATAGTAGCTTATTAGCAAATGACGGTACTTATTCAGCACTTTGCAAAATGCAGTTTGGTGATCAGGCGTGAGCAAAATAGAGCAGAGCTGGTATAAACCATTTGGTCTAATTACTTTATTGTTATTACCATTAAGTGCTTTGTTTTGGGTTGTATCGGCATTTCTAAAACTCTTGTACAGCGCTAAAATACTTAAACCTTTTGAGTGCAAAACGCCTGTTATTGTAGTCGGCAATATAAGTGTAGGCGGCAATGGTAAAACACCTTTTGTTTTGTGGTTGTATGAGTATTTGACCGAGCAAGGTTTATCAGTGGGTATTATTAGTAGAGGTTATGGTGGGCAATCAGATAATTACCCGCTGTTAGTCACTTCAGTTGTTGACGCCCAACAGGCTGGAGATGAGCCTGTGCTTTTATACCATCGTTTAAAGTGCCCAATAGCAGTTGGCCCTAATAGACAGCATAATATCGATTTATTAGAAAAAAATTATACGCTAGATGTCATTATTTCTGATGATGGGATGCAGCATTATAAAATGCCTCGTAGCATTGAGTGTTGTATTGTTGATAGTGAACGCCGCTTTGGTAATGGTTTTGTTATGCCCGCAGGGCCACTACGCGAAACAACTAAACGCTTACAAAGTGTTGATATAGTAATTGAAAATGGCGGGGAGGCTAATAATAGCTACGTGCTGCAAGTAAGTAACCTTCGCTTAGTTAATTCAGGTGATGATGCAAAACATACGGTAACTCACGCACATGCAATAAGTGCAATTGGGAACCCTAAACGGTTTGAAAACTCATTAGAAGCACAAAATATTAAGCTATTGTCGACTCATCATTTTAGAGATCATTATGCTTATACAGCAGATGATTTTACCCAGTTTGGTGATGATTGCATTATAATGACCGAAAAAGACGCGGTTAAATGTAAGTCCTTTGCAAAACCTAATTGGTATTATTTACCTGTAGATGCAGAGCCTTCCGATAGCGTAATAAACACATTAAATTCATTATTAAAAGAAAAAGGAATACTCAATGGCCTTTGATACAAAATTACTCGAGATAATTGCTTGCCCAGTTTGTAAGGGTAAATTACGCTTTGATAGAGAAAACAACGAACTAATTAGTACTGCAGCTAAGCTTGCTTACCCCGTTCAAGATGATATTCCAGTATTGCTTGAAAACGAAGCACGTGAGTTATCTTTAGAAGAGGTTGAAAAGTGGAATTCGTAGTTGTAATTCCTGCACGTTTTGCATCAACTCGACTACCTGGTAAGCCGCTTGCTGATATTTGCGGTAAGCCAATGGTTCAACATGTTTACGAAAAAGCATGTTTATCAGGTGCAAGTAAAGTGGTTATAGCAACCGATCATCAAAAAGTGTTTGATGCAGTAAGTTTATTTACTAGTGATGTTGTAATGACTCGCGAAGATCACCAATCGGGTACTGAGCGTTTAGCCGAAGTAGTTGATTTACTTGATCTCGACAGCAATACAATTGTGGTTAATGTACAAGGCGATGAGCCCTTACTTGCGCCAGAAAATGTATCCCAAGTTGCTGCACTATTAAGTGATTCAACAGCACCAATGGCAACGTTAAGTGTTGCTATTGAAGAGCGTGATGAAGTATTTAATCCTAATGCCGTTAAAGTGGTTAGCGATATAAATAAAAATGCGCTGTATTTTTCTCGTGCAAGTATTCCGTTTGATAGAAGCACAATGATGAATGACAGCAGTGCTCTTAATTTAGCGCCATTTCAGCGCCACGTAGGTATTTATGCGTACAGAGCGGGTTTTATTAAACAATATATAGAATTGAGCGTATCGCCACTTGAGCTACTTGAATCGCTTGAGCAGTTACGTGTGTTGTATCATGGTTATAAAATCAAAATAGAACAAGCTCAAATAGCCCCTCATGCAGGTGTCGATACGCCCGATGACTTAGCTAAAGTGATAGCGCATATTAAAAGTAAAAACGTGTGAGTGAGCAAGTAAGTAAGATATTAAAAGTTGTTTATACACATAACGATTTTTATATTTTAGAAAAGCCAGCGGGTCTTAATTTTCATTCAGAAGAGGGCCCCGGTTTTGTTGTGTTAGCCGAACAACAATTATCGCAAAAGCTTTATGCCGTTCATCGTTTAGACAAAGTGACATCAGGGCTGATTATTTTAGCGCGAAACAAAGCCGCTGCGGCCAGCTTTACTGTTATGTTTACTGAGCATGCGATTGCTAAATTTTATTTAGCAATTAGTGACGCTAAACCAAAAAAGAAGCAGGGGTGGATCAAAGGCGATATGGCTAAGTCTCGCCGTGGCTCGTTTAAGTTACTAACGAGTAAGCTTAACCCTGCAATCACCCGATTTTATTCGCTAAGCTATAAGCCTGGGTTTAGAGGGTATATTTTAAAACCTTACTCAGGAAAGACGCATCAATTAAGAGTGGCACTAAAAAGTATTGGCTCACCTATTTTAGGCGATGCAATGTATGCAGGTACGTCTTCAAATCGTACCTATTTACATGCATATGCGTTGAGCTTTTTATGGCAAGGTGAACAAATACAGCTAACTTTATTACCCGATAATGGTGATGAGTATTTGGCGTTAATTAAACATCAAGATTTTCAAGCATGGCAATCGCCATGGCAACTGGATTGGTAAATGAGCGAAAAAGTTACAGATATACGTTTTGGCGGAATTAAGCGTTTATATGGTCATCAACAGTTTGATTGGCTTCAAGAAGCACATTTTTGTGTAGTAGGGATTGGTGGTGTAGGGAGCTGGACAGCAGAAGCACTTGCACGTACTGGTGTTGGTAAAATAACATTGATTGATTTGGATGATATTTGCGCGACTAACGTCAATAGACAAATTCATGCGTTAACGGGCACTATTGGTCAAGCTAAAGTAGATGCAATGAAAGCGCGCTGCGAGCTTATTAATCCACAGTGCCAAGTTAATGTGATAGATGATTTTATTACGCTTGATAATATTCAAGAGCATATTCAAGGTTTTGATTATGTGATTGATTGTATTGATGCAGTTAAAGAAAAAGCAGCATTAATTGCTCACTGTAAACGTAATAAACTACCTATAATTACAACTGGTGGTGCTGGCGGGCAAACAGATCCTAGCCAAATAACTTTTGGTGATGTAGCCAAAACTACGCAAGACCCATTACTTGCAAAAGTGCGCTATATTTTGCGCAAGCAATATAATTTTAGTAATAATCCTAAACGTAAGTTTAATATTGATTGTGTTTACTCAACAGAGCAACTGGTTTACCCAGGAAGCGATGGCAGTGTATGTCATGCTAAGCAAAGTGCTGATGGCACGATGAATATGGACTGTAATAATGGTTTTGGTTCTGTGACTATGATCACAGGAAGCTTTGGTTTTTTTGTTGCGGCAAAAGCGGTGCGTAAATATCTAGATAAAAAACAACGCTCACAAGCTTAGTTTTTGCTAACTAAGCTTGTGTTGTGCCATGGTTTGTATTTTATCAACCATGGCTTTAATACCATTACCACGTGATGCGCTTAAGTGGCTTATAAGGCCGAGCTTTTCAAATTCTTCATACGCATTTTTATTCACTACTTGCTCTGGTGTGAGGCCATTGTAAAGCGCTAAAATAATGGCTAATAATCCTTTTACTATACGTGTATCTGAGTCACCAATTACAACAAGTGTATTTTCTGTTAAATCAAATTCAACAAACATCCATACTTTGCTTTCACAGCCCGGTACAAGTGCATCATCAGTCTTCAAAACATCAGCTAAAACAGGTAAAGTTTTTCCTAAAAGCATTATCTCACGATATTTTTGCTGCCAAGCGGGCGCATTTTTTATAGATTCTGTGACTTTGTTAAACGTATTTGTCATGAGTTATCCTAATTAATTCTATTAAAGTGACGTTTAGTCCAGTAAAGCGATACATTTTTTAAGTGAATCAATGAATATATCTACATCTTCATAGGTATTATAAAAACAAAAGCTCGCTCTTAGCGTTCCATTAAGCCCTAAATGTGTCATTAATGGCTGTGTACAATGGTGTCCACTCCTTACTGCAACCCCGTACCCGTCAAGTAAAGTTGCCAAATCATAAGGATGTTCATCATTTAAGTTGAAGCAGAGTGTACCAATATTGTCAGATAGGTTGCTATATATTGTAATACCATCAACCTTTACCAATTTTTGAGCGGCATAACTAAACAATTTTTGCTCATATTGCTGGATTTTTGCGTGATCTAATTCATTTAAATAGTCTAATGCGGCACCAAAGCCTAAAACTCCAGAGATATTTGGTGTTCCAGTTTCAAATTTTGCAGGCGCAGGACGATAAGTACTGTGAGTTAAGTACACTTTATCGATCATTTCCCCACCTGATTGGTAAATATCAAGGGTATTTAATTGCTCATATCGACCATAAAGCACACCTAATCCTGTTGGGCCGAGCATTTTATGGCTTGAGCAGACATAAAAGTCACAGTTTAATTCACGTAAATCGGGTTTTAAATGCAGTGCACCTTGTGCACCATCCACTAGAACAAGAGAATTGACGTCTTTTGCAGCTCTAATTAGTGGTTTTAAATCGGTTATATTACCCAGTGTGTTAGATGCTTGTGTAATAGCTAATAGGGCAGGTTTTGTTTCTTTTATAAATTCACAGCATTCTTTGGTGTTCAGCGTGCCATTTTTATTTAGTGGAAGCGCTATTAATTTAGCACCCGTTTGTTGACTCACTATTTGCCAAGGCACTATGTTTGCATGATGCTCAAGCGGAGATATCATTATGGTATGACTTTCATTTAAGCGCTTTTTTAATCCGTTAGCGACCAAGTTAATGGCTTCTGTAGCGCCTTTAGTCCATACAATCTCTTTACTAAATACATTGAAATACTCTGCAGTTTTATCCCGTACTTGTTCATATGAATAAGTTGCTTGCTCGCTAAGTGTATGGCGTCCACGGTGTACATTAGCGTTTTGAAACGTATAGAATTCAGTAATTGTATCTATAACTGATTGAGGCTTTTGTGAGGTTGCTGCTGAGTCTAAATAAACAAGCGGGCAGCCGTTTATTGTTTGATTTAATGTTGGGAAGTCGTTTCTAATTTTATTTATATCAAACTTTAAAGCAAGCATGGCTCATCTACATAGTGTTTTTAAGGCAGGAATTGTAATCGGTTTATGATAATTCTCAAGTGTTGTTAATAAAAAAGGCCGCAAAATGCGGCCTTTTTAAACTAACCAACGTTAATTAACGCTTGTCAGTTGATACGTAGTCACGTTGAGTGTAACCAGTATAAAGTTGACGAGGACGGCTGATCTTATGACCAGGTTGAGATAGCATCTCATCCCAGTGAGTGATCCAACCAACAGTACGTGCCATTGCAAAGATTACAGTGAACATGCTTGTTGGAATACCAATCGCTTTTAAGATAATACCAGAGTAGAAATCTACATTAGGGTATAGTTTTTTCTCTACAAAGTATGGGTCTTCAAGCGCAATTTGCTCAAGCTTCATAGCAATATCAAGAAGTGGATCTTGGATGTTCAGCTCAGCTAAAACTTCGTGACACGTTTGACGCATTACTGTAGCGCGTGGGTCAAAGTTTTTGTAAACACGGTGTCCAAAGCCCATAAGGCGGAACGGGTCAGCTTTATCTTTAGCTTTAGCTACGTATTCATCGATACGGTCAACAGAGCCAATCTCTTCTAACATGTTTAAACATGCTTCATTAGCGCCGCCGTGAGCAGGTCCCCATAAAGATGCAATACCAGCTGCAATACATGCATACGGGTTAGCACCAGATGAACCAGCAAGACGAACTGTTGAAGTTGATGCATTTTGTTCATGATCTGCATGAAGCATAAAGATTTTATCCATTGCTTTTGCAGTTACAGGATTAACTTTATATTCTTCAGCAGGTACAGAGAACATCATGTGTAAGAAGTTTTCTGCGTAGCTTAAATCGTTACGTGGGTATACAAACGGTTGGCCGATATTTGTTTTATAAGCCATTGCTGCGATTGTTGGTAACTTAGCAACAAGTTTAACTGCGCTTGTTTTACGTTGTTCAGCATCAGTAATATCAAGGTCTTCATGATAGAAAGATGATAATGCACCTACTACGCCACAAAGCATTGCCATTGGGTGAGCGTCAAAGCGGAAACCTTGGAAGAAGTTAGCAATCTTCTCGTCAAGCATAGTGCTTGTAGTTATTTCATTCTTAAAAACTTCATATTGTTCTTTAGAAGGTAACTCACCATTTAAAAGTAAGTAACAAAGTTCAATGTAATTTGAGTCTTCAGCTAATTGCTCAATTGGGTAACCACGGTGAAGTAGTACACCTTTACCACCATCAATATAGGTGATTGCAGATTCACAAGAACCAGTCGACATGAAACCTGGGTCATAAGTAAAGTGACCGTGTGAACCTAACGTACGTACGTCGATTACATCTTGGCCAGCAGTGCCTTGATAAATTGGAAGTTCGATTGGATCTAGTCCATCAATTTGGACTGTGGCTTTTTTATCTGCCATCGTTATGTATCTCCTATTAAGATATCTATTCTGATTTTTAGATTTTAAAGTTCTGAAATCTGTTTTAAGCACATCTTCTCATTTTAACGTGAAAGAGGGGGTTAAAGTCAATTTTTATAAACATTATGCATATATGTATAATAAATATTCGGTATTAATTAAATATAATACTATTGGCTAATTCGCAAACATCTCTAAATAAACAAGAATTGTAAAAAGCCCTGTGGGTATATATACTAACGGTGGTTTTAAACCGTATTGTATTTGGGTAAACATATTCTTAACAGCTTAAAATTTACAGGTTTGTGAACTTTAATTGTTTTGGTACGTTTATTTTGATAGTTCCATCAGTAATATTTGGTGGGTTTTTAGAAAAACAAGTAGATGAGCTCCACTGTGAGCAAAGATGGGCAAGTAACTGTGAAAAAGCAAAGACCTGTAAATCTAGATCTAACAACTATATCTATGCCGGCAACGGCTAAAGCTTCAATTTTTCACCGCGTCACCGGTGTTGCATTATTTTTTGCTTTAACGTTTGTCATTTGGGCTTGGTCTGAGTCTCTCTCTTCAGCTGAAAGTTTTGAATTCGTCAAGGGTCTGTTTAACGGATTCATTGCCAAATTTATAGCTTGGGGCACTGTTTCTGTATTAGGTTATCACCTTATTGGTGGTATCCGTCATATGATTATGGATATGGGACATTGGGAAGAACTTGAATCAGGTAACCTCAGCGCTAAAGTTTCAATGGCTCTTGGTGTTGTGTTTGCCGTATTGGCAGGGGTGTGGATATGGTTTTAAATCAAGCAACTCTAAAACGTGATGGTGTACAAGATTTCGTATCTTTACGTACCACGGCATTAATAATCAGCGCTTACGCGATTTTTATTATCGGCTATTTTTTAGCGACGCCAGAAGTCACTTTCGAAGCCTGGACAGGCCTCTTCTCTAACCTAGCAATGAAAGGGTTTACGTTAATTACCCTTGTTTGCATTATGGTTCATACCCGCATTGGCCTTTGGCAAGTTCTTACAGACTATGTTAAGTGCGCAAAGCTTCGTGCAGTTTTAGGTTTTGTATTAAACCTAATGGCCGTTGCTTACGTAGCTATTGGTCTAATCGTATTATGGGGTGTTTAAGTGAAATATTCTGTTCGTGAATTTGACGCCGTAGTAATTGGTGCAGGTGGTGCAGGTATGCGCGCTGCTTTAGCAATTACAGAATCTGGCAAAACGTGTGCATTAATATCTAAAGTATTTCCAACGCGCTCACACACTGTATCTGCTCAAGGCGGTATTACGGTTGCGCTTGGTAATTCACACGAAGATAACTGGGAATGGCATATGTACGATACCGTTAAAGGTTCCGATTTTATCGGTGACCAAGACGCTATTGAATACATGTGTCAAACTGGCCCAGAAGCTATTACCGAATTAGAAAACATGGGTTTACCATTTTCTCGTTTTGAAAATGGCCGTGTTTACCAACGTCCTTTCGGTGGTCAATCGAAAAACTTTGGTGGTGAACAAGCCGCACGTACTGCAGCAGCTGCTGACCGTACTGGTCATGCTTTATTACACCTTCTATATCAACAAAACGTTAAAAACAAAACAAATGTATTCTCTGAATGGTATGCACTTGATTTAGTTAAAAACGATAATGGTGATGTAGTAGGGTGTACTGCAATTGAGATTGAGACAGGTGAAGTTACCTTCTTCAAATCTAAAGCTGTTGTATTAGCTACTGGTGGTGCAGGTCGTATATTTGCATCAACCACTAATGCTCACATTAACACTGGTGACGGTGTTGGTATGGCAACACGTGCTGGTATTTCTATGCAAGACATGGAAATGTGGCAGTTCCACCCAACGGGTATCGCAGGTGCTGGTACGCTAGTAACTGAAGGTTGTCGTGGTGAAGGCGGCTATCTTTTAAATAAAGATGGCGAACGCTTCATGGAACGTTACGCACCAAACGCAAAAGACTTAGCGTCTCGCGACGTTGTTGCACGTTCAATGATGACTGAAATCCGTGAAGGTCGTGGTTGTGATGGTCCTTGGGGTCCACATCTTAAGTTAAAACTTGACCATTTGGGTGAAGAAACACTTAACTTACGTCTTCCAGGCGTATGTGACCTTGCTAAAACATTTGCTCATGTTGACCCTGCAAAAGAGCCAATTCCAGTAATTCCAACTTGTCATTATATGATGGGTGGTGTTCCTACTAATGTAAATGGACAAGCGCTACAAATCGATGCTCAAGGCAACGAAACAGTAGTTCAAGGTTTATTTGCAGTAGGTGAGATTGCATGTGTATCTGTACACGGTGCAAACCGCTTAGGTGGTAACTCATTACTTGATTTAGTTGTGTTTGGTCGTGCTGCGGGTAACTTCTTAGGTAAGTACCTAAATGACGTTGAAATATCTAAAGCTGCTTCAGAATCAGACTTAGAAGCGTCTCTTGCACGTTACAATCGTTGGGAAAATTCAACGGCTGGCCAAGGTGAAGATCCAGTTCAAATCAAAAAAGACCTACAACAATGTATGCAGCTTAACTTCTCGGTATTCCGTGAAGGTGACTCAATGGCTGCAGGTCTTCAAGAACTTAAAGAAATTCGCGAACGTCTGCAACATGCTCGTCTTGATGATAAATCATCAGACTTCAACACGCAGCGTATCGAATGTCTTGAACTAGACAACTTAATGGAAACAGCTTACTCAACTGCAGTAGCTGCAAACTTCCGTACAGAAAGCCGTGGTGCACATTCTCGCTTTGACTACCCAGATCGTGATGACGAAAACTGGTTATGTCACTCAGTATTCAATCCTGTAACGGATGAAATGAGTAAGCGTGATGTAAACTATGCGCCTAAAACGCGTGAAGCTTTCCCACCTAAAGCACGTGTTTACTAGGAGATAGACGATGGCACAAGTACAATTTTCAGTTTATCGTTATAATCCAGATGTTGACAACGCTCCTCGTATGCAAGAATACACCTTGCAAACAGAGGAAGGTCACGACATGATGGTGTTGGATGCACTTATTCTTCTAAAAGAACAAGATCCTACATTATCTTTCCGTCGTTCATGCCGTGAAGGTGTGTGTGGATCTGATGGTGTTAACATGAATGGTAAAAATGGTTTAGCATGTATTACTCCTTTATCTACGCTACAAAAAAATGGCAAAGGTAAAATCGTAGTACGTCCATTACCAGGTTTACCTGTGGTTCGTGACCTTGTTATTGACATGAGTCAGTTCTACACTCAGTACGAAAAAGTTAAACCTTATTTAATTAATGATCAGCCTGCAGCAGGCGAACGTCTTCAAACTATTGAAGAACGTGATAAATTAGATGGGCTTTATGAGTGTATTTTGTGTGCATGTTGTTCAACATCGTGTCCTTCGTTCTGGTGGAATCCAGACAAGTTCATTGGTCCAGCAGGCCTTCTTCATGCTTACCGTTTCTTGGCTGATAGCCGAGATACAGCAACTGAAGAACGTTTAGCGGATTTAGACGATGCGTTCAGTGTGTTCCGTTGTCACAGTATCATGAACTGTGTTAGCGTTTGTCCTAAGGGTCTTAATCCGACCAAAGCAATTGGACAAATCAAATCTATGTTACTAAACCGAGCGGTTTGATAGCTTAGTAAAGGTAAGATGGCTAATATTAAATTATATTAGCCATCTTGTTATAATAACTATTAATTTCTGCGCTAAAAAAAAGGGCTTATAAATGCACGAAGGTGTGATGAAGGCATGGCTAGAATCTTCACATTTAAACGGCGGCAACGTTGCTTATGTAGAAGAGCTTTATGAAGCGTATTTAGACGATGCGACTTCTGTGCCAGACGAATGGCGAGAAGTGTTTGAACAATTACCTAAAGTTGATGGTGTGGATGTTGAAGTAAAACATTCAGAGGTTCGAGCACAGTTTGCACAGCTTGCAAAAAACAAGCATAGAGAAGTAGTGGTAGCAGAGGGTAGTGGCGGTGACCTTAAACAGGTTAAAGTTCTACAACTTATTAATGCTTTCCGTTTTCGTGGGCACCAAAATGCAAACCTAGATCCATTAGGTATTTGGCAACGAGAGCGTGTACGAGATTTAGAGCTAGAGTACCACGACCTATCTTCAAGTGATTTTGACCGCGAGTTTAACGTAGGATCGTTTGCCGTAGGGCGCGATACTATGCCTTTAGGTGAACTATACCAAGCACTAAAAACTACATATTGTGGTTCAATTGGCGCTGAGTATATGCACATCACATCAACAGAGGAAAAACGTTGGTTACAACAACGTCTAGAATCTGTCCAGTCTAGGCCTAAATTCTCAAAAGATGAAAAGCTACGTATCCTTAAAGGGCTTACTGCAGCAGATGGTCTAGAAAAATATTTAGGGTCTAAGTTCCCTGGTGCTAAGCGCTTTTCACTTGAAGGTGGCGATGCGTTAGTTCCAATGCTTAAAGAGCTTATTCACCGCGCTGGTGAAAGCGGCCAACAAGAAGCTGTTATTGGTATGGCTCACCGTGGTCGTCTAAACGTTTTAGTTAATGTACTTGGTAAAAACCCATCAGAATTATTTGATGAATTTGCTGGTATACATAAAGAAACGTTAGGTTCTGGTGATGTTAAATATCACATGGGTTATTCGTCTGACTTTGCTACCAAAGGTGGCAATGTACACATGGCGCTTGCGTTTAACCCATCTCACCTAGAAATCGTAAACCCTGTTGTAATGGGCTCTGTGCGTGGTCGTCTCGACCGTTTAGGTGATAAGTCAGGCATTAAAGCACTACCTATTACCATCCATGGTGATTCTGCTATTGCTGGACAAGGTGTTGTTCAAGAAACGTTTAACATGTCACAAACTAATGCGTTTAGTTGTGGTGGTAGTATTCGTATTGTTGTCAACAACCAAGTAGGTTTCACAACCTCTAAGCAAGATGACGTTCGCTCAACGCCATACTGTACTGACATTGCTAAAATGGTTCAGTCTCCAATATTCCATGTTAATTCTGATGATCCTGAAGCCGTTGCATTTGTTACTCAACTTGCTCTTGATTTTAGAAATCAGTTTAAGCGTGACGTAGTAATTGATTTAGTTTGTTACCGTCGCCATGGTCACAATGAAGCTGATGAGCCTAATGCAACTCAGCCTGTCATGTACCAAAAAATTAAAAAGCATCCAGTGCCGCGTTTAATCTATGCAGACCAACTGATTGCTGAAGGCTCTTTTTCTGAACAAGAAGTTAAAGCCTTAGCTGATGAGTACCGTGATGCACTAGATGAAGGCAGCTGTGTTGTTTCAGAAATACAGCCAGAGACGTCGCATTCTTCTGAGTGGGCCAAATATATTGGTCATGAATGGAATGTTGACTACGATGCTAGCGTATCTGTAGAGAAGCTTAAAGCTCTTGGTGAGAAAGTAGCTTCTTACCCAGAACAACATAAAGCTCAATCTCGCGTTAAAAAGATTTATGACGATCGTAAGCTAATGGCCACAGGTGAAAAACCACTTGATTGGGGTATGGCAGAAACACTTGCCTATGCAACAATTGCGTCTGAAGGTACTGACATTCGTTTAACAGGACAAGACACAGGTCGAGGAACATTCTTTCATCGTCATGCTGTTGTTCATGGTCAATCTGATGGTACAACTTACACTCCTTTAGAGCATTTAAGTGAAGATCAAGGCACATTTGAAGTCTTTGATTCTGTTTTGTCTGAGGAAGCTGTCGTTGCGTTCGAATATGGGTATGCTACCGCTGAACCTAAGTCTCTCGTAATATGGGAAGCGCAATTTGGTGACTTCGCCAATGGTGCACAAGTTGTATTTGACCAGTTCTTAAGTTCTGGTGAGCAAAAGTGGGGCCGTTTATGTGGGCTTACAATTTTGTTACCTCATGGCTATGAAGGTCAAGGCCCAGAGCATAGTTCAGCGCGCTTAGAGCGTTTCTTGCAACTATGTGCTGATCACAACATGCAAGTGTGTGTTCCTTCAACGCCGGCGCAAGTTTACGCTATGCTTCGTCGTCAGTCAGTTCGACCACTTCGTCGTCCTCTGATTGTTATGACGCCTAAGTCGCTACTTCGTCACCCGCTTGCAACTTCATCACTTGAAGAGCTTTCACATGGTGTTTACCATAATATGATCGACGAAGTTGATGATATTAATCCTGAGAAAGTAGAGCGCGTTGTATTTTGTAGCGGTAAAGTTTACTACGAGTTACTACAAGAGCGTCGTAAGCTTGAGCAAGATAATATTGCAATTGTACGTGTTGAACAGTTATACCCGTTCCCACACGATGAAATGCAAACAATTATAGAGCGTTACCAACACGTAACTGATTTTGTATGGTGTCAAGAAGAGCCACAAAACCAAGGTGCATGGTACTGTTCACAACATCACTTTATTGATGCAATCCCACAAGGTGCTAAATTAAAATATGCAGGACGTAAAGCGTCTGCATCACCAGCGTGTGGTTACATGTCAGTACATACTAAAGAACAACAAGCGCTCGTTGCCGACGCGCTTACTATAGAAAATAAAGGATAAGCAATGAGCACAGAAATTAAAGTTCCTGTTCTTCCTGAGTCGGTTGCAGATGCTACCGTTGCTACATGGCATGTAAGTGTTGGCGACAAAGTAACTCGCGATCAAAACTTAGTAGACATTGAAACAGATAAAGTGGTTTTAGAAGTTGTTGCACAGCATGACGGTGTAATAACAGAAATATCACAAGAAGAAGGTGCAACCGTACTTGGCGACCAAGTTATGGGTTTACTTGGTGATGCTGATGCAGCGCCAGCAAGTGAAGGTTCAACTAAAGAAGAATCAGCACCAGCTAAATCAGAAGACGCGCCAGTGGCGCAATCAGCACCAGCATCAGAAGGTAAAGAAGTGGATATTAAAGTACCTGTACTTCCAGAATCAGTTGCAGACGCAACAATTGCTACATGGCATGTACAACCAGGTGACGCGGTAACACGCGACCAAAACTTGGTAGATATTGAAACAGATAAAGTTGTTCTTGAAGTAGTAGCTCAAGAAGATGGCATCATGGGTGATATCATTCACGGCGAAGGCGATACTGTATTAGGCGAGCAAGTAATTGGTTCGGTTAAAGCAGGCGGTGCACCAGCGGCTCCAGCTGCAAAAGCAGACGCAGCGCCAGCAGCAGATTCAAGCGAAAGTTCAGATGTGTTAACACCATCAGTTCGTCGTTTAATTGCTGAGAAAGGCCTAGACGCTTCTAAAATTAAAGGCACGGGTAAAAATGGTCGTGTAACTAAAGAAGACGTTGATACTTTCTTAAAAGCACCAGCGCCAGCAGCTAAAAAAGCAGAAGCTTCTGCTCCAGCTGCACCGATGGGCGATCGTACTCAAAAACGCGTACCTATGACTCGTTTACGTAAAACGATTGCGACACGTCTTCTTGAAGCTAAAAACTCAACTGCAATGTTAACTACATTCAACGAAGTGAACATGGGACCAATCATGAGCCTTCGTAAGCAGTACCAAGAAACGTTTGAAAAGCGTCACGGCATTCGTTTAGGTTTCATGTCTTTCTATGTGAAAGCTGTAACTGAAGCTCTTAAGCGTTTTCCAGATGTAAATGCTTCAATTGATGGTGACGATATTGTTTACCATAACTATTTCGATATCAGCATTGCAGTATCTACTCCACGTGGCTTAGTTACTCCAGTACTTAAAGATTGTGACAAACTATCTGTTGCTGAAATCGAAAAAGGTATTCGTGAGTTAGCACTTAAAGGTCGTGATGGTAAGCTAACGCTTGCTGATATGACGGGTGGTAATTTCACTATTACTAATGGTGGCGTATTTGGTTCATTGCTATCTACACCTATCATTAACTTGCCACAGTCTTCAATCTTGGGTATGCATAAAATTCAAGACCGTCCGATGGCTGTAAATGGTAAAGTTGAAATACTACCTATGATGTATTTAGCACTTTCTTATGACCACCGTATCATTGATGGTAAAGAATCTGTTGGTTTCTTAGTAACTATTAAAGAGTTACTTGAAGATCCAACTCGCTTATTGCTAGATGTTTAATCTAGTTGTATGAAATGTAAGCTGTGAATGAACATTCACAGCTTTTTTTTTGCGCCTTTGGTCGTACTGGGGTTTTCATGTTAAGCCTTGGGATCTATACTAGGTGCGCAATTTGGGATAGTTGTTTATTTGAAAAAATATTCAGCTCTTTTAGTATAAAAAATTGGATAAAGCATCATGAATTTGCATGAGTATCAGGCAAAACAACTTTTTGCCGAATATGGTTTACCCGTTTCTACAGGTTACGCTTGCGATACACCTGAAGAAGCTGCTGCAGCTGCTGAAAAAATTGGCGGCGATATGTGGGTTGTTAAAACTCAGGTTCACGCAGGTGGACGTGGTAAAGCTGGCGGTGTAAAGCTAGTTAAAACTATCGAAGAAGTAAAAGCGTTTGCAGCTAACTGGTTAGGTAAAAACCTAGTTACTTACCAAACAGACGAGAAAGGCCAGCCAGTAGCTAAAATTTTAGTAGAAAGCTGTACTGACATTGCTAACGAATTGTACCTAGGTGCAGTAGTTGACCGTGCATCTCGTAAAGTAGTTTTCATGGCGTCTACTGAAGGCGGCGTTGAAATTGAAACTGTTGCTGAAGAAACACCAGAGCTTATCCACAAAGCAGAGATCGACCCGTTAGTAGGTCCTCAAGCTTACCAAGCACGTGAACTAGGTTTCAAATTGGGTCTTAACCCAGTACAAATGAAACAGTTTGTTAAGATCTTTATGGGTCTTGGTAAAATGTTCACTGATTTTGATTTCGCATTACTTGAAATCAACCCGTTAGTAATTACAGACGAAGGCAACCTTCACTGTCTTGACGGCAAAATCGGTATTGATGGTAATGCACTTTACCGTCAACCTAAAATCCGTGAATTCCACGATCCATCTCAAGAAGATGCTCGTGAAGCACACGCAGCAAGCTTCGAGCTTAACTACGTTGCTCTAGACGGTAATGTTGGTTGTATGGTTAACGGTGCAGGCCTAGCAATGGGTACTATGGACATCGTAAACCTACACGGCGGCAAGCCGGCTAACTTCTTGGATGTTGGTGGCGGTGCTACTAAAGAACGTGTTTCTGAAGCATTCAAAATCATTCTTTCTGACGACAATGTTAAAGCTGTTTTAGTAAACATCTTTGGCGGCATCGTTCGTTGTGACATGATTGCTGAAGGCATCATTGGCGCAGTTAAAGAAGTTGGCGTAACCGTACCAGTAGTTGTACGTTTAGAAGGTACTAATGCTGAATTAGGTCGTGAAGTTCTTAAGAACTCTGGTCTAGATATCATTGCTGCTGAATCACTAACAGACGCTGCTGAAAAAGTTGTTGCTGCTGCGGAGGGCAAATAATGTCTGTATTAATCAATAAAGATACAAAAGTTATCTGTCAAGGTTTCACTGGTGGCCAAGGTACTTTCCACTCAGAGCAAGCGCTTGAGTACGGTACACAAATGGTTGGTGGTGTTAGCCCAGGTAAAGGCGGTCAAACGCACCTTGGTCTTCCTGTATTCAACACAGTTCGTGATGCTGTAAAAGAAACTGGCGCAACTGCTTCAGTTATCTACGTACCAGCTCCTTTCTGTAAAGATGCAATCTTAGAAGCTATCGATGCTGGCATCGAGCTAATAGTTTGTATTACTGAAGGTATCCCTACACTTGATATGGTTGATGTTAAAATCAAACTAGATCAAACAGGTACTCGTATGATCGGTCCTAACTGCCCAGGTGTTATTACTCCTGGTCAAACTAAGATTGGTATCATGCCTGGTCATATCCACAAACCTGGTAAAGTAGGTATTGTTTCTCGCTCTGGTACTTTAACGTACGAAGCAGTTAAGCAAACTACTGATGCTGGTTTTGGTCAGTCTACGTGTGTTGGTATTGGTGGTGATCCAATTCCAGGTACTAACTTTATCGACGTTCTAGAAATGTTCGAAAAAGATCCACAAACTGAAGCAATCGTAATGATTGGTGAAATTGGTGGAACTGCAGAAGAAGAAGCTGCAGAGTACATCAAAGCTAACGTTACTAAACCTGTAGTATCTTACATTGCTGGTGTTACTGCACCAGAAGGTAAGCGTATGGGTCACGCTGGCGCAATCATTGCCGGCGGTAAAGGTACTGCTGATGAGAAATTTGCTGCATTAGAAGCTGCGGGCGTAAAAACTGTACGTTCACTTGCTGATATCGGTAAAGCACTTAAAGAGAAAACAGGCTGGTAATCGCTTGTTTTTCTTTAAAAAGGCCCGCATATGCGGGCCTTTTTGTTATTAGATGAAAATTTAGAACGGGTAACTAATATGCTGGAAAAAGCGTACAGATAAGTCTTGGCGTTGTTTATTTATAGCCAGCTCATTACACAGAGTATGGATTGTTTTTTCTACTTGGTTCATAAATCGACCATAGCCCATTTCATGTTTATCCTGCTGCGTTGCGACTACTACAAAATGCAGCGTTTCTACCAATTTACTTGCTTCATAAAAGTGCTTAATTTGATTTTCATTAGATTCAATATCAAAACTTAACTTTTGAAGTTCATCATTGCCTTCACTTTTATCTATTTTACTGTTGCGTATAATAGGCGTTGCACCGTTAGCAACCATAGCGCCATGGTTTAAGTTATTATTTTGACACGCACGTATAAATGCATAAGCAAAGTAGTCATAAAATTTAGCATAATCGTTTGTGTTCATTAGTGTTTGAAACTGCGTTTTAATAGCGCGCGAAACCGGTATAGTAAAAGTGGCGTAAGTCATTTCTGCATAATCATTGGGTATGCTGCATTGTCTTGATTGGTAGCGAGGGTAGAGACTTCTTAATTTGTAACCATAGCTTTCCTTGTTGCCTTTTTCTTTAGCAAATAGGTCATACGTTAAGTGTTGATGGTCGCGTAGTTTAAACTGGGGCTGATTTATTAAGAGTTGTCCTTGTAAAGTGTCTAACACTTTTTGAACTTTATTATGAAATTCTGCAGAGTTGGCTCGCAAATCATCGCCTGTTGCTAAAAATAGAATGCGTATTTTTTTACTCGGTGTACCTTCAGTGTAATAAATCTTATGCGCTTCGTGATAACGGGGATTATAAAAAAAGAGCATTTGTTTATCTGTTTCTAATTGATAAGACTCATCATTAAATCTTACAACGGGTAGTTTATCATTCGCTAATAAGTGCACATTATAAAGCTCGTACTCATCACAAGAAGCAAACAGCTGGCGTGCAATACGTTCATAGCAGCAATTTATATCACTAAAGCTTTTATAAAAATCGTGATTAGGGGTTATTTCAGCTAAAAGGTAGTGGTTAGCGCGTGCATTAGTTGGAATATATACACGATGTTGATTAAGTGTCGCCATCTTTAAATCCTTATAATGTAGGTTATTTACCTACTATAAACTGTTTAGATGACTTAAATATTGCGTTAAAACAAATTTTATTCATAAACAATGGTTCAGCTGAATTAAAGTTAAGCAATATCAAAAATAAACCTTAATCTAGTGCTGTATGTTAGTGTATGTTTTTGTAATAATGCATTAGTTTTGTTATTACGTAATATTTAGAGGACTACACTCCTATGGCGGAAATTGAGAATCGCCCAAGTAACTTTATTAGAACCCGAATTGATGAAGACTTAGCAAGTAAAAAGCATGCAACAACGCATACACGTTTTCCACCTGAACCAAATGGCTTTTTGCATATTGGTCATGCCAAATCAATTTGTTTAAATTTTGGCATCGCAAAAGATTACAACGGTTTATGTAACTTACGTTTTGACGATACAAACCCAGAAAAAGAAGACATTAACTACGTTAATTCTATAAAAGAAGACGTACAGTGGTTAGGTTTTAACTGGGATGGCGATATAAAGTATTCTTCTAACTATTTTGATACTTTATATGGTTACGCTGTTGAGCTTATAAATAAAGGCTTAGCGTACGTTTGTTTTTTAACAGCAGACGAAGCACGCCAATACCGTGGTACATTGAAAGAGCCAGGTAAAAATAGCCCGTACAGAGATACATCAGTTGAAGAAAACCTAGCGTTATTTGAAAAAATGCGTGCTGGCGAATTCAAAGAAGGCGAATGTGTCCTGCGTGCTAAAATTGATATGGCTAGCTCATTTATGGTGCTTCGCGATCCAATTATTTATCGCGTACGTTTTGCTCATCATCATCAAACAGCAGACAAGTGGTGCATTTACCCAATGTATGACTTCACGCACTGTATTTCTGATGCACTCGAAGGTATTACACATTCATTATGCACACTCGAGTTTCAAGATAACCGTCGTTTGTACGACTGGGTACTTGATAACATTAGTTTAGAGTGTCACCCACAGCAAATTGAGTTTTCACGTTTAAATCTTGAATACACAATTATGTCTAAGCGTAAGCTAAGCGATTTAGTGGTAAATAACCATGTAGAAGGGTGGGATGACCCACGCATGCCTACAATTGCAGGCCTACGTCGCCGTGGTTATACACCAGGTTCAATCCGTGAGTTTTGTTTGCGTATTGGTGTAACAAAACAAGAGAATATGGTTGAAATGGGTATGCTTGAAGCATGTATCCGTGAAGATCTAAACGAAAATGCACCACGTGCAATGGCCGTACTCGATCCTGTTAAAGTTGTTATTGAAAACTACGATGCAGACAAGGTTGAGGTTTTATCTGTGGCTAACCACCCAAATAAAGAAGAAATGGGTCGTCGTGATGTACCGTTTACTCGCGAAATTTACATCGAACGAGAAGACTTTAAAGAAGAAGCAAATAACAAGTTTAAACGTTTAGTGCTTGATAAAGAAGTACGTTTGCGTGGCGCTTATGTTATTAAAGCACAGCGTGTTGAGAAAGACGAAAATGGCGAAATTACAACTATATTCTGTACTTACGATACTGAAACACTTGGTAAAAATCCAAGTGATGGACGTAAAGTAAAAGGTGTTATTCACTGGGTTTCAGCACCAGAGTGTATTACGGCAGAAGTTCGTTTATACGATCGTTTGTTTAGTGTTCCAAACCCAGCAGCCGCTGATGAGTTTGAAACAACATTAAATCCAGAGTCACTGGTTGTTTTATCAAACGCTAAATTAGAGCCATCGCTTGCTAATTCACAAGCAGAGCAGGGCTTTCAGTTTGAGCGTACGGGTTATTTCTCTCGTGATTCTAAATCAGAGAACGTTGTATTTAACCAAACAGTGGGTCTTCGTGATTCATGGTCTAAAACTCAATAAGTAATATCTAAAAACCTGAACCCTGGATAATAAATCTATCTCGAGCAGCTATTTTCAGCGCTAATTGCGTTGAATTTACTTGCAATAGGTCAGCTATTGACGCGTGAATTCGCCTTGTTTTCACTTAAAATCTCTGGCTAGAGAAATAAATTTAAATATCACCATGATTCAATACGTTGGTAAATCTCTTAACCAGAGTTCAGGTTTAATATCCCCAGTATTTACTGGGTATATTCATTACAAGCGTATTTTAGACACAAAAAAACCTGCACTTAGCAGGTTTTTTATTGCTTTTTAAAAGCGGTATTAGCTGTTAGCGTCGCTAAATTCTTTACACGCTGCTTTATCGTTACACTCACCGTATAAATATAAAGAATGGTTTGTAAGTGTAATACCATTTTCTTCAGAAATTTCAAGTTGACGACGTTCAATCATCTCATCTTCAAACTCTACAACTTTGCCACACTTCAAACATACTAAATGATCGTGGTGTGTGCTTCCTGAAAGTTCAAATACTGATTTGCCACCTTCAAAGTGATGACGGCTTACAATACCCGCATCGTCAAATTGGTTAAGTACGCGATATACAGTTGCAAGACCAATTTCTTCACCTAGATCCAAAAGAATTTTGTAAACATCTTCAGCACTGATGTGTTGGTTATCTGGAGATTGTAAAATCTCTAATATTTTAATACGCGGTAAAGTTACTTTTAAACCGGCTTTTTTAAGTTCCAAGTTATGATCAGTCATTAAATCTGTCTCAATTTTATTTGGTTATACTAGACATCTTGCAAAGATGTACACGACACATTAGCAACAAACAGGATAACGTGCCTAAGCGTTAAGTGCAAAGAACAATTGATTTATATTGCCACTAAAGCTTAAAACGCTAACTGTTTGATAATTATTTAAACAGCTAGCGATATATGCAGTAAATTAGTCACCTAATTCACTTAAACACATCTCTTCATATACTTGAGCAGACCATGCTTTAACACGTTGTTCTGTAAGCTCTGGTTGACGGTCTTCGTCGATACCCAAACCTACAAAATGCTTATCATCAGCCATGCCTTTAGATGCTTCAAAGTCATAGCTTTCGCTCGGCCAATGACCAACAACAATAGCGCCACGTTCAGTAACGATATCGTTGATCATGCCCATCGCATCTAAAAAGTACTCAGCGTAATCTTCTTGGTCTCCACAACCAAAAATAGCAACAAGTTTACCTTCAAAGTCTACTTCTTCAAGTTCTGGAAAAAAGTCATCCCAGTCACATTGTGCTTCGCCGTAGTACCAAGTAGGGATACCGAATAAGATTAAATCAAATTTAGCAATCTCTTCTTTAGAGCTTTTTGCAATATCATGAACAGCCACTAGCTTTTTACCCAATTCTTTTTGGATCATTTTTGCTACGTGTTCTGTGTTACCTGTGTCACTTCCGAAAAAAATGCCTACACTTGCCATGGATTTAAAACCTTTTATGTATCAATAGCCAATCTTTCTTGTAAAATCGTTTCAATCAGCGCACTGCGGCTAATATTTTGTGCATCTGCCATATCACTCAATGCTTGATATAACTGCGATGAAACTTTAAATTCAACACGCTTTAAGCCACGTGCTTTATCTCTTTTTATTTGATTACGTTTATTTACCTTTAACTGCATATCCCGTGAAAGGGGATTGGTTTTAGGTCTGCCTGGGCGTTTTTCGTATTCAAATAAATCGAGTGTAGTTCTATCTGTTTCTGACTTCGCCATGCTTAACCTACACCTGCGCCTTGCCAAAATACTTGAATAAGACCTTTAGCAATAAAGCCTGAACAACCTAAAAAGAGCACGCCCCAGACAATGTATTGTCCGAACTTAGGCACATTGCCACTTTTTAGTACGTCTTTAATTGCCATGCCGATGAATATGAAAATACCGGCTAAGCCAAAATACAACCCTAGGGTATCAAATTCGTTAATTAACTGACTGACCATCAACGTATAACCTTTAAATTAAACGGCGCGTACTATAGCATATAATTATTCATATATTTAGTGCGCAAAATCAAAAACACGCGATTAAAATTGCTTTAAACCGCAGTTAAAAAGTCGTTTATCGCTTTATTTACAGCAAGTGGCTTTTGAGCATGAAGCCAATGGCCTGCGCCATGAATTATTTTTGCCTTGGTATTTTTAAAGCGAGCTTTAATTGCAGTACGATGCTCGGGCAAAATATAGTCAGAATCATTACCTTTAATGAAAAGAGTATCGCATAAACAAGAATTGTTTTCATTAACATTGGATGTGATTGTAGAATATTTTTCGTTAAGCACATTTAAATTAAATCGCCATGCAAAATGACCTTCCTCATTTTTAGCGAGGCTTTTAAGTAGAAACTGTCGAACTCCCAGTTCTTCTATGTAAGGCTGCATTAGAGCATCAGCTTGTTTTCTATCGTCAATTGATTGTGCTGAAACCGCTTTTAATGCCTGTAATATTTTTGTGTGCCGAGCAGGGTAACTAACAGGTGCTATATCAAGTACAACAAGCTTATTTACAAGTTCAGGATGTGTAAGCGCTAATTCCATTGCCACTTTACCACCCATAGAGTGCCCAACTAAATGTGCTTTATCTATGTTCAAATGTGCTAATAACTCAACAATATCTTGTGCCATTGCCGGGTAGTTCATTTCATCACTATGAGGAGAAAGCCCGTGGTTACGTAAATCAACGTTAATAACAGTAAAGTGTTCACTTAATGGTTTTGCTATTACATTTAGGTTTTCTAATGATCCAAAAAGCCCATGTATCAAAATAACATTAGGACCTTGCCCTTGTTGCTTGTAATTTAACTGCATACCCGCCTCCTGAAAATTTTGCCATAGTTTGCCGAGCATTGCTCTAAAAAGCAAAAAATACAGCGACTATTTATTAAATTGGGCTTTTGTTTGTTAAATCAACAACAATGAGGTAAATATTAATATGTTTACGGGAGTGCTTGTTGTAACTCGCATTTCTGATTGGTTTGGGTATAATCACACGGGAGAAAAAAATGTGACCCGTAATGACAGGAAGAACATGAAACAAATCGACATAGACGACGAGTTATATCAATATATTGCAAGCAATACGCAAAGTATTGGTGAAAGTGCATCCACTATTTTACGTCGTTTATTAAATCTGAGCGGCGAAAAAATTCAAACCGCAAACGTAGAACTAACTCAAAATAATCAAACTGCGACTACGTCTACCGCCACATTAAAAAGCTCAGAGCCATCTGCTGCTGAGACTTCAAAAAAACAAACGCCTGTAGCTCACGCACCCGTGAAGCAAAAAAGCGATAATGTTTTTAATGTATTAAATAAAGAAGAGCTGGCAATGCAAAAAGGTGTTGTTGGACGCTTTTTGTTTATTTTAAGTGCATTTTACCGCACACATAAAACTGATTTTTCTGCGGTATTAGACATAAAAGGGCGTGACCGTGTTTACTTTGCTACTAGTAAAGAAGCTTTAGTAAATAGCGGTAGTAGTATGAATCCTAAAAACATAACCGATAGTGAATATTGGGTTATGACTAATTCTAATACAACGCGTAAAAAAATGATGCTTCATGAAGTTGCTCTTTGCCTTGGATATAGTGCAGAGCAAGCTGAAAAAATTCGCGATTACCTGTAAGGAAATATAATGGCTATTCACTCAGGCGCAGGCAAAACTGCTCCACAATCGGCGCTTATTAACGTACCTAAATTAGTATCTGCGTATTACTTAAATGAACCTGATCTTGAACAAAATCCAGAGCATTGTGTTGCCTTTGGTACCTCAGGCCACCGTGGTTGTTCTTACGATGTTAAATTTAACGAGTCACACATTTTAGCGATTACTCAGGCTATTTGTGATTACAGAAAACAAAATGACATATTTGGTCCGTTATTTTTAGGCAAAGACACACACGCATTGAGTGAAGCCGCATTTAACTCGGCTATTGAAGTATTAGTTGCTAACGAAGTGCAAGTGATAACGCAAGAAGACGGCGATTTTACACCAACGCCAGTTATCAGCCATGCCATAGTTAGCCACAATAAGCTACACCCAAATGAATTAGCAGACGGGATTGTTGTTACGCCTTCGCATAACCCTCCTGAAGATGGTGGCTTTAAATACAACCCACCTAATGGCGGACCAGCAGATACCGACGTCACTAAATGGATTGAAGACAGAGCTAATCAACTTTTATTAGAAGATTTAGTTGAAGTTGAGTTATTCCCATTCGCTAAAGCATCGCGTTCTGGCTTTATCCGCTACGAAGATTTAATGACTCCTTATATTGATGACTTAGCAAATATCGTTAATTTAAAAGCAATTAGCGATGCAGGTATCAAAATTGGTATCGATCCACTAGGTGGTTCAGGCATCAACTTTTGGCCAGTCATTGCAAAAAAATATAATTTAGATTTAACCGTAGTTAATGATGTTGTTGATCCACGTTTTGCTTTTATGCCACTTGATAAAGACGGCAAAATTCGTATGGATTGTTCATCACCTTATTCAATGGCAAATCTTATTGCACTAAAAGATGATTTTGATGTGTCTATAGGTAATGACCCTGACTACGATCGTCACGGTATTGTAACGCCAGACGGCTTAATGAATCCAAACCACTTTTTAGCAGTGGCAATCGATTACTTACTTAAACACCGTGATTGGAATGAAACCGTAGAAATTGGTAAAACATTGGTTTCTAGCTCTATGATCGACAAAGTAGCTGCTCGTAACAACCGTAAGGTTAAAGAAGTACCAGTAGGCTTTAAATGGTTTGTTGAAGGCTTAAGCAAAGGCAAGCTTGCTTTTGGTGGCGAAGAAAGCGCAGGTGCTGCATTCTTACGTTTTGATGGCTCTGTATGGTGTACAGATAAAGACGGCTTCATTATGGGTCTACTCGCTGCAGAAATACTTGCTGTGACAGGTAAAACGCCATCAGCGCTTTATAAAGAATTAGAACAAGAGTTTGGTTCTCCAATTTATAAACGCTTAGATGCACCAGCCACAAGCGGTCAAAAATCACGTTTAAAAGCATTGAGTGCTTCTGATGTTAAAGCAGATACACTTGCTGGCGAGCCTATTTTGCAAAAATTGACTCATGCACCCGGTAACGATGCCGCCATTGGTGGTTTAAAAGTGGTCACTGAAAATGGCTGGTTTGCAGCGCGTCCATCAGGTACTGAAGATATTTATAAAATATACCTTGAATCATTTAAAGGTGAAGAGCATTTAGCGTTACTTGAAAAAGAAGCTAAAAAGCTTGTAGATTCAGTTATAAGCTAACTTAATCTAATAATTTTAAAACGGCTGATTTATTCAGCCGTTTTCGTTTCTATACCTTGTGTATTTATAAAAATATATGCATAAGAGTCTACTCTCACATTATTTTTAAAGGGCTTATTATATGTCAGCCAATCCATCTTACTTAAATGAATTAAAACAAACAGGCGATTTTTTAACGCTTAGTCGTGACAACGAATGGCATTTAGATGCAGGTGAGTTTGTTTTAGATAATGGGACTCGTGTAAATATACACGATACCGGAGTCATTGAGTTTCAACCTGCTGTTATAACGTCAAAAGATGTAGTTTATTCAAGCGCTGTACACGGTAACGAAACTGCGCCAATTGAAATTTGTGATGCACTTATTAAACAAATTATAAAAGGCGAGCTGATACTTAAGCAGCGTGTTTTGTTTATTTACGGTAATCCACAATCAATTAATATTGGCCTGCGTTTTGTAGAAGAAAACTTAAATAGATTATTTAATGGTCACCATACAGTTGAAGGTGTACCAATGAATAATGAGCGAAACCGCGCTGCAAAGCTTGAGCAATACGTAAGCGATTTTTATACACGTGGCGAGCAAGGCAGTAGCCGATGTCATTACGACTTACACACTGCAATTAGAGGCTCTAAAAACGAAAAATTTGCTGTGTATCCATTTTTACATGGTAAGCCATGGAAAAAGTCGCAGCTACAATTTTTATTGAGTTGTGGTGTAAATACCGTGCTTATGATGAAATCTCCTGCAACAACATTTAGCTATTATTCGTCATTTATACACGGTGCTGATTCTTTTACGGTAGAGCTGGGTCAAGTTAAGCCATTTGGTCAAAACGATATGGCTCGCTTTGAAAAAACAAAGCAAACCTTAACTGCATTAATTAGTCAAAATGAAGTTAAATACCCTGAATTTAATGCAAACGATTTTGAATTGTTTGCTGTCAATCGCACAATAAATAGAACGCAGAACGATTTTAGCTTTCCTTTTTCTGACGATGCCGAGAACTTTACTGGCTTTGCGAAAGGTGAACTACTTGCAACCGACGGTGATACAGCGATTTACGCTGACGTTGAAGGAGAGGCTATTATTTTTCCAAATGCGAGCGTAGCATTAGGGCAAAGAGCACTCCTTACTGTTATTCCAATGGATATTGATAGCAATTTCGTCTAATTTAACTCATCAGACCACTGGTAACTTAAAGTTAACTATATGATTACTATTAATTAAAGTAACCGTATCGTTAACTTGCCACTTATTTAACCAGTATTTGCTTTTGTTTCGTCCTAGATCTGTTGAATAACACTTTACGTTAACGTAAAGTGTTGGCAGCTTTAATTAAAGATAGTGCAGATGTTGCAAAGTTTAACCAGCAACAATCACCCACAATAATAATTTAAAGGGGCACTGTTTTATCGACAACAAAAGAAGGTAGGTTATGAGTAATCCAAATAACGTATCGCTGAATATTAACCACGAGCTTGAATTTATTGATGGTCAAGCGCTTAATATTCCAACCCTTAGTATTTTAACTGAGGACGGCGACATTCATCCTAGTGCAACCGCACCTGACATTTCAAAACATACCGCTATTAAGTTATATGAAACAATGCGTTTTATACGTTTGTTAGATGAACGTATGCAAGGCGCGCAGCGCCAAGGCCGTGTTAGTTTTTATATGCAATGCCTAGGCGAAGAAGCCGCAGTTACAGCCTCTGCTGCTGCACTTGATCAAGACGATATGATCATGGCTCAATATCGTGAACAGGCAGCCCTGCATTATCGTGGCTTTACGCTTGATCAATTTATGAACCAAATGTTTTCAAATGAATTGGATTTAGGCAAAGGTCGTCAAATGCCAATTCATTATGGTTCTAAAGCGCTAAACTATATGACGATTTCATCGCCATTGGGTACGCAAATACCACAGGCAACGGGTTATGCATATGGCCAAAAAATAAAGCACATCGACGCTAAAACAGGCGAGCTTGCCAGCACAATTGATAATGTGACTATTTGTTACTTTGGTGAAGGTGCTGCATCTGAAGGTGACTTTCATGCCGGTTTAAATATGGCCGCTGTTCACAAAGCGCCGGTTATATTTTTTGCACGTAATAACGGCTATGCCATATCTACCCCTGCTGATGAGCAGTTTAAAGGCGATGGTATTGCCTCGCGTGGTGTGGGTTATGGCATTAAAACAATTCGTGTTGATGGCACAGATGCACTTGCTGTGTATGCGGCGACTAAAAAAGCACGCGAAATAGCCTCAACACAAGGTGAGCCTGTACTCATTGAATCGATTGCTTATCGTTTGGGTGCGCACTCTACGTCAGACGATCCAAGTGGTTATCGCTCTAAAGATGAAGAAGCGAATCATCAAACGTGTCCTATTGATAAATTTAGAAAATGGCTGGTCAAGCAAGACTGGTTAAACGAAGAAGACGATATAAAAGCAAAAGAGTCGATTCGTGAAGAAATTTTAGCAGCGCTTAAACGTGCTGAAGTTGTTGCAAAGCCCGCTTTAGAAGAACTGGTATCAGACGTTTACGATACACCAATTCCATTATTGCAACGCCAGTACGAGCAACTAAAAGAACATATAAAACAGCATCCAGATGCTTACCCAGTAACCGCAGGGAGAATTAAGTAATGGCTAAAATGAACATGCTCCACGCAATTAACTCTGCTCTCGATATTACGATGAATGAACACCCTCAAGCCTGTATTTTTGGTGAAGATGTTGGTTACTTTGGTGGTGTATTTAGAGCAACATCGGGCTTACAAGAAAAGTATGGTAAACATCGTGTTTTTAATACGCCTTTAACCGAGCAAGGTATTTTAGGTTTTGCTAATGGTTTAGCTGCTTTTGGTGCGCCTGCATTGGCAGAAATTCAATTTGCTGATTATATTTTCCCAGCGTTCGATCAAATAGTAAATGAAGCCGCTAAATTTCGTTATCGCAGTGGTAATGAATTTAATGTCGGTAACTTAACTATTCGTACACCTTATGGTGGCGGTATTGCTGGTGGTTTATACCATTCACAATCACCCGAAGCCTATTTTGCACACACACCGGGTTTGAAAGTAGTTGTACCGCGTAACCCTTATCAAGCTAAAGGTTTATTACGTGCATCAATTAAAGACGATAACCCGGTCATATTTTTTGAGCCTAAGCGTTTATATCGTGCATCAATTGGCGAAGTGCCAGAAGAAGATTACAGCATTGAATTAGGCACGGCTGAAGTAGTGCAAGAGGGGGCTGATATTACGCTCTTAGCGTGGGGTGCTCAAATGGAGATTGTTGAAGATGCAGCAAAGCAAGCAAGTGAGCAAGGTATAAGCTGTGAAGTTATTGACCTTCGTAGTATTTTACCATGGGATGTTGAAACGATTGCTAAATCGGTTATTAAAACCGGCCGTTTAATCGTGAGTCATGAAGCGCCTATAACCAATGGCTTTGGTGCAGAGATAGCCGCAACAATACAACAAGAGTGTTTCTTGCATTTAGAGTCGCCAATTTTACGTGTATGTGGTCTAGATACGCCATACCCGCTGGCACTTGAAAAAGAATACGTACCGGATGCACTAAAAGTGTTGGCTGCAATTAAACAATCAATGGATTTTTAGGGGTTACCATGGCTAAAGATTTTATATTACCCGATATTGGTGAAGGCATTGTTGAATGCGAAGTAGTTGAATGGCTAGTACAAGAAGGCGATACCGTATTTGAAGATCAGCCAATTTGCGATGTTATGACAGACAAAGCATTAGTACAAATTCCGGCAGTGCATGATGGCGTTATTTCAAAGCTATATTATCTAAAAGGTGAGATTGCTAAAGTACATGCCCCTTTATTCGCTATGGATGTAGCAGGTGAAAACACTAACAATGAAGTAGTACAAGAGCCAGTACAAGCTGAAAATAAAACTCATGATGCAGCTGATGTAGTTGAGGACTTTATATTACCGGATATTGGTGAAGGTATTGTTGAGTGTGAGATTGTTGATTGGTTAGTTGCTGAAGGCGACGAAATAGAAGAAGACCAAGCGGTTTGTGACGTAATGACCGACAAAGCATTAGTACAAATTCCGGCAAAATATACAGGCACAGTAAAAAAATTATATTACCAGAAAGGTGAAATAGCAAAAGTACATAGCCCGTTGTTTCAAATGATAATTGCAGGCAGTGCAGCAAAACCAAATGTTGATATAAACCAAGCGGTCGTAAAGGCTCAAACTAATGCCGTCGCTGAAAAAGTTGCCCCTGTTAAAACGCAGCAAGCTGCTAAAATTATCAATCAAAAAGCGGTTGCATCACCTGCGGTTCGTCGTAAAGCACGTGAGCTAGATGTTGATTTAACGTGCGTACCAGGTAGTGGTAAAAATGGACGTATTTACAAGCAAGATATTGAAGAGTTTGTAAAAGGCGAAGTGCCAAATACTATTGATACTTCACCGCTTAATAGCGATGCTTCTCAAAGTGCAGTACAAAACCAAACACAGAATCAAAGCGGTGGCGTACGAGTAGAGCAAATTAAAGGCATTAAAGCGGCCATGGCCAAGCAAATGGTAGCTTCGGTTTCAACTATCCCGCACTTTACGTTTAGTGATGAAATAGACTTAACACAGCTTATAGCTTTGCGTAGCGCTTTAAAAGAGCAGTACAAAGCACAAGGCGTTAAGCTCACCATGATGCCATTTTTTGTAAAAGCACTCTCGCTAGCAATGAAAGAGTACCCTGTACTTAATTCAAAAGTGAACGATGAATGCTCAGAGCTTACCTATTATAACGATCATAATATCGGTATAGCGGTTGATTCTAAAATTGGCTTGTTAGTGCCTAATATTAAATCGTGCCAGAGTAAGAGCATTGTTGATGTGGCAAATGATTTAACCCGTTTAACTCATTCAGCGCGAGAAGGCCGTGTTGCGCCCGATGATTTAAAAGGTGGGACAATTAGCATCTCTAACATTGGTGCTATTGGCGGCACTATCGCGTCCCCTATAATTAATAAACCAGAAGTGGCTATTGTCGCGCTAGGTAAACTGCAGCATCTACCGCGTTTTGATGAAAGTGGGCAGGTTGTGAGTAAAGCTATTATGCAAGTGAGTTGGTCTGGCGATCATCGTGTTATTGATGGCGGCACTATTGCTCGCTTTAATAACCTATGGAAATCGTACTTAGAAAACCCATCGGCAATGATGATGGCTATGAGTTAATAGCTAAATTGTTAATATGTAATAAAAACCAGCTTTTAGCTGGTTTTTTGTTTTAATATCAGCTGTTTTTAATTAAGATACAAATGTTACTAAAAAGTAATTAGATTAACCCCGTTAGGGAATATAAAAAATAACACTAAGGAAATTTCATGGAACATTATATGAACGCGTTGCGTAGCTACGCAGATTTTTCAGGCCGTAATCGTCGTAAAGCATTTTGGATGTTTATGCTAATTAATATTATTTTTTCGCTTTTAACAAGTGTTATAGATGGTATTACAAACACAATGTTCGTAAGCTCTATTTATAGCTTAGCGCTATTTATTCCTGGCTTAAGTATTGGCGCTCGTCGTCTACATGACACAGGCCGTTCAGGCTGGTGGCAGCTACTTTGGTTAGTGCCAGTAATTGGTTGGATTGTTTTAATTGTTTTTCTTGCTCAAGATTCACACGAAGGCGAAAATGATTTTGGTCCAAATCCAAAAGAATTAGCAGTAGAACCAACTACTGTATAAGTAAGAATAACTTAACATGTTAAAAGCTCAGCAATTGCTGAGCTTTTTTGTTTTTTTATTTCTCATTCTTTTAAATTTCAGCAAAAAAATACAACCCATAACCAACTATTAATGCGGGAATAGACGTATAAAGTGTAGCTATAACTGCAGCTTTGGGCGCCATTGCTATTGCTGGAAATAACGCATCACCATCGTTAGAAATTGCGTTTCCTGCTAAAGCACTAAAGGGAATAATGCCTTGAATATAAAGCGTTGTAACAATTATTTGCGGACCACAACCAGGTAAAAAACCAATAAGCACTGCAATTAATGGGGCCAAATAGGCGTAATGTACAAACCACGTTTTTAAATCAAGTCCTGCAATGTTAACCAAAATCTCAAATAGCATAAAAGAGGCTACAACCCATGCCGTTACAAAATGGGTATCTTGTAATACTTTTATTATTTTAGAAGGGGGGTTACATGCATCGTCTTCTGACGTTACTTCTTGATAGCTTTCACCTCTTGACGAAAGTGCCCAAATACTAACAATAAATAAAGCCATTAATGCACCAAATAGCGTAATTACAGTACTTGTGTTTGAACCAAACTGTGAAAAATCAACATTAAACGCAATCAAAAAGGCAATTATAAGGCTTGGGATAATTGCTACCATCCAAACCGGTTTACTGATTTTAATAATGTTAGTTGAGAGTATTTTAATTTGGTGCTTTTGTTCTTGCGCTGTTGGGCGTAAAAAGTCTTTTTTGTGTATTGTATTAACCAGTAAACCACTGAATGTACCCACAACTAACCCTATTCCCATAATTAACAAGCCTTCAGTAGGGCGGGTAGCAAGTAATAAAAATGCTGCATCGCCCATTGTAGCTGTTAGCACAGCAACAATAGCCCCAAAGCTTGCTTGGCCTTTTGTAAATTGAGTAACCACAATAATAGCCCCACCACAGCCAGGTAATGCACCTAAAACCGCTGCAAAGCTAATTTCTAAAATAGGGGACTTGGCACTTAAATAACTAAGCTCTAATTGAGGTAAGTGTTCTATAGCGTAGTAATAAATTAAAAGGGTAGCAGCAACAAACACACTCACTTGAAAAAATGCATCACTCAGTGCGGTCATTGTTATTTCGCGTAATTGCGGTATTGCAAGGCAAGTTAAAATAAATAAAGGCAGAAGTAAGCGTTTTTTTTGGCTCAAAAATCGTTTTGAGGCAGGAGTAATAAAACCAATGTGAGGGAGTGAAATCATACAATGCGACCTAATAAATTAACTAGGTCACACTGTATATTTTAATTAAATGATAATCAATATCATTTGCATCTATTTAAATCGATTACTCTGTTTGAGTTTTTCGATAGCCAAATCTAAGTTAGTTTAAATTTGAATTAAAGGCTGTGATTAAATTGGGCTACTTACGCTGAAATTCAGAGTTTGTATTCCACGTTGGCCACTGTTCTGTTTCAGAAATATCAAAACCTACTTTATAAAATAATTGTAAGTCTTGAACAGCACCCGATAAATCCCATTCATCACGGTAACGGTCACATGGTTGATGGTAACAACCGCGAAGTACTAAACTCATACGTTTACGGTAATTAGCCGTTTCTTCATCAGCAGCCATTGTGCCGCCACCTGCGTACATGGCCGGAATGCCCATGTTTGCAAATGCAAAGTGATCAGAGCGATAATAGCCACCAGATGACGGTTTAGGATCACCTGATATTGTTCTGCCTTGCTCTTTAGCCGCAGTTTCTAAAAACTCATCCATTTGTGATTTACCAATACCAACCACATTCATGTCTTTTACTTTGCCTAATAAATTTAAGCTATCCATGTTTATGTTAGCGACTGTTTTATTCGCTGCAATCACGGGATTTGCCGCATAGTATTTAGACCCTAATAAGCCTTGCTCTTCAGCAGTTACTGCTAAAAATGTCATTGAGCGGCTAGGGTGCTTTGGTAATTTAGTAAAGGCTTCGGCCACTTCAATTAGCCCAGCGGTACCCGTTGCATTGTCGTGAGCACCGTTATAAATTTGATCGCCTTTACGTGTTTTATCTGTACCTAAGTGATCCCAATGAGCTGAGTAAATAACATGCTCATCTGGTTGCTCGCTTCCTGGTAACGTAGCGATAAAGTTATACGACACCGATTTTTTAATCGTGTTTTTAATACTAACAGAAGCAGTTAAATCGCCCATATCAACATGGTAAGCACCTTTAGCAGCATTCGTTTTAACGGTATCAAAATCTAAACCTGCTTTAGTAAAGAGTTCTTTTGCTACGTCAGTTGTAACCCAGCCTTCAACAGCTACACGGTCCATGTTGTTGTTTTCTTTTTGAAAACCAAACTGCTCACCGCTCCACGAGTTTTCAACAACCGACCACGGATAAGATGCAGGTGCTGTTTCATGAATGATAATTGCACCTGCGGCACCACGGCGACTCGCTTCTTCGTATTTGTATGTCCAACGCCCATAATAGGTCATTGCGTCGCCAGTAAATAAAGCAGGGTCTTTTGTTGCAAAACCCGGATCGTTAACCAGCATTACAACCGTTTTGCCCTTAACGTCTAAGCCTTCGTAATCATTCCAATTGTATTCAGGCGCGTTAACGCCATAGCCTACAAATACAAGTTCAGAATTTTCTATGCCTTCTTGTGCGCTTATGCGGCTGCTACCCATAACCATGTCTTTTTTGTATTGGTAGTCTTTACCACCAATACTAAGCACCATGTTCGAATCTGCTTCTAAAGAAACTAATGGCACTTCTTGTAAGTAACTGTCGCCATTACCTGGTTTTAAACCTAAAGCTTTAAACTGCGCAGTTAAATAATCAAGCGTTAGCTTTTCGCCAGGTGATGAAGGAGCACGACCACCAAATTCGTCTGATGCGAGTACTTTTACATGTTTAGCCAGTTCATCAGCTTGAATACTGTTATAACCATTTGTTATATCAGTAGGTGTAATACTTGTTGTAGCGCAACCTGCTAAAACAGCGGTAGCGAGGAGTGTGAGAGAGAAATAATGTTTCATGTCAGCTCTTTTTTTGTTTTAAGTTGTGATTAGTATATTAACTTCTATTAAGTAGAACCAGTTTTTGCGGTAAACTTCTCGTAAATTATAGGCATAAATTGTTAAAGGTTTAAATGAAGCGTTTTACTCCCCCCGAGCAGTGGCAAATCAGTAGTCTAGAAACAGGTGCATTTGCACATTTACGTGAGCTGTTTAAAGTTAACGAATTAACAGATTGGCCGGCGCCGCAGTGGTTTTCTCCATTTTTAACCGCTATTAATGCGAATAATATTCCTATTACTTTTGAAGATGATGCAAAGGTAGATTTTGGCGATCGTTATTACGAACAAGTTATTTTTGAAACGGGTGTTGTACCTACACGCAGTGAGAACTGGCATGACTTATTTGGTGGCTTTATTTGGTGTTTATTTCCTAAAACCAAAGCACTTATTAACCAGCGTCATGTGCAAGATATAGCTGAACATGGATTACAAAAGCGTACTAAGCATCGTAATGCACTAACGCTCTTTGATGAATGTGGTGTTGTACTGGCAATAAGCGATACTAAATGGCAAGAGTTGCTTCGCGATCACCAATGGAAAACAGCATTTGTTGAGCATAAAAGCGAATGGGGGAAAAGCATTAAAGCGTTTATGTTTGGCCATGCTAATTATGAAATGCTCACCAAACCTTATATAGGTTTAACGGGTAAAGCATTGTTTGTTTGTGTACCTAATGAAATGTTTTGTAAAGATTTAGTTACTCAATATCAGTACCTAGACCAAGCCCTTTATGAGATGATTAATACAGATAACTGCTTAGCCGATAACAAACAGCTTTCACCACTGCCTTTATTAGGTGTGCCAGGCTGGCATGACGAAAACAAAGACGACTCTTTTTACAACAATACAGATTATTTTAGAGCGAAACGAAGGATACGAACATGATAGAAGTTGCTGGGCTTAAAAAGAAATTTAAGCTAACTAAAGATCACAAAAAAAATAAAATAGACGACATCGACCCTCGTGAAGATAAAGACTATTTTCATTCAGTACGAGATGTGAGTTTTAGCTGCGCAAAGGGTGAAGTACTTGGGTTGCTAGGCCCAAATGGTGCGGGTAAAACGACTACACTTAGAATGATTTCAACCGCGTTAAAGCCCGATGAAGGTTCAATAACAATTGCCGGAAACGACATTGTAAAAAAACCGCTACTGGGGCGTAAGTCTATCGGTTTTTTATCGGGCTCTACCGGTTTGTATGGCCGCTTAACTGTAAAAGAAAACATAGAGTATTTTGCAAAGCTCCACGGTATGAGCAAAAGCGATATTGCAACGCGTTGTGATGAGCTATTTACATTGCTTGATATGCATAAGTTTATTGATAAGCGTGCAGAAAACCTATCAACAGGTATGAAGCAAAAAGCAAATATAGCGCGTGCTGTTGTGCATCGCCCAGCAGTAGTCGTGCTCGATGAGCCAACAACGGGTCTCGATATAATGACAACGCAAACCGTTATTCAATTTATTAAGGGTTTAAAGGCGCAAGGTACTCCTGTTATTTTTTCTACCCATCATTTAGATGAAGTTGCACTTTTATGTGACCGAGTTGCTGTAATTAATGAAGGCGTTAGCTGCTTTGATGGGACAGTAGAAGAGTTTAAACAAGCAGGTAATAGTGATGAGCTTAATCAAGCGTTTATGAATATATTAACGGAGAAACATGATGTTTGAAGTATTTAAAAAGGAATTAAGAGAACTCCTTCGCGATAAAAAAACGCTACTGTTTGTTGTAGCGCTACCGGTCTTTATATTTCCTGTGATATTTGGGGTTTTAGGTTATTTTATGGCTCAAGCACATTTAAGTGCAGAGCAAGAAGTTCATAGTTATTCAATCATTGGTGAGGAGTATGCTACAGGATTTAGCGAGTCAGTCTTTTATCACAAAAACTTTAATTTAAATAAGGATATAAAAACAAATACCAAAGAAGAGTTAGAAAAAGCTGTTAAAAATGAGTTGATTGATTTAGGTATTTATATAGAAAGTAAGCCAATAATTGATGGGAAAATTAAAAGTATAATTAAAATTGAAGTTGTTTTTAATAATTCAAGCAGAGTTAATTATATAACAGAGAAAATCAATAAAATATTTTCTGACTACAAAGTATTAATCCAATATAAAAATTTAAAAGAATTAGGGATTACTAAACATCAAGAGCAAGATTTTGTATTATCACCAATAGAACTAGAGTTAATTGACTCATCAAATGCAAGAGAAAGTTTCGGTGAGAAAATAGGAGTGTTATTACCATATTTGTTGATACCTATTGTTCTTACAGGTGCAAGTTATCCCGCAATTGATTTAGGTGCAGGAGAAAAGGAAAGAGGGACTTTAGAGACACTACTACTTACACCCATAACTAGAACTCAATTAGTTATGGGTAAATTTATAACTATATTAACTGCTTCGTTAGCAACATCCCTAATTACAGTATTAAGTTTGGGAAGTTGGATGTATATAGCAAAACAATTTATTTCTATATCTTTTATAACAGATGCAATAGAGTTAATTGGCACCGTTGATTTGATATTAATATTACTTTTATTAATACCATTAGCTTGTATATTTTCTAGTTTAGTTTTAGCGATTTCAATTTATGCAAAAACTTTTAAAGAAGCTCAAAATTATATGGGGCCTCTTTCAATGCTTACATTTTTCCCCCTCGCAATTTCAATGATGCCTAATATGGAACTAAACGTTAAAACGTCACTTATACCAATAGTGAACATATCATTAGCTATTAGAGAGTTGCTAAAAGGAACTGTTGAGTATAATCATGTTTACTTGATTATAGGATCTACAAGTATCATTGCAATTATATCGATTCTTTTTTGCGTGAAGTGGTTTAATAAAGAAGAGGTGTTATTTAGATAGAGCTTAATGCACTAAATTATTTTTAGTGCATTAAAATTATTAATATGAGCTTATTTCTACTCTTCTATTTTTAGAGTCATCAGATGTTATTGGTAATAAGCTACCCATCGCCTCAATTTTAATGTTTGATCTATTAATTCCATTATTTATAAGATAATCAGCTACTGCTTTGGCTCTTTTTAATGAAAGTTGCATATTAAGATCATAATTTCCTGAATTATCAGTATGACCTGTTATAAAAATATTTGTTTCATCGCTACTATTATTAATAATAGACTTTAAATTTTTGTAGTAAGACTTTTCAATTTTATGTGAATTCAAATTAAAGTAGACATTTTTAAATTGATTATCATATTTATTTAAAGCTATATCTTCTTTAGCATCATTCATTTTTCTTACAAACAAAAATGAATTATCTTCATATGAAGATAAATGTATGAGCTGAAAGTCATTTCCTTTCTTAAATATAGCAACTCTCTGCTTACTTTTATCACTAATGAAATTTATTGAATTTATATCGTTTGCTAATTTAATCGAGTTCCCACACTCTAAAAATGAACATTCCTTTACCAAGATATAATCTTGTGACATTAGGTATTTATAAACCTTTACAAATTTATCAGATGCATTCGTATATTTATTGAATTCAAAGTTCTTAAAATTAGAGGATGAAGCTATCATTGCTCTATTATCTACAATAAAGCTTTCTTGATTATCGAAATCAGATTCAATAGTCGATCTATTATTATCTTCGATTAGCCCCATCGAAGCATTACAGTACAGAGTATTGAGGGAGGAGGTAAAAAGTATAGGTAAAATGTATTTTTTTTTCATGAGTAACATCCATATTTTTTGTTTAAATTAACATTATATAAAACTAGTTGCAACTTGAGGTACATTTTATTAAAGTCACTGACTGATGTATAGGGGCTAAGGGAATAAAGCAAATGTTAGCAGTTAAAAGCACAGAAGGTATAACTGATAGACTTGAAAATTCGGGGATAGAATACAAAATAATAAAATCGAGTGAAGCAGAAATCTTAGGTGAACTTCTGGAGGGCGTTTTAGTCTTGATTGATTTACCTGCTGATTTAGATTTTGAATATCAACTTTTAAACAAGAAAGCTTCTGGTGTCTTATGGTTATCAACTGAAAATATGGATATTCAGGAGGTAATAGAAACCATAAACAGCGGCGGAAAGTGGTTTAGTCGTGTAACCTTAACTAGAAAAATAAACGAATCTTTAAACAAAGGCAACAGCAGAACATTTATTAATTCTTTTGGTTTTACTAAAAGAGAAAAACAAATATTTGAACAAATAAAGTTAGGCCTAAGTAATAAAGAAATAGCTAGAAATAAATGCATTTCTGAAGCAACAGTAAAGTCGCATGTAAAAAATATTTTATCGAAAACTAATACAAAAAATAGAACTTCATTGTTAATTCAGTTATCAAAGTGAAAAATCATCCTATGGGATGGTTTTTTTGTTAAGAAAAAGATACTAACATTCTATTTCGATTAATATACAAGGAGTAAACAATGAAAATGAATAAAAAACAACAAGGGCAAGGAATGACTGAATATATCATCATTGTTGCTCTTATTGCTGTTTCTGCAATCGGTGTATATAGTTTTTTTGGTAAAACTATACGAAACCAAGTTTCAGCAATTGCCTCAGAGGTTTCTGGGCAAGACTCAGCAGCTAAAATTCAAGCAGCGAAAAAATCTGCTGATGATGCTGCAACTAACGCTGATAAAGATTACAACCTAGGTAATTTTGATGAAGGTGGTAATAAAGCCGCTTCAGGCAGTTCAGGCGGCAGTTAATAAATACCTATGGAGCATAAAATGTTAAAAAAACAGCATTTAGGCCAAGGTACTACTGAGTACATAATAATTGTTGCACTTATTGCTGTATCAGCGATTGGTGTATACAGTTTTTTTGGGAAAACAGTGCGTAATCAAGTTGCCGCGCTGGCAACTGAAGTTGCGGGAAATGACTCGAGTGCACAAATTGCAAATGCTAAAGCGGCTGCTGATAGCGCTGCTATAACTGCCGATAAAGATTACAATCTTGGTAATTATAACGAAGGCGCAAATAATGCTGCCGGGGAAAGTGGTGGTTCTAGTGGTGGATCGGAAGTAGTGGATTAGAGTATCGAGTGCTAGTAACTTTATTGTTACTAGCACTCAAAATGGATGTTATATATGCGTAAGGAAAATGGACAATCTTTAATTATAGGTACTGTGTTTTTAGCTAGTATAGTCATGTCTTTACTGTACCTTTTTAATATCTCGCAACAAAACCTAAATAAAACAAAATTACAAAACTCAGCTGATGCCACTGTTATAAGTGGTGCACAGTTGCTTGCCAGAGATTTAAATTTCAAAGCTTACACCAACCGTGCAATGGTTGCTAATCATGTAGCTGTTGCTCAATATGTTGGTTTATCATCTTGGGGGAACTTTGCAGAGGAGACTGGTGAAAATATTTCTGACGTTACAGCTGCCATACCTATTGTAGGGCAAGTAGCTGCAGGTGTTCGCTCTGTACTAGCATATATGAATGCGATCATCCAGCCAGCGATGACTGGAGCCGTAGTTTTGACTGATTTTGCAAATTCAGGTTTATCTGCTTCTCAATCTATAATGAATACTGCAACAACATTTGGTTTTATAGAAACTTCATATAATATCTTAGAGAAAAATGACCCCTCAGCTTATGTGTCACTTGCTTCGGCAGTAAATGTTGGTGATTTTATTTATTCTGATTGGAGCGACTTTCAAGGACAGTTCGATAGAAATGATAGAACGGGAAGATATGACGAGCATTTTAAACTTATAACAAATTCTGTTGATCCATTTACTGATAATCGAAGCTTTAACTGGGATATATTCCCTTTTGAATTTAACCTTATTTTTGCTGGCCTCCCAACAAAATTGAAAACAAAGCAAACAGGTGGTACTGAACTTTTTAAAAATGGAAGTTCAGCTGAAGTTTGGAGCGCAATGGATACACTTGGTTTCCATCTGGAGATTTTTAGTTGCAAACTATGGAGTGGCTGTAAATGGCGCGGGGGGGAAACTCCTACCGGTTGGGGGGCTAGTCATGCTGGAAGTGACAAAGATACTAGAAAGTACACGAATAAAAATTATTATGGGAAATCTCGTAAAATCAACAAAAAGTCTTCTAAATGGGCTTATAGAAATGAGTCAGATATAAATAGTGCATACTCGGGTTTGCAGAGCTTCTACGATATTAAATCAACGGATAGTAAAAATGTCGCGCCTATGGTAACTCTGGTTGTTTCTAAAGATTTTAGTGATATTAGGACATCTCAGAGCCTTAAAGTTGGTACAGAAAATAAAGAAAATACTAAAGTTATAGATATAGATTTAGAAGAAAAAAGAGTTAATTCATCGGACAAAATTACAGTAATGAGTAAAGCAAAAATATACTATTTTAGAGATAGTGGAATGTGGGGGAGATCGGATTCTAAATGGGAGTATGGGAATTTATATAATCCCTATTGGCAGGTAACTCTTAACGACACTTCTAAAGATGAAAGACGTCTTTTTAGTGCACTAGCTATGGCACTGTGAGAAATTATGAATAAGAACTCTGGTCAAGCACTTATAGAAATGATTGTTTTTGTAACTTTTGTTATTGCTCCAATGATGTTGCTAGTTCCTTATTTTAGTAAAATTATAGAAACACAACATTATGCAAATATGTCGTCAAGATATATAGCTTGGGAAAGAACTGTATGGCTTGAGAATAAACCTGGTAATTGGTCTGGAGATGATTCTTCATTAGCTATTAAAAATACTTCTCAGGTTGTGAGTGACGTCCCTTGGAGAATATTTAAAGGTCATGACAGTGTTATTACTTCATTACAACCATCTGATTCTAAATGGAATGATAGTAATACAGCTCAGTTTCTTAATTTTAATCAAGCTAGCCAGACAGATTCTGAGTTTTTGTTAGCACCCTTTAACCCGACTGAAGAAGACGATACTCTTCATAATTATTTTAGTAATGATCTAAAAAATAATAATGTACCAGGTACTATAGCTTCAGCTATTTCAATGGCATTCAAAGTTCTCGAAATTGGCGGTTTAGATCTAGAGCAAAAGGGGTTTTACCACGCTAACTTTTCTACACAAGTAACTAGCCATAAACTTCTTGAGTTTATTAATGAAGATATTGATAAAGAGCCTGAGAATGAAAATGCTGAAAGTGAAAATAAAAGACCTCATCAATTCGAATTCCCTATAACCTCTGATTCATATATTTTAGCTTCAGGTTGGAATGTAGGAGGTCAATCACATAATGAAAATAGAGTTAGATCTCTAGTCCCTTCAAATCTCTTTAATATCGGTGTTTTAGACTCATTGCGTGATGCTGTTTCAGAAATACCTATTATGGAAAAGCTTAACTCAAATTCTTTGAAATTCGGTCATATCGAAATAGAAGAGCTACCAACTTCTAGAAAAGGAAATAACATTGATGGGAGTGATAAATGAATAAATATTTGATTAAACTATTAACTGTCTTATTTTTATTGAGCTTTGGAGTTAATGCGCAGGTTAATTTTCCTGTTGATTCCTCTGTTCAGATTGTATCTGATGGGATGATAGTTGACGGCGTAAAAATGCAAGCTTGGGACTTTAAAAGTAAAAGAAACCTTGAGTTTAATTTAAACTTTTTTAAAAATGAATGGGAAGATGAAAGTAAAAAATATACATATGTACAATATGACGGGTGGGATATTATAAATGCCGTAATTGATGATGTGATATATACAGCTAAACTTAAATCAGCTGGTAAAAACTTATCTTATGGATTTGTAGCCACTTCTTCAAAATTGGATGGAAAGCTAAGTAGTTTGAATAAAGAAATAAAAGATTTTCCACAACCAAGTAGCACACAATTATTAAGAGAAATTAAATCAATAGATGGCTCAAAAAAATCGAGTACGATGATTTTAACTAACAGGTTATCAGTAATAAAAAATTTAGATTTTTATTCTACGTATTTTAAAAAGTATAATTGGACAATTAATAAATCAATGTTTAGTAAAAATAAAAAGAAAGGTGCTTTTTTGGCAAGTAATGGCCCAAGTAATGTGAGCATTACTTTTGACAGCAGAGCTAATAATACTTTTATTACTGCGGTACGTGTAGATGTTGAATAATAAATTAAAAGGGCAAGCAAGTGTTGAGTATTTGGTTATTTCAATTGGTTTAGTTTTAGCTTTACTTTTGCCAGTCCCTGATAGTGAGTTAACAGACAACAATTGGCTAGAAAAATATAAAGGAAAAAATATAATGGAAATATTGTCTGATAAATTAAAAAAATCTTATAGTGACTATAGCTATGCAAAATCTTTACCGCCACTTCCGGATGATCTTTAAAGCCTTAGTAACAAGGAAGAATAATGAAAATTAAAAATATGTTTGACAAGAACTGGGTACTCCTTTTCGTTTCTATTATTTTAGGTGTTTTTGCAGCCTGGTCAATAGGAAGGTATATGGAATCAAAAGAAGATGAAATGAGAGTTTTATACAGTCGTGATGATGTGATTAAAGTTCCTGTCGTGGTTGTAACTAAACCACTGTCAAAAGGAGCTGTTATTGACAAAACAATGGTTGCAGTAAGAAAAATACCATCGGATTATTTACCCGCAGGTTATTTAAGCCCTCAAGAGTTCGGAGACGTTGAAGGACAAATGTTGTTAGAAAACTTACAAACAGGGCAAGCTTTATTAAAGTCTTACTTACCGGGTAAAGGCTTTGCACAGTTTTCTGATATGTTAAAAGATGGCAGAAGAGCTGTGACAATTCAGATAGATGAAAACAATTCTAATTCAGGCATGTTAGTTGCTGGAGATAAAGTTGATCTATACCTATTATCTGAAAAAACAAAAGGTAAGCCCCAACTAGATTTGCTTATAGAAAAGGTAAATGTATTAGCTACAGGCAAAATAACAGCCGCAGAAAATAAAGAGCTTGTTAATGAGATTTATAGAGATCCTAGCAATTATAGCACAGTAACATTAGATGTTACTTTATTAAATGCAGGGCGAGTTAGCTTGGCGAAAGAACACGGTAAGTTTGTGGCCTTATTACGCAATAGAAAAGATGAGCAGCAAGTGCTAGCTAAAAATATTGATTCTTCTTCTTTGTTCTCTGCAAGCAAAAAACAAAGAGAAGTAGAAATTATAGTTGGTGGTTCTGGTACATCTATACAAACTGTAAGTGGAAATATCGTAATTAATAAAACAAGTTATGCAGATAAAAATAATAACAATAATTTATAAGTTGTAAGGGAATACACAAATGAAAAGTAGTATCAAACTAATTATATTTTTAACTCTTATTTTCACTTTTCAAGTTTTTGCTGAGATATCTACAAATATTCAGATGAAGGTAGGCACACTTGATTTATTACCAATAGATAATGTAACTAGGATAGCGGTCGCCCAGCAAGGGATTGTGAGTGCTAAAGTTATTGATAATGAAAGTGTTCTATTAATCGCAGAAGGCCCAGGTGAAACACAACTACAAATTTGGGATCTTAATAACAATAGTATTAAATTAGATGTAGCGGTTAATTCTTTCGATACATCGGGTTTAACTAATCGTGTTAAAACTTTAATTGCAGATATCCCTTCTCTGTCAGTTCGCCAAGTAGGGGGGCTAGTTGTATTAGAAGGCACAGTTGATTCGAAAGTTTTTGCTAAAGCGAATAGCATAGCAAAAATCCTACCTAATGTGACGTCTCTAGTAACTAATAAAGAAATAGAAGTCAAAAGTATGATACGCATGGATGTCAGTATCGTTGAAATTGGTAAGAAGACTCTTAAAAACATTGGTGTTAAATGGGGAACTAGTGCTGGAGGACCATCATTTGGTGCTGTCAGTAATTGGACTAACAATGACTTGTTTTCGGTTTATAGCCCTTCTACAGTTGGAGACTCAATTATGGGTCAAATAGGTGAAGCAGCTATTGGGTCTAATAGTTTTTCTCATTTTGGAATTGTTACTGGCTTAAGTTCTCAAATACAATTGTTATCGGAACAAGGTGATGCTCGTATGTTAGCGCAGCCTACACTAAGTACGCGTAGTGGAGAAAAAGCGCGCTTTTTAGCGGGTGGTGAAGTTCCTATTCCATTACTATCTGCTGATGGTGCTCCTAGCGTTGAGTTTAAAGAGTATGGTATTAAATTAGAAATAGAGCCAACTGCGGATGAACAAGGCAATATTGTATCTTATGTTAGTGCTGAGGTTAGCTCTGTTGATGCATCAGTTCAAGTGAATGGAATACCAGGCTTTAAAACAAGAGAAACTGAATCTGTAGTGAATGTAAGAGATGGAGATACTATTGTCATATCTGGATTGGTTTCAAGTGAAATGTCGAAATCGATTAGTAAAGTTCCTCTACTAGGGTCTATTCCCATTCTTGGAGAATTATTTAAATCTAGAGATTTTGCTGATGATAAAACAGAGCTTGTAATACTGGTTACACCTCACGTAGTTCCTATTGAAGGTAAGTTACATCAAGAACGCTTACAGCGTGCCAAAGAAATGATCGAAGAAGCAGATAAATTAAAAGCTTTTTATATTTTAGATTAAGGAACGTTGATGTTTGATGTAATAGTAACTACAGCCAAAGGTACATCTGTCGGGCGTATAAAATGCAACGAAAAAACATGCACGATAGGTAAAGATAAGCAACATATTGTCAGTTTGCACGGTTTTAAAGTTTCAAAAGAACATGCAAAGTTATATTTGAATGACGATGGAATATATTTAGAAGATAGAGCTAGCCGAACTGGCACTCAGTTAAATGGGAGCAAAATAGAATCGGCTGGTCCTCTAAAACCAACAGACGTAATAGAAATTGGTGGCTATCATATTCGTGTTGAATTAGGTGATGGTTTTGATTCAACAAAAAATGCGACTGAAGCTTCTCATTCAAAAGAAGAAGCTAAGGTACAAAGAAATATTGAACCTGACTTCTCACCGATCCAAGAAACTTCACTAGAAACCAAAAGTGAAACCGTTCTAAATGATGATAATGCAACTCGACTTAGAATAAAGCAACGAAATGCATTGAGAAAAGAGGTACATAGAGAGCTCATTAAACAAATAGATTTACGCCGAGTAAATGTATCTGAAATGAGCGATGAGGAACTTAGAAAGCAAAGTAAAAGCTTAATAGAGTCAATAGTATTTAAATTACAAATACCAGTAAATATTGATTATGAAGAGCTATGTAAAGAAGTTTTAGACGAGACTGTTGGTTTAGGTCCCTTAGAAAATATTGTAAATGACCCAGATGTTTCTGAAATTATGGTTAACTCTCACGATGAGATTTTTTATGAAAAAGCGGGGAAGCTTTATCTTTCTGACATAGCTTTTACTGATGATCAAGCCGTATTAAGTGCAATTGAAAGAATTGTAACGCCATTAGGGCGTCGAATTGATGAAAGTCAACCAATGGTAGATGCACGGCTGAAAGATGGCTCACGTGTTAATGCAATAATACCTCCGTTAGCTCTAAAGGGCCCATGTATTACCATACGTAAATTTATGGCTAAAAAACTAGAGGCAGAAGACCTTGTTAATTTCGGTTCAATGTCCCCAGCTATGGTCAAGTTTTTACGAATGACTGTTGTTAATAAGCGTAATGTTGTTATTTCTGGTGGTACCGGTTCTGGTAAAACAACTTTACTCAATGTTTTATCAAACTTTATACCTGATGACGAAAGAATTATTACTGTTGAGGATGCTGCTGAGCTTAAACTTTATCAGCCTAACCTTGTATCTCTTGAAGCTAGACCAGCAAATCAGGAAGGTAAAGGAGGTGTCGAAATTAGGGATCTTGTTAAAAACTGTTTACGAATGAGGCCTGATAGAATAGTTGTTGGTGAGTGTCGTGGTGGTGAAGCACTTGACATGCTTCAAGCTATGAATACGGGACATGATGGTTCTTTAACGACCGCTCATGCTAATACTCCTCGTGACTGTATATCACGTTTAGAAGTTATGGTTATGATGGCAGGGATGGACTTACCAATCCAAGCTATAAGAGAGCAAATTGGCTCGGCTGTTAATATGATAGTACAGCAATCTCGTTTTAGTGATGGCTCTCGAAGAGTGACATCCATTTGTGAAGTTACGGGAATCGAGAGTAATGTTTTACAGTTAGCAGAAATTTTTAAGTTTAAACAAACTGGTTATAGTAAAGATGGCAAAGTGCTGGGGGATTATTTACCAACAGGTATGATACCTGAGTTTTACGAAAAACTCCGTGAAAGAGGTATTGATATTGATTTAGGCATTTTCAAAGTGAGTAATGACAATGAGTAGCCTAATGATAATGGTAATTGTAGGAATTACAGTTTCTTTATTGGTTTATGGCGGTAATTACATCTCGAGAGACTTAGCAGAGAAATACAGAGATACATTTACGCACACAGCTAAACGAAACCTTTCTGACATGTTTTTGTTTATAGAACCGCAAAAGTTATTTATCGCAAATATTATTGGCATGGTGGTCTTCTTCTTATTTATTTGGTCATATACCGGTGCTGTTGTATTGGCAATAATATTAGTGACTATAGTTGCTTTTTTACCTCCATATTTTTACAAGTATCTTCAAAATCGAAGAAAAAAACTATTTATTAAACAGTTACCAGATGCTTTAAATATGATTTGTGCATCGATGCGTTCGGGTTCTAGTTTAACTAACGCAATTGAGGCCATGGTACAAGAGCAAGATGCTCCATTGAGTCAGGAGTTTTCATTATTTTTAAGAGAGCAAAGACTCGGAGTCGACTTTAATGATGGTTTAAGCAATATGCTTGAACGTATTCCTGAGCTTGACTTTAAGCTTGTAGTATCTGGTATGCAAATATCAAAAGAGATAGGCGGTAACTTGGCCGAAACACTAGAACGGTTATCAGATACCCTTAGACGTAAATTAGAAATGGAAGGGAAAATAGATGCCCTCACCGGGCAGGGGAAAATGCAGGGTATAGTGATGACTGCATTGCCTCTATTCATTGGGTTTATTCTATACCACATGGAACCAACTCATATGATGAGATTGTTTACTGAACCAATGGGATGGGCAGTATGTGCTATAACAGCAATCATGTTATATGTAGGTTACACATTTATTCGTAAAATTGTGAATATAGATGTATAGGGAGATTTAACATGATAACTATAACAATAATTGCTGGTTTTTCTTTGTGTATATTTTTTTATAGCGCTTATAAAATTAAAGCTTCATTGCCTACCGATTCACGAGATTTTATGGATCCGTTACCTCCTTCACTAAAGCTTATTTGGCCATTTGTCAAGCTGGTTGCGTACTATTTAGGCGAAAGGCTTTCAATAGAATATTTAGAAAAAACGGGCAAAAAACTTCAAATATCAGGTGTTTCTTACATTCTTACCGCTGAAGAATATTTTGGTGTAAGAGTTGTATCTTCGATTGGTTGTACGCTATTTGTTTTATTAATTAGTGTATTACTGGAATCTATGGATTTTATGTACTTATTTTATGGTTGTTTATTTGGGTATTTTTTACCTTTGTTGACACTAAATGATCTTAAGAAAAAAAGGCAATTAGCCATTGTTAAATCTTTACCTGTATACCTAGATTTTATAACTATGTCGGTAGAAGCGGGACTAAATTTAACAGGCGGGTTAAGTCAGGCTGTTGATAAAGGCCCTGAAGGTCCATTAAAAGTTGAATTTGGAAAAGTTTTACGTGATCTTCGAGCCGGCGTTAATAAAATCGATGCATTTAGAGCTATGGCTGACAGAGTTCAAACGTCTGAAGTTAATAGTTTGGTTAGCTCATTAGCACAAGCAGAACGGACCGGTGCTAGTTTAGGTGCAACGTTAAAGGTTCAGTCAGATCAAAGGCGAGTAGAGCGCTTCCAACGAGCTGAAAAAAAGGCATTAGAAGCTCCAGTTAAATTAGTTTTCCCACTCATAATGTTTATATTTCCGGTTACATTTATGATTCTTTTCTTCCCTATAGTTATGAAATTTATGTACGATTTATAACCATGAAATATTTAACCTTAGTAACTATAAATTCAAAATTCAATATTATGTATGCAAATACCTGGTTTCTTAGATTAAGAGGTTTACTTGGAAGAGAGTTAAAAATAAATGAGGGTATGTTAATTGAACCTTGCAATTCAGTTCATACACTGTGGATGAAATATGATTTGGATATTATTTATATAAATAAAAACAATCAAATAGTTAAAATAATAAAAAAATTAAAACCTTGGAAATTAAGCGTGTGTAACGCTGCATTTAAAACACTAGAGTTACCTGCAGACACTGTGGATTACATAGGTTTAAAAGTTGGTGATTTTTTAGAGTTTGAAAAGGAAGAATTTAAATGAACAAAATATGCTTATTAATCGTTATTATTTTTTTTACAGGATGCAGCTCTTCTAAAAATATTGCAGAAAAAAATAATGTTAATTTAGTTGAGTTAGAAAATAGTGCTGAGTCGGCTTATATGGCAGGCCACTTAGATATGGCGGAAGGGCTATATAGGAAGCTGCTTAAAAATAAAGATAATTATGCACCAGCTTGGTTTCGTTTAGGAAATATATATACACGCAGTGGCCGCTTAGATGCTGGTGTAAGTGCTTATCAGCGTTGTTTGCAACTTGATCAGCAACATACTAAAGCCTGGTATAACTTAGCAATTACACGTATGCGTCAATCTACGGATATTTTAATTGAAGCTCAAAAGCATGTTGATCCAAATTCTAAAGCAAAAAAACAAATGGATGACTTGTTTTTAGAATTAATGCGATTACAAACAGGACAAAGTAAAGCAGGGACGTAAGTTATGCATTTTTCTAGAAAATTAGGCCGCTCCCAAAAAGGACAATCAATGATTGAGTTTTCAATTACTTTGCCTTTTTTAGCACCTTTAGTTTTAATATTAATTATGTTGCTAATTCAGTGGCTACTTATATATAAAGATAAAGTGACTTTAAATGCCGCTTCATTTGAAGCTGTGAGGGCAGGAGCATTAAATCACGGTGATATGGGCAAAATGAAAGATGCACTTGCCCAAGGCATGATGCCATTGTTTATGTCTGATTCGGGCGGAGACCCTAATGCACTTGATTTAGCTGCTGCTTATGTAAAAGCGAAAGCTCATGTTGAATTAGCGTCAGAAATAACGGTACTTAACCCTACCTCCGAGGTATTTAATAAGTTCAAGGAGAGAAGAGTTTATAATTCAGGTGTCACTATTGATGAAATACCAAACGACAATCTCATTTATCGAAAACCGACAGTTATAACCATTAACAGTGAAAAAAAATTAAATATACAAGATGCAAATTTATTACAAATTGAAGTTGATTGGTGTAAGCGTCTAGAGGTACCGCTTGCTGATTGGGTCATTGGCAAAGTTTTAACACTTACAGACGTAGATCCAAATCCTCTTTCAAGCAAATTTGTAAACTTTATACCTGATGAAGAACAATTAAAATGCTCCGCATTAGGAGCCGTAACATCATCAGCGGGGGATACAAGCTACAGCGGGTATTACATCACAATTAAATCTTATGCACTGATCCGAATGCAAACACCATATCGGATGTAAAGGAAAGCACCAACAATAAGGGTAAGGAAAATGAACGCAAAACAACTTTTAGCATTGCTTTTAGCAGGCTCATTGAGTGTCACACTAGTCGGATGTAACGAATCATTAAGTGAAGATGATTCAACATCAATACCAGATGGAACCGGTGGAGATACTGGTGGAGATACTGGTGGAGATACTGGTGGAGATACTGGTGGAGATACTGGTGGAGATACCGGTGGAGATACCGGTGGAGAACCTATTGAAAATGTAGGTACTTGGGAAAATAAAGACGAAGACGGCGATGGCGTGCCTGATGAACAGGATGATTATCCGTTTGATGCGGATAAAACTCAATACCCTGTTTATATTGAAGAAGAGCCTAACGATAACCCATCTGTTGCAAACCCTGTGGAGCTGGGTAAAGGTTTTAAAGTTCAGGGCGTTATTTCCTCTAGAACAGATAAAGGGGATTTATATGGCTTTGATGTTGATGATGTTACTTTCATAACAGCTGTATTTAAAACAGACGCTCCTCGGTTTGACCCTCAAGTATACCTATCAGATTCTGATGGATTAGTACAAGACTCGATTGTTTTATTCCAAGATGAACTTACAAAAACACATATTGTAAACTTTCAAATTCGTGAAAGTGGCCGTTATCAGTTAAGTGTTTTAGACAACAATTACGCAGGTGGCTCTGATTTAAGCTATGAGATAAGTGTTTTTTACGATGAAGATGTAGATGCATTTGACGATCAGAAAGAGCGAGGATTAGGTTCGTCAACTGAAACAAGTGACATGGATCAAGATGGCATTAAAGATGGCTTTGAATTTGTTTTATTGAATAGTCCTGCAGATGTTGACTTTGATGAAGATGGAATACCCAATTGGCAAGATACTGACTCTGATGGTGATTCATTTTCAGACAAAATAGAAGGGATTGAAGATCTAAATAAAGATCGCTTCCCAAATTATTTAGACCGCGATGCTGATGGTAATAGCATTGACGATAAATTGGAAAGTGGTGACTTTAACAACCCTAATAATTTTGATGATGATTTATACATAGATCATTTAGATTTAGATGATGATGGTGATTTAATTTTAGATACTTTTGATACGCAAAGGCTAAAAAAAGCGCAGACAGTAAAAAGAACTGGGCCGGATAGTTTACTTGTTCGCTGGGTTTATAATGTAAACTTTGAAGGACAATCCATTCGAGATTTTATCCGAGTTGGGGATAAAGTAGAATTCGAGGTTGACGGTTTACCATCTGATGCAAATAATTTGGTCTTTATTTTTCAATACGCTGATGACCTAATCAACTTAGAACCAACTATCGCTAGAGTCGAAGAAAACAAAACGTATTTCAGTGTAGAGCTTCCTAGCAAGGTAGGTGAGGCTAATGTATATTTAGCACATGATGAGGTTATTACTGATGCTCTGTTCATTGAAGTCAATGATAGTAAAACACCACTTTTGAAAGATGATAATCGTAATATTAGTGCTGAAGAAACGATTACTCTTGTAGGTGAAAATTTTAATGAGCAGGCGGTTGTCCATTTTAACGATATTGCCGTAAACGCAAACTTAATTGATGAAAATAGATTATCAGTTGAAGTTCCAAAAGGTATCACTGGTGGCCGTTATTGGGTAAGTAATGAATTTGGGAGAAGTAATTCTGTTACTTACATAGTTGAAACTGTGGTTTCGATTAATTTCGACAAGCAATATAATAAATCAGTAGTCTCTGCTGGAGGAATTTTACCAGCTTACGCAAAGCCTATTATTAATGATGCTTACTCTCTTCAATTAATGGGTAAAAAACCTGAAGTCCATTTCACCTATACAAATACAGATTCAAATGAATTAGAACAATTTTTAAGTGCAATAGTCGATCCAAGTAATACTGAAAGTGTTACATTTAGCTATGAAACTACAGCTGTAGCAAGCTTAGCGCTTTATATGTCAATGTATTATGAACCTAAAGGAATCGATAAGCTTGAATTTTCAGCCATGCTGAAAAATATGGATTTTTATAATACTTTTATTAGTGAAGCGAGTCAGCATCTTGAGAGTAATAGCGCTTTTTTTTCACATTCGAACCCACTAAATTCAGCGCAAGAGTTTCTAAGTAAATATAGCGCATTATTTAAAAGTAAATTATCAGCTGAATTGGATAAAACTCCACTTGGGCATTCTCAATTATTGAATAAAACACCAAGATCTTATACTTCAAAATATAGTATGTATACGTATTCCTCGAATGCAACAAACTCTCAAGACATTTCAATTGAGCCATCCATTGTTTCCTACCCTGAAACCAATGGGTCGTGGGACGCATTTGATATGACTATGGATGCAACTACTTTCTTAGAAAACTCAGGGGAAGTTGGAAAAAAGTGTGGTGAAGGTGTTGAAAGCAAATGGTATGAAGTTCTTAAATATGATGGATGTGTCGAGCTTCAAAATAGAAGTCAATTATATCTAAGTACACGGGTATATAGTTTAGATCCAATTACAGGAGAAGTACCAGCAGACTCACTTAATAAGCCTATTTCTGATCATATTGATACACCTTGGCATAAAGACATGATGTCCCCACAATCAGGTTCATTTTTAGGATTAGAGTATTGGTCAGCTGATAGCTTAATAGATAAATGTGTATATAAAGACTGCTTATATCAAATAATAACACCTGGAGTAGCAGGTACTTATGGGCCAAGTATATTTAATTTAACGGGTTCAGAGTCGTATAATTTAAGAGGGCAGGAAGCCAAAAAGATGCTCGCTATACGGACTATTATTGATAATGTGATGATCCGCTTTTTTACTCTTTTGTTCGATGCAGCTGGCTATGACATAAATGACAACTCATTAGATAAAGCTAAGATATCTAAAGCTGTAATTATGGCTGTTTATGATTATTTACCAGCAATAACTCACGAAGTTGAAGTTTTAGCCGGAAAGCCAAACGCTACGCAAGATGACTGGGAAACCTTGGGCTACAACATAGGCCTTGAGATATATAATAAAGAAATAAAGCCTATCTTTTCAGATGGTAGTACTTTCCCAAATATAAAAGTAGGCCCTGCTACTACAGCATTGTTGGCTATATATAAAATAAAACTTCCTGACTTTAGAGAAAAATTAGCTATAAAAATGGCTGAAAAATTTATTCCAATTATCGGTAATGCAGCAGCTGCATACCAAGCTAGTCAGCTTGCCTCAGCGATGATAGATATGGGGAAAACGATAAAAGACCTAGCAGCCGTGCCAACAAAGTTAGATTATGTTGTTACATGGGGCTTAAATTTATCAGATGTATCACCTAGAGCAATACAAAAAACTGGGGAGACAAAAAAGTTTACACTTGTTGGCAGTGGCTTAGCTGAAGTTAAAGGGATATTTAAAGATACACAAGCTGAAGTAATTGTAAAGGATTTAGGTAATAACTTGGCTGAGCTAGATGTAGAGTATTTAGGTGTAGACAAAATAGGTACCTATCTTGAGTTTAGCTTAAGTAATATCAGCCAAATAGAGGCAGTTGTTGGCCCTTTACAAGTAAGTGTAAAACATCGCGATGACGAAGCTACTTTGCCTTATGAAATACTTGTAGGAACTGAGCTTAGTATTATTGATGTAACGCCAAATAATGGTGGGGCTAGTGATAAAATAGAGATTAAAGGGATTGGCTTTAGTAATAAAATAGCTGATAACATTGTAACCTTTAGTGGAGAAAATGGTGTTAGGCTTACTGCACAAATAGAGGATGCAACAACAACTGCTCTAACAGTAGCTGTCCCTAGTGGGGTCCAAACAGGTTTCATTACTGTAGAAGTAAATGATGAGTTAAGTAATGAATTCGATTTTTTTGGACCTAAACAGCTATTAATTACGTTTGGTGATAACGGTAATTTAAAAGATGATGTGTATAAATTAAGCGTAAATGGCAATGTACTTTATGATAATAGCAGCCCTCAACGTAAAATTGGTCCTGTTAGTGTATCACTCGATGAAGGAGAGCATTTAGTAGAGCTTACCGGTATTCGCGCAGATGATGGCATAGGCACCTATTACATCGAATTTGCAGGAGATGTCGCATCAGTAACGGGAGATGCACAATCTGGAAGAGATTTATGCCCCAATACAATAAAAGCGTATTACGTCACAATAGCAAGTAATAGCACCACGAAGATAAAGCCTGCATTAAGTAATAAACAATTAGTATTACAAGCAGAATCGGACGAATCACAAACTGAATGTACAAACTTTTGATTAATGAGGGCTTTTAAAGCCCTCTGCTACAAGGATAAATAATGAATAAATACCTAATTCCACTGTCGTTATTAGCAAGCTTTACATGCCAAGCAGAGCTTGATTTAACGATCCCAAAAGAAAACTGCTTTAAAGCGGTAGAAATAGTAAAAAATAAAGATGAACAGTTATTTAGGCAACTATTCACACCCGTTGATCATATTCCTAATGCTGATAAGGAAATCACAAAACTGATTGACAGTACACATAAAAAATACTTCGGAAAAGAGTACGATGGTATAAAAAACTTTCGTCTTGTTGAATCAAAGCTTGTTAACTACTCTGAGGATACTAAGTATAGTGTTGTTGAAGAAACTTATGAAAGGTGGGGATATACAGAGCAAGCATTTATATATTACAAATTTGATGCCTATGATAAAAGACTTAAAGAGCAGCGCACAGTGTATAACAAATGCCGTTTTGGTCTAAAAGACGGCAAGTGGTATATGGTTAATTTACTGCAAGATTAGTTGGTGCATATTAAAAATAAAGAGCATGTAATTGATATTACATGCTCTTTTTTATAATTTACTGTTGAGATTATCAATGCAAAGCGAAAAGTTAGATATACAATTAGATGATAAGTTCTGGTTTAGGCTCGTAAATTTACCAGAAAAGGACGCCTTGACCCCTATGAGTAAAATCACTATGCCGGTAGTAACAAAATTATTTAGGCTAAATTTAGGAATCGAGTTTTTATTTGCAATCGCATTGGGTGCGCTTGCATTGTATAGTCATGTTTGGGTTGAAGAGGACTGGGTTAGCGGATTATTTTTTATATATATTCCTTTATTCTTGGGACTATGGTTTTTACGAAAGGTGTTAATTTGGCAAAGGTATGGCTTTAATTACAAAGCCGCGTTTGAAGTAAGTAAAGATGAATTAATTATAGTTACCGAGCCATTATCTAAACAGCAACACATAACTATGACTAAAGCCGATATAGATTACATACAATTTAGCTACGGGTATACCCGTTCAAACGGGCAAGGCTATCAATCAAAACAATCACACATTTCCCAAGCGCTTGTGGTTTTAAAAAACAATGAACGCTATACAATCAAACCAAATACCATCGCAACCTTAAACTTGCTTTATCTGTGCATTTATTTTGACTACCCCGTGAGTTACAAGTATGGCCTTACCGACGGCGGTGGCAGCATTGTATTTATTTTGCTGCGGGTTATGTCAATGGGTGGTAATTTTGTAATGATAGGTCTTTATTTGTATTGGATAGGAGCAGGGTATTTGAAAGCAATTCTTTAGCTATTGTAGAAATTTACAACCTAAATGATTATTATAAAGTATTCACTAACACACAAAGTTTAAAACAGTGGGAACGTTATGATTAAAGGATTTGTAAGTATTATTTTAATTGTCGTACTGGGGATCACGCTATTAAGTGTAGGCTTATATCGGTTTGCAATTCAGCCTGAATTTTCACAAACAATTACCTTTGGGTTAATGTGTATTGGTGGACTTTTAAGTATATATGGTTTGCTCGCTATGTTTTATAGAGGACTTACTAAACACTCATATTAAATATGGCTTTAATTTAGCTTAGCGGATATGCAGTTGAGTTACTCTAAATATCACCTCTGATTAAATTGCATACTTTATTTAAATTAGGTACAGTTTATAACCGCAATTGCTTTACGGATAAACCAACAAGGATGGATTCTTGAAAACACCACTATTTTACCTTTCGCTATTGAGTGTTAGCTGTGCTTTTAGCTCGCTAACCTACACAACACCATTGCACGCAAAAACCATTCAGCCATCTACCCATATTGGCACGTGGCTAAACAAAGATGAAGACGCTGATGGTGTGCCTGATGAACAGGATGAATATCCGTTTGATGCCGATAAAACCACAATTACGATTGTTCAAGAAGAATAGTTTAATAATAATGTTGCTGAAGCAAATCCAGTTGGGAGCACCCCTTTTAAACCTGCGGGGATTATTTCTGAAAATGTAGATATAGATGATTTTAAATTTAATATACCCAGTGAAATATTAGCTGAAGATTTATCCGTGACGTTTGTACTTTTTAAAGATGATTCACGTTTTACACCGTCTTTAACCATTATAAATAATAATGGTGATTGGACTTCCCAGCTTTCACTAAACAGTTTCTAACTCAGAAAAATACGCTTCCTCAAACTTAGCAGGTGAAACACCGCCTGTATGCGAGTGACGTTTTTTCGGATTGTAAAACATTTCTATAAAATTAAATATCTCTGCTTTCGCATCATTGCGTGTTGAGTAAATCTTCCTTTTAATTATCCGCTTTTTAATCGTTGCAAAAAAGCTTTCAGCAACTGCATTATCGTGACAATTCCCAGCTCGACTCATTGAGGGTACAAGGTTATGTTCTTTCATAAAGGCTAAGTAATCAGCGCTACCATACTGGCTTCCTTGATCACTGTGCACCATTACGTCAGCTTTGGGTTGGCGCTGATAAACTGCCATGAGCAATGCTTTAATTACTAAGTGCTTGTCCATGTTTTATCCATCGACCAGCCTACGATCCGCCTAGAGAATAAATCCATGACAGTTGCTACATATAAGAAGCCTTCATAGGTTCTCACATAAGTAATATCACTTACCCAAGTTTGATTCGGCGCAGGAGGATTAAACTGACGAGCTAGCAAGTTATCTGCAATGCGTGATGTTTTACCACCTTTAATATGGCGACGTTTATAACCTATTTGCGCTTTGAGTTTATGTTGGCGCATGATCTTAGCTACGCGATTAACACTACATTGCTCAGCAGCTTCACGTAAATCTGCGTGTATCCAAGGACTACCGTAAGCGCCACCACTGGCAACATAAAACTCTTTAATAAGCTTAAGCAAACGATTATCTTCGATTGCTCTATCACTCAATGGCTTCTTTAACCACGCATAAAAGCCACTGCGGTGTAGCTTAAATAGTTTATACATCGCAACAATAGAAAACTCATTTTGATGCTCACGAATAAAAGCGTACTTTACTCGGGGTTGCTGGCAAAGTACCTTGCGGCCTTTTTTAGAATGTCGCGTTCCTCCGTGACACGTTTTAGCTCGGCCTCAAGCTTGGCGCTCCTTAGCTGTTCATCTGATGATTTGGTTTGTTTGGGTTTCTCTGATAACTGGCTTCGCCAGTGATATAACGTTTTGGTACAAATATCTAATCGTTCTGATACTTCAGCAACTGAATAACCACGTTCAGTTATTTGTTTAACTGCTTCTATTTTAAATTCTTGGGTATACCGTTTGCCTTTGCTCACATAACACCTCTAATTAGAAGTTACAATGTAACTCATTGGGTGTCTAGCAAACTCTGGGAAGTCCAGACCATACCAGCATCAAACAGCGTTTAACGTATGCAAAGGATGGCAAGCAACCAAAACAACTACTGCGCTTTGCAGTCGTGCCACGTCAAATTATGCCAAAAGGGCTACCGTTTGAGCTTAAATCGTACCTTGAACTTGTTGAGTTAACAGGACGTTGTATACGTGAAGATAAGCGAGGGTATATTGAAAATATATATTTGTCTTTACTAGAAAGAGTGAGTATATCCCCCGAAAACTGGTTAAAGCTTACAACCCAATTTACGCGCGTATTTCATGGCGCAGTCGGCAGACCAGCTTCACAAGCAAGTTATTGTGAAAACTTAAACCGAAAGCGGCGAGCGAATATGAGTAACTGCGAAAAGCTATTTGCATAAAACTTAAGCTACTCAGTAAAACTGTTCAGTAATAAATCACAACTGCAACATGCAGTCATTTTCATAAGCCGAATTTAGGTTTAAGCGTGCTAATTTGTTTTTTATGGATGAAATGTAAGTAACCGAGTATTAAAAGATAAATTCTTAACAAAAGAATTAAATTTAATGGCAACGTTTTGTTTGTTCAATTAAAGTGCATGTCTAGTTTAGTTTAATGTTGTTATCTCAAGTAGTTCGAATAAGCTTGTGGTAAAAGTCCCTCAAGGTGTTAAAACAGGTGATGTAAATGTAAAGGTTAAATCTGTTCAAGCTAAAAATGCATTACTTTTTACTAACAGAGAAAGCGGCGCAACAGTGAGGTTTGGCGATAACGGAAACCTAAAAGATGATATATTCACTTTAACTTTTAATGGGGCCAGTAAACAAATTTCGTTAGGTCAACGTAAAGAAGAAATTTTTACATCGTTAACCCCAGGTGACTATAAGGTAATATTAACCGCAAATGATATTCCTGATGGTCGCGGTACATATTATGTTTGTTTTTCTGATAACATAACCGTATTGTCAGGCAGTAGCCCAGTAACAGCAAAAACTGTTCTAGCGAAGGCTGGCGATACGGTTTCGTGGAATATTAAAGTAGGGCAAGCTACCGGAAAAACCATCAGTAACTGTTCGCAAAGTGCCATTCAAGCAAACAGTACGAACAAAGTGAGCATACTTAATAACATAGATTAGGAAATCATATGAAACTCTATAAATTTTTAACATTACCATTATTATTATCTAACCTTGCTTATGCTGAGTCGGAGAAAGACTTAATTACTAAAATGTGCCACGACAATGCTATAAAGATCGTAAATAAGGATTTCGATTCCTATATACAAGATTTTCATCCAAAGGTTCAAGCTGTAAATAAGGCTAATTCATTTTCATATATGAAAAAGAAGTTTCTAAAAAAAGCAGCTAGATATGATGATTCGATTAAAACAGCTGATTACGAACGTACATTGTTTATATTAATAGATGAAAAAGATAAAGACTTTTTATTTAACATAGAAAAAAAAGTTCAAGTTGAAATTGGGTTTTTAAACATAGAAACAGGAAGTTCCCATTTTCTCTGTGACTATGGCTTAGATAAAGAAACTAATCAGTGGTATAAAACTAGTCTTTAATCAGTTTCTTATATTAAGCACATAGCTTATTGCACAAGAACAATTGAATTGTGTGATTTTTGAACGGCAAGAAAAATAACACTAAAAACAATAACATGCTGGAGTTTAATAAAGTACTTAATTTGAGCGCTTAAGATTCTTAGCGAAAATAAAGCCACGCTTAATTTTCATGGTGAATTAGTGGCGGATCATGGTGTAATTATGAAGCAAGAACTGTTGGCCCTGTAGAGTTTGAATATTCATTGTAAATTGGTTAGCTAAATAGTTTTTACTGCATCGCAATACGCTAGAAGAAGGAACCTTTAAAACGTGAAAGATTCACTCTCGCACTATATATATAACAATGTAAAAAACATGCCTGTTTTTGCTTATAATGATAATTATAAATTAAAAAATACGGGGCGATGGCCCCAAAAAACAACAAAACAGTGGCTAATTTTTTTTGTAATAAATACACTTGTTGCCGTTATTCTTGGGCTAATTGGCATAGACCTTACACCGAACAAGTATCCTACGTATTCAGATCCACAACTAATCCAATCAATAGTTTTAAATTTATTACTCATAAATACAATCCGCTTTGTTATATGGGTTAACCACAGTATTAAATGTGCCAAAGATTTAACCGTAGATAAACATACAGGCTGTGTAGAAACCATTGAATTTACTAAGCCGGTTAAAGTAACGGTAAAAGTATTTCCGACTAAAAGTACTGATTTTAAAATTATTACCGGGGCAGTAATTGAATACCAGAACAATAAAAAACAGGTTTTTAATCGCTTATCGATATTACAGCTTCCTGAATTTGTAGATTGGTTAAAAGAGAAGCATGGTGTAAGTATTGATTTCAAAACTTCATTAATTACAAAATTCCCACTGTATTCTTTATTGTTAATTACTTTTTTCTTAATGATTTTGTTATTTTTTATCTAATCCGTCAAAGGGGAACTTTGATTTTATAAAAGAGGCTTTATGGACTTTTTGTGTAACAAGTTTAGGCGATTTACTAACTCATATAGCGCGGATGAACGCCTTGAGAAAGAGTGTCAAGCCGATTTAACAACGTACCCTTTATTAAAAAACTTCACTAAAAAGCAACTCTACCTACACAGTGTAATAGCTTACATTGTTGGATTTTTATTAACCTGTTCTTTTATAAGTGAAGGTAGGGTGTACGATACCAATAATAGGCCTGAATATGTTGTACTTTATTTTATCGGCTTTTACTTTGCTATTTTAATTGCAGTTTTGTTTTTTAAACGTGGCAGTAAACAATCAATTACTCTGTATCAAGACTATTTTGAGTTTAAAGGCACTGGTAGTGTAAATAAAAAATTTTACTATCGGGATATTGAAGAGGTAACCGTGGGTAAGTTTGATTACACTATAGTTAAGCGTATTCGCGGAACGGTTAGTCGCCATGAAAATATTAAACTGCCATTTTTTACTCATGCAACATTTTTATTTACTAATAAAGACACGCTGACAATTAATCGTATAAACCTGTTTATGTTCCCTGAAATAATAGAAGTAATGACCAAAAGAACAGCTGTTGAAGTATCTTATTTGTTCCCACCTTTTATAAAGGCTATAGCAATTATGTTTGTAGCACTGTTTTTAACAGTACTCTCAAGCATAGTTATTGTGCAAACATACTTAGCTTAATAGGCGTTAATTGTTACTTTAACTTAGTTAAATTGGCCGTTGGTATTTAGGTCAAAAACCCTAACTAAATAAGGAAGGCTTAGCCTTCCTTTTTGTCATGAAAATTCATTTTTCGTGTTGGTGTATCAATGAGTTACAAATTACGAAAGTAAAGCAATGAGCAGCTAATATTTAAAGATAATGTCGGTGTCTCAGGGGTTATATTTCACTTTTTGTTGATGTGCTTAGGCGCATGGCTAATTTATATTAGTGTAATAGGTATATATAAAACTGGTGAGTTGGTTTTGTCCAGTATAATAATTTTATTGGGTTTAGTGCTGTGCACGCCGGTATTAAAGGTCAATAAAGTAATACTAAACGCTAAAAATAAAGATATTGTGAGTACACGATCTTGGCTTGGCTTCGTTACTAAAAAAAAGCATATTATTAATTCACAGTTATCCCTTGTTGAAGTAAGTGGCTTTACAACCGGTGAGTTTGAAAAATTATTTGATCCAGAAAAGCCGATACTAGAGCATTTTTCAATGAAGTTTTTTAGTTATCCAGAGCTCACAATGAACATGGCAACACTATCAGACATTTTAAAATTAGTTGCTTTTTAGAGGCGCATTTTGATACTGATTTGGCGCTAGTTGCAGGTAATCGTAGGCATAAATTAAGTATTGATGGTTTAAAAACTAAAAGCACAGAGTCAGCTGATATTCCTAATGATCGTTACTTTAAACAAAGCAACGGTGGTGAGTTAATAATAACAGCTAGACCCGTAACATCACCGCAATTTTGCTCGCTCTTAATGTTAATTTGGTTGTTTACATTATTTACTATTTGGTTTTTATTTAATCATGAACACCTTGTAGGAGCTCAATATTTACCAGCATTTGTTCAGTCAGTTTTATCAGTAATATTAATTGTGTTAGGGGGTTATTTAAGTACGTTAGTTATGGGCCGGAAACGGTTTAAAGTCAGTAATGAAGCCTTAATAATTAAAGCTACTGGGGCCAAAAACAAAGTTATAAAGTTAGACGATGTTTGGGACGCTGCTAAAATCGCGCGAAGGACTTACCTGTTAACTAAATCTGGCGCGATTTACTTAGATTATAACTTACCAAGAAAATACAGTATCACGATACATAATTGGTTTGCTAAATCAATCAACAAATAGGTGCCTATAGATGTGTAAGTTTGAAAGGCTGTCTTAAATTAGGTACGATAGCTTTATGAATTAAATAGAATTAGTTTTAGACAAATAATTAATACTTTTACGGACTAACAAAACAAGGATGGATTCTTGAAAACCCAACTATTATACCTTTCATTGCTAAGCGTCAGCTGTGCTTTTATCTCGCTAACATATACAACACACGTTCACGCAAAAACACTTCAAGTATCCTCACATGTAGGCACGTGGCAAAATAAAGACGAAGATGGTGACGGTGTACCTGATGAGCTCGATGCTTATCCCTTTGATGCAAGTAAAAGTGATTACGAATTAGTTAAAGAAGAAGAATTTAACAACAATCATGATTTAGCTACTATCGTACCAGAAAAGTTACCAGTTAAACTTTTTGGCCGAATTCAGCAAGCGAACGATCAGGATTATTATAAAATTAAGCTTAAAAAAGATGTGGCAGTAACCGTACTTTTATCGTCTTTAAGTCATGAATTTAAACCTGGTATGGCAGTAATGGATAGCTCTGTAGTAGCCATAGAGTCGTGGGCACCAAATTTTACTGCTGTTGGTAGATATAAGCGGGCCATTCAAGTAAAGCCGTCTGAGTCTGGCACATACTATATCGTTATTAACGATAAAGAATTTAGAGGTGAGGGGGCTTACGATTACCAATTGAATGTGTTTGTAGATGAGGATGTAGATGCAATTGATGACTCTGTAGAGCCTGCTTTTGGACTGCAAGGTTACACTCAAGATACAGATGGCGATGGCGTTTATGATGGTACTGAGTTTTATGTGTTTAATTTAGACTCAGCGTATGCTCATGATGTTGATACTGATGGCATTCCAAACTGGCTTGATGATGACTCCGATAATGATGGTATTAAAGATGTGCTTGAAGGTGCACTTGATTTAGACAAAGATGGTCTGGGCAACTTTGTAGACTCTGATTCCGATGGCAACACGGTTGCTGACAGTAAAGATGCTGGGAATGCTCAAAGGCCTGTAAATCATGATAAAGACGAATTAGCTAACTTTATTGATTTAGATGACGACAACGATTTAATTTTAGATATTAATGATCCAGAACCACTCACTTCAGCTAAAAATGCAGAATATGGAACTATTAATTATTTAGAAATTAGTAACATCTATTATTTATTAAATAGCAGCCAAGAAATTGAAGGCGTTATTTTAGCTAACCAAAAACACCGTGTTTACGGTGAAAACTTAGCAACTGGTTTTTTAAATTTTAATATTGAAGGCAGTGCAGTACCCGTTAATATAGCTGTTAATGCAAATGGGCAAGATTATGTTGATTTTGTAATGCCGCGTAATGCTACTAGCATTAGTTATAGCTCAGCAAATATAAGTACAGCACCTACAGCACTAACGTTTAATAAAAAATTCTCGCCGATAATAGCCAATCAAGGCGTTATAGAATCATCAGCAAATACTGAAGTTATTTTATCAGGTAAAAACTTTTCAGACGATACTTTAGTGTATTTAAACGAGGTAGAGCTTACCCCTTTAGCAACTTCTCCTACTAGCTTAAGTTTCACAGTTCCTACAAATGCTGAATCAGGCAAATTATATTTAAAAAACAGTTATGGAAAAAGTAACGCATCTAAAATTGCTGTATATAGTGAAACAACACTAACAATAGATGACTCCTTGTCGTTTGCTAATTCTAAAGTGGTTGCAAGTACATTTATATCTGGCATAGAAAAAACGGTCGATATTAACAATAGTGTTGCTGTCGTGCCTGTATCTAGCAATAACGCCACAACGATTACCTTATATTTTGGTGATGAACAAAAGTATTATTTAAATGCACTTTATTTAGGGCAGGCAGATTTACAAATCACACCACTATTTATTGCTGCATCTACTGCATGGGGCTTAAGTGGCGTGAACCAAACACAACAACTCGCAAAATTAAGAGCTTTATTCACACAAGCACTTAAGCTAGATGAAGTGATTGAGTTTGCAGATTATATTATAAAAAATAATAACCAATTGCCTAAATATAAAAGCAAAGAATTTACGACTTTAAAATGGGCGGCTGCGGATGCAATTACTGCTCATATTAAAAAATAAAAAGGACATTTTTATATGAAAGATAAATTAACCACACTTTTAATTACGGGGCCTTTATTAAGCTCATCTTTTTTATCAATGGCTAGTGAAGTGCCGTCTAAAGAGTATTTTAATAAACGCTGTATGGGCGCATGGCAAAACATTAAAGCCGGAGACCGAGAGGCTTTATTTGCAGAGTTACCACCTAAATTACAAAACTGGAATGAAGGTAAAACAGCATGGAAGCAAGTGGATAAAGCAATAAAAAACTACAAAGAGGATTGGGAGCAATTAAATTTAAATAATTTGAAAATAACGTTGTTAGATATCGCCGGAGAAGATCCTAATGGTAATGAATTAGTATCAGGTTTACAGAGTTCAGTAGATAAACGAATGGCTCGTTTTTACCCTGAAGCCACTCGTGAATTCACATTATTTTACACTTTTATAAATAAAGAGCGTAACGGGAGGAAATCATGCTCATTTTTAGAGTTTGATAACGAATGGTATATGTATCATAGACTACTTTGATTATTATGGACTTTATATCTGAAAAGCTTACGCATACATTTGAAGTATGTTTTGCACACAAGCGCTGGGTGCCTTATACGCGAATAAAATCGTTTTTAGGTATGTTACTAGGGGCGTTTGTCGCCTCCTTTTTTATTGATGGTCAACCGAGTTACTCAAATGCTGACCAAACACTGAATACCATGTTTGTGGTTACCCCGTTTTTGTTTTTTGGTTTGGTGCTATTGCAATCCTCGTTACAAAAAACATTTTATAACGCCGATGTTTATGTTACGCCTAGTGCCATAACCATGCCGGACTTTAAAGGTGAGCGTGAAGTATTTATCGCCTTTAAAGATATAGAGGCGATGTATATTAGTTACTTTCCGTTGACGCCGCTGCTGTGGTTTGGCTCTTACATAAGTACGCATTTAGCTATTAAATCAGTCAATGGTGAACGTTATGGAGTACATACGTTTAATTTAAGTGACTATAGAGCAATTGTTAATTACTTAACGCAAGTGCATAACGTAAAAATTAAACACCGTTTTTCATGGTGGACGTTAACCTACTTATCTCTTTTCCCAATTGGGTTTTTATTGGGCTTTATTGTTTAATTTATTTAAAAAACTAAGGAAAGGCATGAAATTAAAATATCTATCAATCCCACTACTTGCTAGTGTGTTAACTGGGTGTGGCACACAAAATGTTGTTATGACAAAAGCGATTAGCTTTGAGGCATCAAAATTTATGCGCGAAATGCTAAAACACAGCCTTTTTTGGTTGTTGAAATAGAAGGTGATGGAAAAACGGGTACCTGTAAGATTGACTTTCCAATAGGTATGCTAAAAAGCAAAAGAGCGATTAAATGCACCGGCTCTGAACTGCGAATGCGTTGTAAATATGATGATGTTAAAGGTTATGGCACGGGTTATACACATGAATATAAACACGCAGAGTTACACCACTTAGGTGATAACAAAGCCACGTTATCGTTAAATGTAGTGCTGTATACACGCAAAGAAGATTTTTCCATTGAAGTGAAAACATTAAAGCCAATTGAGTTTGAATACACGCTCTAAATAATAAATACACAGGAAAATGTTAAATCTTAGAAATAAAGTAAAAGCGATGTCTTATAAGTGAAAAGCATACTAACAAAGAGACATCATTTAACTGCCCCAGCAAAATTCAATCAACTTATCATCAATTATAACGGATTAAGCAATGTTTAAAAAAGTGATCATATCTTTACCCTTGTTATTCAGCTGCGCACATGCGTTTGCAGCTGAGCCCAATGTAGAGTTTAACGCTAAAAATAACCAAGCAGATATATTTATAGAAAAATGCCAGTTATGGCGAAATGCCATGCGCGACGATAATAAAGAGGTTATGTGGAGCTTTGTAGAGGAAAAATATAAAGGTACGCTTAAACCTAAAATGGCTAAGAAAATGGAAAAAGTGGCTTCTAGTCATCGGCAAGCTCTCGATGAAGCTGGGGTTTATATTAAACGCGCTGAATATTTATCGACAGAAGTACCAAAAGAAGTAGCTCAAGTTTTTATAAAATGGGGTAATGGTAAAAAAATGAATTTTAGTGATAGCTGTGTGTTCGAGCTGTTGCCTGGCACGACAAAATGGGTGTTAGATATATAGCTAGCTAGGTATTAATTAAAAGTTGACTTTGTCATATTAGACCAGCGATATGCATCGCTGGTTTATTTTTTGAGTACTAAGCAAGACTCATATAATAAATAATAAATATAGCAATAAAATAAGGAGTGTTCGTGCAAGTAAAGTTAATGAGCGAATGGGTTACCAATTTTTTGGCTGTCATTTTTTCAATGACAATTATATTAAGTGTACTCAGTGAAGATATACAGTCAGTTGTAACTAACACTATTTTTGTTGCTGTGTTGTTCGCTTTTCAACGGCGACTTATACTAAAAAACAACGCATTAATAACAAAAAGCCAGTTTGCACTGCTGGGTAAAACTATTTACGTATTTAATAGACAATCGATAGACCTTTCTGCGATAACAGAGGCTGTACTTACACAAAAACGCCATAAATATGATCTCAACATTACCTATGAGCAAGGTGGAGGTCATAAAATCAGCCACTTTTCGTTTTGGCGGCAGGGAGAGCTAGTTAAAAAGTTACTTGCTATGAGTAGTGTAAAATACGTTTTTAAGACGAGCGCAAAGCAGCATACCCAGAGTGTAAATAGAGGCGAAAGAGGGAATGCAACCGAAGAAACGGTATCAGACATTTTTCATCTGAATAGCTCTCGCCCCACAGATATAAAAACACATCACAGTATCTTACGATTTGCTTTGCCGTTGCCAGATAACAAAAAAAAGATCGTATTTAGTGTCGTTGGAGTATGTTTATTTTTTGCTATTATAGTCGTTGTATCAGCACAGAACTGGATCGCGGGCTGTGTACTTTTAGCCGTTGCTTATCTCAGTTATTGGTTAACAAAGGCCCACCTATGTAATAAGTATTATTTTATTTCTGAATCACCGCAAAGTGATATTGTTGTCAGCGATAATAGTTTACTGCTGCCAGCGTTATTATTTGAAGATAGACAAGCACATGAGTTTAAAAAGGAGCAAGTGCAAAATATAGATTTAAAATGGAATTACTATGTTGCAGGCAGTTTTCTAACGGATGCTACTTTTCAAAGTCGTGGAGTAAAGCAGCCTCATGTCGTAGAGTTGACTTTCGTAACAGAGCAAGGGATGACCTTAGCTCTCAGTGGTACTGCTATTGATGGGCCTGCGTTGTTATTAGCGCTAACTCATAATCAATATCCAGTATCCATTGAAAGAACTAGTAAGCAGGCATTACCTATGCTGACTCATATTCGTATTGCGGTGATATTCGCAATTATAGGGATTATCATATCTTCAATGATACGCTTTATTTGAATTCAAATAAGTAATTAAATATCGTACTCTAATTTACTATGCTAGTTAGCAACTTTGAGATATTCCATCTGCTTATTTTTTACGAAAAAAGCTATGAAGTAAAAATTAACGACACCCACTCTAAATTTTAACATTTCGAAGTTTTAGGCTAATTTTAGTTAGTATAATAAACCCCAGTGGATTCAATCGTAATGAAAATGTCATTCGGCTGACATTTAGATAGCTTCGAGATCCAATCATTGATGGCTAAATAGTCAATCTTTCTGTTTTTGAAGCATTTAAATTTGCTGCCGCTCTTGGCTTGATTTAACAATAAATAGAGATCGAGCGATTCTTTGCTTACATCAATTCCAACATTTAATCTTATATCAATGACTCCACTTGTAGATACTGCATCATTAGTAAATCACTAAGTGCTCGGATACCATCCAGTATTAGAGAAAGTAAAATCAGGGGATAATCTACAGCTCAATGTTAAATATTACGTGGTACAACATCCTCACTGATTTTAGAGCTTGGAGATAGCTAATTATCCCAAACCTCAAGATATCAGTTCAACACATTTAACGGCGGAAGTATTTGCAAGATCAGCGCGGCAACATTAGCAAATATAGAACGGATTACATTGGCGTTTAGATATAGAATTTAAAGAAGGTGCAGCGCCTGTATTTGCAGGGTTAAGGCATATTGCATTTAATTAATTAAAGGCTGAAACCAGTTTTAATAAAGGTATGCCAGTAAAGCAGAAGAAAGTTATGCACAGAACAGCTTACCTTGAAAGGTATTGATTTATAGTGTATTTCACGATCTTCTCCTGGGCTGATTACAAAGTAGGTTCAAACTTTACTTTTTTAACAAATACGTTACTGATAAGCTATTAGGTACGGTTAATCGATTTTAACTTGCTGGCTATTATTTACGGTTATTACATTTTTAAGGAGAAAATTTTGAAAAGTATTTCTAAAGCTATATTATTTTTGAGTATTAGTTTATGTGGTTATGCACACGCACAAAATAACCTAACACTTAATTATCAAGTCACTAAAGAGTTAAATCATTTTGCATACATTAAAATAAAAGTCACCGATAAATACCTTCGTACAGACTATGTTTTACCAAATAAAACCTTTACAGAAATGACTATTAAAGATGATGGTCAATATATTTTAGATCATCAAAAAAATATCGCATACAGATTAGATTATGCTTTAAATAAAGAAAATAGTGATAAAGCTTTTACTGATATGATGAAACACGCGCCAGGGTTTACTAAAGAACAAATTTATGAAATGAGCTTAGATCCTAAAAACGACCCTAATAATTATATCGCTTACGAAAATGAAGGAGAAAACGTATTTATAGGGTATTTTGATGATGAAAAAGTCCAAACAGTAAAAACGAGCTCATTCCCAAACCAATTTCTATCATCTGCTGAATATACTTGGCTTTTAAAACGAGCACGAGAAGATACTTATTTTGGAAAAGCTTTTGTTGGTTTTTTAGATGTGCCTTTAATAGATTTTATGCGTAAATTTAAGTACGACACAAATCAAATACCGACAGAAATATCATTGCATAATGAAGGCAAAGCTGTTTTTTTAAAGACTGTTAGTAACAGTGTAATAGATGAAAGCGAAGTTGAAATAGAGCTTCAGTTTATGATTAAAGACATAACTAATGAATCGGTTCAATTTTTGAAGAATTTAGAGAGTATTGCTAGGGAACAAGGAGTAATAGAATGAAAAAAACCACAAAAAAACTCATTAGATTAATGGCTGCGTCACTTATTGGTTTAATGCTTTTGAGTTATGGGCTCTTAGCAATGACTCTTGATACTGAGTCTAATCCAATAATCAACTATATCTGTATAGGAGGAGGGTTTATTTTCTGCATGGTTATAGTCATATTTGTTGTGAAAGAAGGTCTGAACAATCAGAGCATTCCTAAATAATCCTTTAGGTTCAACGTTTGTTTATCTTGAATTAACCTTTTGCAAATACAGCTTTTTAGGTAATACATTAGTACTTTAATATGTAAAAACATTAAAATTAATAACGATAACTAATTAGTTTTGGGGTCCTTTTTAGCCATTAATGCTCTATAATATAGCGAGTAGAATTTTATGGTGAAGATAAATGTTAAAAAGGAATAATTTTTTGAATGTGACAAAAAATAATAGACTAATGCTCGTTGCAACAATAATATTTGTTCTTATAGCTTTACCATCTCTGTATTTGTTTGATCAAAAAGTAAGAAGTGATGTTTACCATTCAGCTCAAATAGAATTAAAACGTGAGCTTGAAACAAAAAGCCTTTCACTAAAAAAACACCTTAAAGATAGTGTTACCGCAATCCGCTTTTTAGATGCAACTCCTCCTATTCAAGGTATTACCCGCGCAAAAGAAAATAAACTGATTGATCCAATTCTTGGAACACCCATTGATATTTGGCAGGAGCGTTTAGCAAGTATTTTTACAGGCTTTATGCAGACTGATGACACTATATTGCAAGCTCGCTATATTACGCTCGAAGATGGTGGACAAGAAGTTGTCAGGGTTGATAGAAACCAACTCGGAGAAATTAATCGACTGCAAGGTCTGCAATTACAAAAGAAAGGCCAACGCGATTACATGATAAAAGCGAGTATGCTCGATAATAAAAGTGTTTATATTTCTCCAATTAACTACAACCGTGAAAATGGGCAGATACAAGAACCTTATATAAGCACTTTTCGTGTAGCTAAACCTGTTTTTGATGAAAAAAATAAAATTTTTGCAATATTAGTTACTAACTACTTTGCTGATAAATTAATAAAAAGTTTAACGGTTGAATCTCCACAAGGAACACAAATTTACCTAATGAATAATGAAGGTGAATTTTTATATCATCCAAACCCTCAATTACGCTTCGGTTTTGAATTTAATAAAGCAAAAACATGGACTGAAGAATTTTCCATTGCAAGTACAATGGCAGAGCAAGGCACTTTACCGCTAAGTAATTACCCAATTGCTTACACGTTAAAAAAACGTATTTCGCTTGATGGTGATATTGCGATGTTACCTTTAGAGCTTGGTGTAAGTGTTGATACTAAAACGTTGTTTGCAAAGGTGAACGAAAGGCGTCAAAACTTTATTGCAATGCTAGTGGTATTCTTTAGCGTATTTTTAGTTATTGCCTTTTTATACCAACGTTTTATAAACCGTAAGTTGTTAATTAATTCTCTAAAAGAGCAAAACAATAAAGTAATAGAAAATTCTTTGGATGCTATTTTTACAATTGAGCAAAACGGCGAAATTGTTCACTTTAATAATACAGCTAAAGAGGTTTTCGGTAATTCAATTTCAGGCATTAGCCCTGACTTTGTTTCTTTATTTGACTTAAATGAAGCCGATAATAACTGTATAGAAGAGACTATTTCAAACGGAGCAAAAATGCCGTTTGAAGCTATCTACACAGATGGTTATGGCAACAAACAATACTTTTCAATTACGCTCAGTAGTATTTTTGATGTCTACAATAACCGTTATCAGGTAGCGGCTATTTTAAGAAATATTAGCTCATTAAAAAATACTCAATCAGAGCTTGAAGGCTTAAACAGTACTTTAGAGCTAAAAGTATCACAAAGGACTGTTGAGCTAGAGCGAGCAATTGATCAAGCATTAGCAGCGAGCCAAGCAAAAAGTGACTTTGTAGCAAATATATCTCACGAAATACGCACACCGATGAATGGCGTTTTGGGTATGCTTGAAATGCTCAAAGAAGATGGCTTAAGTGAGCAACAATACCATTACTTAAAATTAGCTAATAGCAGTGCTAACTCTCTGATGAACCTGATTAACGATATTCTCGATTTTTCTAAAATAGAAGCGGGTAAGCTTGATATTGATAATCATACATTTGATGTTGTTACAGTATGTAGCGATATGATTAGCTCTTTAGCGTTACAGGGCCAGCGCAAAGGTCTTGAAGTATTCTTAGATACAAAAGATGTAGTAGACAGAATGGTTATTGGTGACAGCCATCGACTGAAACAAATTTTAATTAACTTAGTTAATAATGCATTTAAATTTACCCACCGAGGTGAAGTAAGTTTAACTGTCGGCTCTAAGTACATTACCGACTCAAAGTTATTAATGAGCTTTACAATAAAAGACACGGGAATTGGTATAGCGCCAGAGAACATAGACAAACTATTTGAAGTGTTTACACAAGAAGATTCAAGTACAACCCGTCATTTTGGCGGTACAGGTTTAGGCTTATCTATATGTAAAAAACTTGCTCAGTTAATGGGTGGTAATATTACGGTTATAAGTGAAAAGGGTGCTGGTAGTACCTTTACCGCAACAGTTGAGCTACATGTAGCACAAGAGAAAAAACTAAACACAGGTATTGAACTTGCTACTAGCATTAACGTAGCGGCATTAATAGCGCGCGATAACGTTTATAAAAACGTGTGCGATTTATTGCTACTAACCTGTAAAGTAAATGCAGAAAACATTGTAAGACTCGACTACTTTAGTGAGCATAAAGAGTTTGAAGCTGACTTATTATTAATTGACGATGAGCACCCTCAAATTGATGCGTTAATTGATTACTGTAAACAGTTTAATAAAAAGTATGTCTTAATTTTACGCGACATGGTGACCGATAAACCGACTAAAATGGTGTTACCTGAGGGTAGCCACATTCTAAATAAACCGCTTACCCAAGATCAATTTAGCTATAAGTTAGCCAGCTTATTTGGTGCTAGTAATGATTGTATTATAGCGCCACCAAAAGGCTTAACAGAAGAACAAGTAGAGCCAGACCTATCTGCTTATCATATATTATTAGTAGACGATAATATGATTAATATTGAAGTAGCTAAGGCGATTTTAAAACGTACAAAAGTAAAAATCACCTGTGCATCAGACGGTGTAGAAGCATTAGAAGCATTGAGAGAAAACACAGAGCAAGCTTTTGATGTTATTTTAATGGATTGCCAAATGCCTAATTTAAACGGCTACGATACAACAAGTGAAATCAGAAATAGTAAGGCCGGGGTAGACTACACTTACATACCTATTATTGCTATGACAGCAAGTGCGATGGAAGGTGATAGAGAACGTTGTTTAACTGCAGGCATGAACGACTATATTACTAAACCAATCAAGCCACGAACGCTAAAAGATAAGTTAATCACCTGGCTAAGTTAATAGTTATTAATTGAGAATCAGCTGCTTATGCAGCTGATTTTTTTGGTTTAGCATCCGTTGATATATTTAACTTTGTTATGTCGGCGCTATCGAGTACGGTTTGTGTGTCTGACCAATGTAGTAATTCAATTTTTCCATCTTGCTGCTCTACCAGCGCCGTACAACTCTCAATCCAGTCTCCATCGTTACAATACATAATTCCGTCATCTACTTTTATTTTGGGATGATGAATGTGTCCACAAATAATACCGTCTACGTTTTGTTTTTTAGCTTCATGAATTGCGGCATCTTCGAAGGCTTTAATCGCTTCACGTGCTTTGTGTACGCGAGCTTTTATCCATGATGCAAGCGAGTAGTAATTACCACCAAATAGCTTTCGAATACGATTGGTCCAGCGGTTTAAAAATAATAAAAAGTCGTACCCTGCATCACCCGCGATACTAATAAGTTTGTTATAGCGTGTCGCGGAATCAAAATCATCACCGTGTACGAGTAAAAAACGTTTATTAGCTTTAGTGGTGTGAATAAACTGCTGGTGGATTTCAATACCAAATAACGTTTGATTTATATAGTTTCTAAACGTTTCGTCATGATTACCGGGAATATAAATGACGCGTGTACCGCTAGCTGCTTTTTTTTGTATAGAGTTTAATACTTGATAATGCGAAGGGTGCCAATAAAACTGACGTTTCATTGACCATAAATCAATAATATCACCTACTAAATAAAGTGTGTCGGATTCTACCGAGTTTAAAAAATCGAGTAAGTAACCTGCTTTACAGTCTTTGTAACCTAAATGAACATCAGATATCCATATGGCTGGATAATGTTGTTTTTTACGCAGTTGATTGTTTGTCATGCCCGTCATCCATAGTGTAATAATTAAACACTGTAGATAAATCTAATGACACTTATGAGACACTTTAGCGAAGCCTCCATGACAATTTATACCAACGCACGTAATTAAAAGATTTCTACAAAGCTAGGAAAGGTGAGTTATTGAGCAGCTATTATTACGCATTTCTATTAATCGCGCATAAAAAAGGCCGCATTTTAAATGCGGCCTTTTAGTCTATTTTGAGCGTGCGTGTTATTAACCTTTAACAGCCGTTTTAATTGCATCAATTGCTGTATCGATATCAATCATTAGCTTTTCACCTGTACGGCGGTTTTTAAGCTCAACTTTGTTTTCGTCAAGGTTACGCTCACCAATTACTAGCGTAAATGGCACACCAATGAGTTCCATATCGTTAAACATAACACCAGGGCGCTCTTTACGGTCATCAAATAACACATCAAGACCAGCATCTTTTAAACCTTGGTAGAGGTTATTTGCAATATCAGGAATACGATGCGATTTGTGCATGTTCATTGGAACAATTGCTAAATCGAATGGCGCGATTGATTTTGGCCAAATGATCCCGTATTGATCGTTGTTCTGCTCAATAGCAGCAGCAACAATACGTGAAACACCAATACCGTAACAACCCATAGTCATGGTTTGGTTTTTACCACCTTCGTTTAATACACCCGCTTTCATCGCTTCTGAGTATTTAGTGCCAAGTTGGAAAATATGACCTACTTCAATACCACGTTTAATTTGTAAAACGCCTTGGCCACATGGGCTCATATCGCCTTCAACAATATTACGAATATCAGCAACTTCGTAATCAGTTACGTCACGATCCCAGTTAATACCGCTGTAATGCTCATCGTCTTTATTTGCACCGGCAACAAAATCAGCAAGTATGTTAGCTGCTCTATCAACAATAATAGGCATAGATAAGCCAACCGGGCCTAATGAGCCAGGTTTTGCGCCAATAGCAGCAACAATATCTGCCTCTGTTGCCATTTCAAGCGGAGAGTCTACTAATGGGTGCTTTTCAGCTTTTAGTTCATTCAATTCGTGATCGCCACGCAGTACTAAGGCTACTAAACCGCGTACTTCGTTTTCATCAGGCGTACCATAAACAATTAACGTTTTAACACCGCGATGTGGCTTAACACCGTAGTGTTTTTTAAGCTCGTTAATCGTTTTAGCGTCAGGAGTTGGAAACGCTTTAAGCTCTTTTGATGCTTCAGGGCGAGGCTCGCTTGGTGCCAGTGCTTCTGCTTTTTCAATATTAGCGGCGTAATCACTGCCATCACTAAATGCAATTGCATCTTCGCCCGACTCAGCAAGTACATGAAACTCGTGCGATACGCTACCACCAATAGAGCCTGTATCGGCTATAACAGGGCGGTAATCAAGGCCTAAACGCTCAAAAATATTACAATATGCTTTGTGCATCGCTTGATAAGTCGCATCTAAACACTCTTCACTTAAGTGAAAAGAGTAGGCATCTTTCATTGTAAATTCACGAGCACGCATTACACCAAAACGAGGACGACGTTCGTCGCGTACTTTAGTTTGTACTTGGTATAAAGTAATTGGTAATTGCTTGTAGCTGCTTATTTCTTTACGTACGAAATCAGTTATTACTTCTTCGTGTGTTGGACCAAGTGCAAACGTACGGTTATGACGGTCTGTAAAGCGCATAAGCTCAGGACCAAATTCATTCCAACGGCCAGACTCTTCCCACAAATCAGCAGGTTGAATAACAGGCATTAGCATTTCAATTGCACCCGCTTTGTCCATCTCTTCGCGTACAATGTTTTCTACTTTACGTAGCACGCGTAAACCAGAGGGTAACCAAGTGTATAAACCCGAAGCGACGCGACGGATCATACCGGCTCTAAGCATTAACTGATGCGATACGATTTCAGCATCTGATGGCGTTTCTTTAAGTGTTGCGAGTATATATTGGCTTGTACGCATGTTTTTTCCGAAATAGAGTAATTATATTCTTTTAATAGAGCTTAAGTTTACCAGCGGATGCTTTTACACTAAAGCGCTAACTGAGTTATTTAGTTTTTTTCTATACTTGTTACTACGTTATGTTCGCCATTGACTTGCCAGCGAATATTATAATTATACAAAGTCATACCATAGCTCTGCTCGCCGTCTTTTTGTTTTTTATATGCAGGGCGGGGATCTTGTTTTAAAACATTGGCAATAAAATCATGTAAATCTGGGTATTGTGTTTGCGCATTAACAAACTCAATTGCTTGAGGGCTAAATTCAACCGTCATTTGTGTTTCAGGGCGCGTGTCAGCAAAGCCAGCACTTGCATCCGGCATAGAGTCTGAATACGGCAAATACGGTTTTATGTCAATAATCGGTGTGCCATCAAGTAAATCAATACCAGCGAGTAATAAGCTAAGTTGTCCGTTTTTATATTCAATACCTTCAAGTTTTACGGCGCTCATTCCAATTGCGTTTGGTCTGAATGTAGCACGGGTCGCAAATACACCTTTTCGCTCATTGCCACCCAAACGAGGCGGGCGCACCATAGCAGAATAACCTTTATCAGCCGTTTCATGAAAACGAAATAACAACCATATATGAGTAAATTCATCTAAACCACGTACAAACTCTTCGCGATTAAAATCGGGGGCAAATATAAGCTTTGCTTTAGCTTGTGGCACTAAACGAGGTTGCCTAGGTATAGCAAACTTTTGTTTATAAGGAGATTGAATTTGGCCAATAGCCGAAATGGTATAATCGCTCATAGTACTCGGGTACAAATAAAATAGAGCGCTATTCTACCCGCATTTAGCGTTTATGGCATTAATGTAAGCAAGTTTATTGCGTATACCAATTTTATTAAAAATATGATTATTCTACTGCATTAAATAGCGCACTTACTTTGTTAGGAATTATTCATAGTTGACAGCATGGATGCAGGAGGTAGAGCAATGCAGGGAGCAATTTGTGATAACAACTATATATTATAATTTTGCCTTGTTATTGCGCTATTTTCTTAGTGCTACAATAGAACAATTATTTAATGCACTTGGCATTATAGACCAAGCGGTTTAAAGTTTTTATTAGACTGATTGGTTTATATTAATATATTTAAAAAGAGCCTAAAACAAAAAAGGTAAGCCCTTGGGCTTACCTTTTATACATGCTAAAGACTAATTAAAACATGTATTGAACTGATACAGACGCTACATCCATATCTGGGTCAATATCGTCATCAAGTTTATAGCGTTCGTACTCTAAACGAAACTGTACATTTGTTGTAAGCGCGTATTCAATACCAGCGCCGTAAAATGCATCACCACCATCTGTAGACGCTGATACGCCACCTACTGGTAAATCTTGTGTGTAATCTGCATCCCATTCAAGCCAACCGCCTTTTGCATACACAGAAAAGCTTTCTGTTATAGGGTAGCCCAAACGTGCGGCAAGCGATACGCCATCAATTTCAGCTTTGCTGTCTATATCACTTACTTCATCAAAGTTTTGATAAGCAAGCTCTAAGCTTAAGTACTCGTTAAATTGTGCACCAACGTAACCCTTAAGCATTTGTGCATCGTCGTCAAAGTCAGTGTCGTTGTCACTGTCTTCAAATTCAAAAGAATATTGACCGTAACCGATACCAGTATAAATACGTGGAGAATCGAAATCAGAAATGTCAGCGTGTGCTGCAGAGTTAAAACCCAGTGTTGCTAGTGCAATAGCTGAAAGAGAAAGTGTTTTAATCATTGAATAGCTCCTTTACAAAAAATAATCAAATGCTTGATTTCATTAATCAAACTTCAATTATCTACTTGCAGCGAGCGTGCCAATATTAAAATGAATTAAAAACACGCCTTAATTAATCCTTTTGTATTGGTTTTCACGGTGTTTAGCGTGTTTTATAATCAAAGTGAACTTTTGTGTAATTGAGTACTCTAAAATAAGTTGTATCTTTTACAAAGTATAATGAGTTTTTTACATAGCCTGACTTTATTTAAACTAGTAATTACACTGTATGAAGCAAGTTTTCTGTTTCAATTGCTATTTCTTTCATTTTTATAGCGTAATTTTCTAATTTAATATCTTCTTCTGTTACAGCTTTAAACGAAGGCACTTCTATTGGGTAACCCGTTTCATCCATAGCAATAAAGCTGATAACACAATGATTTGTTTCAACCATATTTTGTGTTTTTGGATCGCCACAACGCACTTGAATAAATATTTGCATGCTACTTCTACCCGTATGGGCAATTTTAGCTTCTACTTCGACTATTTGACCCACTAAAATAGGGCGTCTAAATTTAACACCCGCAACCGAAACCGTTACGCAGTAGTGACCACTCCAACCCGCAGCACATGCATAGCCTGCTTGGTCAATCCATTTCATGACGGCCCCACCATGAACTTTACCACCAAAATTAACATCGGTAGGCTCTGCTAAAAAACGAAAAACAACTTTTGACGACGGCATAGATAACACTCTTATTATTAAAACTACTATTAGCATAACGTAAAAAAGGGGCCGAAGCCCCTGCAATTTAGGATATGTTTATAATTTATATGTAAAAAAAGTGATTATATGTGTATATAACGCATAATTTAGTTACATATTAGGGTAGTTTGGCCCACCAGCACCTTCTGGGGTTACCCAGGTAATGTTTTGGCTTGGGTCTTTAATATCGCAGGTTTTACAGTGCACACAGTTTTGGGCGTTAATAACAAACTCTTTATTGCCCGCTATTTCTTGTACTTCGTAAACGCCAGCAGGGCAATAACGTTGTGCGGGTTCATCAAATTTAACTAGATTTACGTTAATAGGGATTGACACATCTTTGAGCTTTAGATGACAAGGCTGTGATTCTTCGTGGTTAGTATTTGATAAAAACACACTTGAGAGTTTATCAAAGCTAAGGTGTCCATCTGGCTTTGGGTACGCTATTTTGTCAGCGGCGTTAGCATCAACAAGGGTTGAATGATCGGGCGTATTATCTTTAAACGTAAAGGGTAAACCACCATTAAAAATGTTTTGATCAAGCGTGTTATACGCACCCCCTATAAACTTACCGAGTTTGTGCATTGCAGGACCAAAGTTACGAGATTGATATAACTCTTTATATGCCCACGATTTCTCAAACGCAGTTTGATAATGAGTTAAATCGGTATTTGCCAACTCATTTTGCAATGCTTCAAAAATAACTTCAGCGGCAACCATTCCCGATTTCATTGCAGTGTGATTACCTTTAATTTTTGCAAAATTAAGTGTGCCTGCATCGCACCCTACAAGTAAGCCACCTGCAAAATGCATTTTTGGTAATGAATGCAAGCCGCCCTTAGCAATAGCACGCGCACCGTAAGCAACACGTTCAGCGCCTTCAAGTACGTTTTTAAATACTGGATGGTGCTTCATTCGCTGAAACTCATCGAACGGGCTTAAATATGGGTTTGAGTAATTTAAATCAACAATTAAACCTACAACGACTTGGTTGTTTTCACTGTGATACATAAATGCACCACCATTAGTATCGCCGCTAAGTGGCCAACCTGTACCATGAACAACTTTGCCAAGCTCATGCTTACTTTCATCAATTTGCCAAATTTCTTTAAAGCCTAAACCGTAATGCTGCGGCGATGAATCTGCATCAAGTGCAAACTCATTAATTAGCTGCTTACCTAAATGACCTCGGCAGCCTTCTGCAAATATAGTGTATTTTGCACGAAGCTCCATACCTGGCATGTAACCGTCTTTTTCATTACCGTCTTTGTCGACACCCATATCGCCAGTAATAATCCCTTTTACTGCTTTATCTTCAATTATTAAAGAGTGAGCACTAAACCCCGGGAATATCTCTACGCCTAAGCTTTCAGCTTGCTCAGCAAGCCATCGACATACATTACCCATAGATACAATGTAGTTACCATCATTATGAAATGTTTTTGGCGTAGCAAAGTGGGGGATTGATGTCGCTTTTTGCTCATTATTAAACCAATAAATTTCATCGTTAGTTACTTTGGTTGTAACCGGTGCACCAAGCTCTTGCCAATTTGGTAGTAGCTCATCCAAAGCTTTGGTTTCAAAAACAGCACCAGAGAGTACATGCGCACCTACTTCGGAACCTTTTTCGACTACGCAAATCATGCACTCTTGTTGTTTTTCTTGTGCTAATTGCGCGAGTTTAATTGCACTTGAAAGCCCCGCAGGGCCTGCGCCAACAATTACTACATCAAATTCCATGGTTTCACGTTCGACCATAATAACCTCTTTATATATGACGGACTTATTCGAATGTTTACTACGCATTTAAATAAGGTGTACAGCCTATTTTTAACCTTGCAAATTAAACGTTACAGACTGTGAATAGTTAAAGGTTATTTTAGGTTGACGTTTACGTCAACAGGAAGTAGTCTAATTTCATAAAATAAATAAGTTGACGTGCACGTTACCTTGTAGGTTTAAATAATTATGGAGTTCCTATGAAAGTTCTCGTACCAATAAAAAGAGTGATTGATTACAACGTAAAAGCACGCGTTAAAAGTGATAACAGCGACGTGGATTTAACCAACGTAAAAATGGCAATGAACCCGTTTTGTGAAATTGCTATAGAAGAAGCAATCCGCCTTAAAGAAGCCGGTACAGCCAATGAAGTTGTTGCTGTTACTATTGGTCCTAAAGCATCGCAAGAGCAATTACGCACAGCATTAGCACTGGGTGCCGACAAAGCCATTCACATCGAAACCGATGAAAAGCTCGAGTCACTCCATATTGCAAAGCTACTCGCTAAAATTGTTGAGCAAGAGTCTCCTGAACTTATAATTTTAGGTAAACAGTCAATCGATTCAGATAATAATCAAACAGGTCAAATGCTTGCTGCGCTTACTAATCGTGGGCAGGGTACATTTGCATCCAAGGTTGTTATTGAAAATGGCAAAGTAAACGTGACCCGCGAAGTTGACGGGGGCCTGCAAACGGTAGCACTTAATTTACCGGCGGTTGTTACAACTGATTTACGCTTAAACGAGCCTCGTTACGCATCACTGCCAAATATTATGAAAGCCAAACGTAAGCCGCTTGAAGTAATAGCAGCTGATTCGCTTGGTGTTGATTTAACACCGCGTATTCAATTAATAAGTGTAGAAGAGCCAGCTAAACGTACCGCAGGAATTATTGTTGAAGACGTTGCACAGCTTGTAGAAAAATTAAAAACAGAGGCAAAGGTGATTTAAATGAAAACACTCGTAATTGCAGAGCACGACAACGGTGCCTTAAAACCAGAAACCTCAAAAACTATTAACGCCGCAGTAAAAATTGGTTTTCCTGTTGATGTACTTATTGCAGGTAACAACCTAAGCGCAATGAGCTCACAAGTGGCCAGCATTGATGGCGTAGCTAATGTTTTAGTTGCCGATAATAGCGTTTATGAACATCAGTTAGCTGAGAGCATGAGCGATTTAGTTTTATCGCTTAGCGACAACTACAGCCACATTGTTGCAAGTGCAACGACAACAGGTAAAAACTTTATGCCACGTGTTGCTGCGTTATTAGATGTTGCGCAAATTTCTGAAATTATCGCAGTAGTGGACGCCGATACATTTAAACGTCCAATTTATGCAGGTAATGCAATCGCAACGGTTAAATCACTCGACAGTAAAAAAGTAATTACCGTACGTGCCAGTAGCTTTGATTTACAAGGCGAGCAATCAGCAGCGGCTATAACAAGCATTGATACAGTGTCTGATTCGCAATTAAGTAGCTTTGTAAGTGTTGAACAAACAGAGTCTGAACGACCTGAACTTACGGCTGCCACTGTGGTTATATCGGGTGGTCGCGGTATGCAAAACGGTGAAAACTTTGCACTACTTAATGGTATTGCCGATAAACTCGGTGCTGCGATTGGTGCGTCGCGCGCAGCGGTTGATGCAGGCTTTGTACCTAACGACATGCAAGTAGGGCAAACAGGTAAAATTGTAGCGCCTAATTTATACATTGCAGTAGGGATTAGCGGTGCTATTCAGCATTTAGCCGGTATGAAAGACTCAAAAGTAATTGTCGCGATTAATAAAGACCCCGATGCACCTATTTTTCAAGTCGCAGATTACGGTTTAGTGGCTGATTTGTTTGAAGTACTGCCACAGTTAGAGAGTGCTTTATAGCGCTTAATTAAGCAAAATTTATTCTGGTTGAAAGCCGTGGTGCTCTTTGAGTGCTGCGGCTTTTTTTTATTAAAAATCAATAAGCAAGTAGTGATTTTCTGCGAGTATCTGTCTATTCTTTTTAGTTTTAATAATCGATATTAATAGTTCAGCCTGTTCAATTGAGCGTTCTGATTCGCTATTAATCAGTAATATTAATGGTCTGACAAGAGTGTAATCACCGTTTATGATACTTTGATCGTTAACCGAAATACCGTTTACTGCTAAAATATTCACTTTATCAATTTTTTTACTGCCAAGTAATTGTGAAACTGCACCATAAGAGTCATAAGCTATTGCATTTGGCATGCGTTGAACAATACCTAATGCTTGATTGAACTCATCGTATAACTGCGCCTCCTTTTTAGAATATAAACCTCTGTTTCCTGTTTTTTTAAACTTAATTGTATTACCGTTAGGTATTTTCATATAATTAAGCTCTAAAAATTCAAGTAATATGTTGAACGTGCCATGATTAGGGGCTTTACTTAATAGTAAAATCTTATTGTCACGCGCTGTTTTAGGTGAGTAATTAGGGTTTATTTTTTGCCAAGTTTCATATTTCCCTGCATAAATATTAGCAAGTTGTTCTACAGATAAGCTTTTAATATTATTTTCTGTATTGGTAAAAAATACCAAAGCGTCTTGAGCTATTATAATTTGTCTCACATGCGGATAGATTTCTTGTTCATGGTTTGTCAAAAAGCGGGAAGTTGCGCCTATATCAACAAAGTTTTCGGCAATAGCCTTTATACCTTTTTCACTGCCCATTGATCTAATTTGCATGGGAATATTTGTTTGGGCTTGGTAGTCTGGTTTTATCAAATCAAGCAAGTGCGCAACTGAGGAAGAACCGCCAACTAAAAGAGGTTTTTGTATTTTACTGACGGGGTTATCTGATAATGGAGTATTCGGAGTCGTAGTTAGCATACTAACTGCTAAAATTAAGTTTTTAATCATGAAATTAGCCATAAAGTAATATGTATAAAACTATAGACCAAATTTTATAGAATGCTAAAACTAGATATTATATAAAGCATAAAAAACCAGCCAATTGGCTGGTTTTTAGTATTTATAAACGGCTAACTTAGTATTAGTAAGTTGCGCTGCCTTTAGTACGAGGGAAGGCAATAACGTCACGTACGTTGCCCATACCTGTTACATAAGCAACTAAGCGTTCAAAGCCTAAACCAAAGCCTGAGTGCGGCACGCTACCGTATTTACGTAAATCGCGGTACCAGCTGTAATCTTCTTTGTTTAAGCCCATTTCTTCTAAGCGTGCATCAAGTACATCAAGGCGTTCTTCACGTTGTGAACCACCAATGATCTCACCAATACCTGGTGCTACAATGTCCATTGCGGCAACGGTCTTACCGTCTTCGTTTTGGCGCATGTAGAATGCTTTAATGTCACGTGGGTAGTTTTTAATAACTACCGGTGCTTTAAAGTGCTCTTCAGCTAAGTATCGCTCGTGCTCAGACTGTAAATCTACACCCCATTCAACAGCGTACTCAAACTTTTTACCACAGTTTTTAAGGATCTCTACTGCTTCAGTGTAATTTACCTGCGCGAAGTCTTTTTCTACAAATTCTTCTAAACGCGTAATTGCAGTTTTTTCTACACGTTGTGCAAAAAATTCCATGTCATCACGGCGCTCTTCAAGTACGGCTTTAAACACATACTTAAGCATATTTTCAGCAAGTTTTGCGATGTCTTCTAAATCAGCAAACGCAACTTCAGGCTCTACCATCCAAAATTCTGCAAGGTGGCGTGATGTATTTGAATTTTCTGCACGGAATGTTGGGCCAAACGTGTAAATTTTTGACATTGCAGACGCGTAAGTTTCGCCATTTAACTGGCCAGATACAGTAAGGAATGCTTCTTTACCGAAGAAATCTTCGCTGTAATCAACTTCGCCTTTGTCTGTAAGCGGTAAGTTTTGCATATCAAGCGTAGATACACGAAACATTTCGCCAGCGCCTTCACAGTCACTTGCTGTAATAATTGGCGTGCTGATCCAGTAAAAGCCTTGTTCATGGTAAAAACGGTGAATAGCTTGTGCTAAACAGTTACGTACACGAGTTACCGCGCCAATCATATTTGTACGAGGGCGAAGGTGAGCGTGCTCACGTAAGTACTCAATGCTGTGGCGCTTTGCCGACATTGGGTATGAATCTGGGTTTTCTACCCAACCTAATACAGTCACTGTATTAGCTTGAATTTCAAATGATTGACCTTGGCCAGCAGATTGCACTAAAACACCAGTAACCGACACAGAACAACCGGCTGTTAAGCTAGTAACTTCATCATAATTATTCAGTGAATTAGGAACTACCGCTTGAATAGGATCAAAACACGAACCGTCATGAACGGCTAAAAATGAAATTCCTGCTTTTGAATCGCGGCGAGTACGGATCCAGCCCTTAATTGTTACTTGGCTGTCTACCGCAACATTGCCTTTTAATAGCTCTGAAATCGCTAAATGGCTCATCTTCACTCCAATGATATAAGTTGCCTAACTATTTTATTTTAACTGTGCGCAGCACTCGGGCATAAATTGCACATAAACGGCGCTGCACTTGAACCCTGTATCTTACCTAGTAAAGTTGAATAAAAAAACTATTGTGGGCAACTCTTTAAAAGTTTTTATGCATGCGGTTTATTTTTAAACAGTTTTTAGAGTTTAATTGCTACTATTATGATTTGTTGCTCTTAAATTTAATGATTTTGTGGCATTATTAACAAACAAATCAAATTAATATTTATTCACACTTAAAAAATCGATGCTATGAAACAAGTTTTTATTTTACGAGGACTACCAGGAAGCGGTAAGTCTTACTACGCGCAAAGCCTTGCTGACGAATTAGGTGGAGTTGACGAAAGCCAATACCTAATCTGCTCAACTGATGATTACTTTATTAATGAGCAGGGCGAATATCATTTCGATAAATTTAAATTGTCGCAATTTCATAATTTAAATTTAGCGCGCTTTATAAATGCACTTGCTCAAGGTATGCCATTGGTAATTGTAGATAACACCAATATTAAAAAGTGGGAATTTATAGCTTACACTCAAGCTGCTGTTGCTTTAGGTTATCAAGTAAAAGAAGTGATAGTGGGTGAAGTGAAAGACAAATCAATGCAGCACTTATATGCTAAACGTAACTCGCATAATGTGCCGCTTAAAACCATAAGCAAAATGGCCTACATGTTTGAGTGGTAGTGCTAAATTTTAGACAGCACGTCTAAATTATTTTGAGTTATAGTATCTAAGTGAGCAGTGATTTTTTCATTGCTCCAATCTCACCAAGCTATATCTAGCAGCGTATTTATTGTTCTATCGTCAAATATAAAAAACCTACTTGAGGAAAACCTTCCATTGGTGAAGGATTATTGGGGTTTGGTCCGTTCATGGGGTTCCCTCTAATTAATTATGGACGTGTTACTTTTCAGCATACTTTTGTTTAATTGCTAAAATTTCTTCTTGAACTGCAAAAAAAGCATCCACTACTGCGGGGTCAAAGTGCTTCCCACTACCTTCTTTAATAATGGCAAATGTTTTTTCTTGTGAGAATGATTTTTTATAAGGACGTTTTGACGAGAGAGCATCAAATACATCAGCAATAGCAACTACGCGTGCTGCAATTGGAATTTCACTACCTTTTAAGCCATCAGGATAACCAGAGCCGTCCCACTTTTCATGATGTGAGCGGGCAATAATTTCACCGAGTTTAATAACCTCAGAATCAGAACCTGAAAGTATGCTAGCGCCTACAACGGTGTGCTGTTTCATTATTTCCCATTCTGCAGCATCTAATTGTCCTGCTTTTAGCAAAATATGGTCAGGTGTAGAAATCTTTCCGAGGTCATGCATCGACGCTGAAAATAAAATATTTTCAACTGTTCCCTCATCTAACCCTACACTGCGTGCAACGGCCTCAGAATACAAACTCATGCGTTGAATGTGCGCACCCGTTTCTTCATCTTTGTATTCAGCAGCTTTGGTTAGTCTATTAATTGTTTCTAGTGATGCGGCTTTAATGCTTAGCATTGCTTGCTTTAATGATTCAGTTCTTTGAGCAACTTCAGCTTCTAATTGTTTCTGATAATTTGTTCTTAAATCGTTATAGTCTTTAATCTTAAGAAGGGACTTAACGCGCGATAATAGCTCGTTTTTATCTACAGGCTTTGTAATAAAATCATCGCAACCAGCATCAATCCCTTTAACTCGCTCTTTTGTCTCTCTTAAAGCAGTAATAAGGACGATAGGTAATAGCTTTAATAGGGCGTCTTCTCTAACACGGCGTGTTACTTCAAAACCGTTCATACCGGGCATCATTATATCAAGTAAAATAAGGTCTACAGGTTGTTGCGCTAAGATATCTAATGCTTGTTGCCCGCCAGTCGCTGTTACTGTTTTATATCCCTTGGGTTCAAGATAAGCTTGCATGAGTTCAATATTTTGAAGGTTGTCATCTACAACCAAAATTAAAGGGCTATCTTTCATTAACTGTTCCTGTGTATCAAGGTTTAAATAATTGTAGTCATTACTTTATATATAAACTTATTTGTTGAGCAAACGTGCGTGTATCTATAGGCTTCGAAATATACGCACTGTTAGGTATACACAGTAATTGGTCTATATCTGCGGGTAAAACAGAAGCGGTAACAAAAACAATAGGAATATCTGCCGTTTCTTTTTCATCACGCAAAATTTTCGCAACCTCTGTTCCAGACATATCTGGGAGTTGGACATCTAATATAATAATTCTTGGAGTCTCACGCTTTATTGTTAAAAGCGCATCTCTTGCATTCATAGCAGTGAATACTTCAAAATTTGCCATGAGTAAAAGATCCTCCTCTAGCAATAGGTTATTCGCATTATCATCAACTATAACTATTTTGGTTTTCATTATGCTTTACCACAGACTTTTGTTTAATTGGCAAAGTTATACGAACCGATGTGCCTTTATTAACACCTTCAGATTCAATAACAAACTCGCCTCCATGCAACTTTACTAGACTTTTTGCGATTGGCAGCCCAAGTCCTGTACCTTCTGTTAATCTAGAATAGGGAGTTTCTATACGGAAAAAACCTTCAAATATTTTTTCCATATTTTCAGCAGCAATACCTATACCCGTATCCCAAATTATTATTTCTATTTCTGTATCAGTATGTCGTGTTTTAACGCCAATTTGACCCTCATCGGGTGTAAACTTCACTGCATTTGAAAGCAAATTATAAAGTATCTGTTTAACCTTAAGGGAGTCAGCTTCAATTGGTGGCAAGTCATCAGCAATATCAAGACACATATTCAATTTTTTCTGGTTAGCTGTATCTGCTGTAAGCCCTGTAATTTCGTGCAATACTTGGCGTATCGGCAAATGAGAGATGGTGAGACTCATTTTGCCTGCTTCAATCTTTGCCATATCCAGTATTTCATTAATAAGTAACAGTAAATGTTTGCCGCTCACCAATACATTTTTAACATACTGTTTTTGTTTGTCATTTAAAGTGCCAAATGTCTCATCGTAAAGCACCTCAGAAAAACCATTAATAGAATTAAGCGGGGTTCTCAGTTCATGCGACATATTTGCTAAAAACTCTGATTTAACTCGAGCAGCACTTTCTAAGTCACTCGTTAGCACTTCTAGCTCTTTATTCGCTTTTACGAGTCCTTCTTGAATCGCGTTACGTTCAGTAATGTCCTCGATAGACAATAAAATAATACGATCTTTTGACTGAGTACGTTTAATTTGCCTTGCGTTGAGCAGCATTGTACGCCAACCAATTGTTTTAAAATTGTGCTCAACTTTATAATCATCAAAGCTCGTTTTTTGAGGCAATATGGTTTCTAATAATTCACGAAGCTTGGGAATGTTCCATTGATTATTACCAAGGTTGTATATTAGTTTCCCGACTGTGTCTTTATGATTAGCGCGAAAAAACTCATAAAATGAGCGGCTTGCTGTAACTACTCTTAAATGTTGGTCTAAAACAATCAGTGGTTCTCGAACCGTGTTTACAATACTTTCGGAGTATTCTAAGAGTTCTTTCTTGGTACTTATTTTATTCACTATCTAGATCCTTTGTACCATTAAGGGCTGAACAACTTTATAAACGTTTAAAGGATAATTAAGGTTCAGCAATGCTTGAATATAGCTTTATTTTTATAATACGTTCGCTAAAAGCAATGCTTAATAATGTGTTTTAATGTTTGTGTGTGGTTTTAACTAATATAAAAGGCGTAACCTGATAAGTGATATCTGAGAGGAACTATTTAACATTAATCTTTGTTCAGTAAACAGCAACAGCTGATTAATAGCAAGAGGTTCATAATTTAACCTGCATATTATTGTTGTTTATTGGCTATAGTGAGCTTTTTAAAGGTAAAAAGTATTAGTTTTAAGCGAGATAGGGTTTTAACGGGGAACGTATTTAAACTGAATTTTGGGTCTAAATAGTAAGTATTGATGTAGGTATTAATGTTTAAATTAATGCCTACATCAATATTTTAATCAGTCTATAGATTTATAAACCGCTAATGGGTGCGAGGTACTTAGTGATACATGCACTTCGTCGCCAGGGTTTACAACAACTTCATGGCTTACTCGGCTAGTTACAACCGTAGAGCACGCAAGTTTTACAGCACACAAGCGGCTGCCACCTTCAAAACGTACCCAAATTACTTCGCCGTTATTGCCAACACTGCTTTGTACAAGTAACACATCGTCAGGTCGAAGTAGTACATCAACGTCGCCACTTTCACAGTCAACGCCATGAGCGGGAGCATTACCAATTGAGGTAGTGGCTTGTCCTTGGCTAAATTGGCCGCTAATAAAGCTGGCTTCACCTAAAAAGCGTGCCACAAAGCGATTGTTTGGGGTACTAAAGCAGCGCTCGGGTGTATCGATTTGCTGAATTTTGCCGCCTTTAAGTACACCAACACGATCGCCAACTGAGAGTGCTTCTTCTTGGTCGTGTGTTACCCAAATCGCCGGTACGCCAGCTGCTTTAAGTGCGTTTCTAATATCCCAACGAAGCATGTCTTTAAGGGCGGCATCTAAGTTTGAAAGCGGCTCATCAAGCAATACAAAATCAGGTTGGTGGGCAAGGGTGCGCGCAAGTGCAACACGTTGCTTTTGTCCGCCAGAAAGCGTAGCTGGTTTTTTATCTCTAAAATCGCTCAGTCCAAGTAGGTTTATCCAATACTCAGCAGGGGCTGTATCTTTTAATCTAAAGCAAATGTTTTGCTGTACGGTTAAGTGCGGAAATAACGCAAAATCTTGAAATACCATACCTACACTGCGCTTTTCAGGAGGTATTGTTAATTTGGGTGTAGCGCGCCATTTACCCGTGTTTATTTCGCCTTCGCTAATAGGTATAAGGCCAGCAAGGGCTTGTAAAATTGTACTTTTACCGCAACCTGTTGGCCCTACAAGCATAAGGATTTCGTTTTCACCCAGCGATAAGTTTAAATCGCTTACTACGCGGTTACTGCCATAATCTATAGACAACTGACTTACAGATAGCATTGTTTCTTAAATCCTTAATGTTCAAACTGGTTGCGTTTTTCGCCAGACATCATAATAGCTAACCCGCAGGCAGATATCACTACTAACAATAATCCAGGAATAGCAGCGCGACCAAAATAGCCCGCTTCGTATACACGCCATAAATAGGTAGAGAGGGTTTCAAACCCTGTTGGGCCAAGTAATAGCGTGGCTTCTAGTTCGCGCATTGACTCTAAAAACACCAGTGCTGCACCGGCAATAATACCGCGCATTGTTAAAGGCAGTGTTATACGAGTAAATACTTCACGTGGGCTTGCCCCTAATACGCGCGCAGACTTTACTAAGCTTGGGTCTAAGTGTTCGGTGCTTGTTCTAACAGAGCCCACAGCAAGTGGTAAAAATCGCAGCATATAAGCAATAATAAGCAATCCCAGTGTTTGATATAAAAACGGTAACTGCAAACCACCGTAAACAAGCGCTGTGCCCATTACTATACCCGGAATACCAAAACCAAAGTAAGTAACACGTTCCATTATACGACCCGCTTTTCCACTAAGTGCGGCATGTGCAACGGGGATCGCAACGATAACGGCTACAATTGCCGCAATACCCGATGCATACGTAGAGTTCCACGCAATATTAAAATCAAATGAGCTAAAACCATCACGAGCTAACCAAAGCGAAAATATAGCCAAAGGCAAGCCAATAGCGAGCAGTAAAACAGGTGCAAATGTAATAAATATTGCACTTAACTGTAGTTTGCTTGGGAATAAAATTAACGGGCGACCTTGGCGCTCAGGGGCTGTTTTTATTTGTGATTCAACTAAAAGTAAAAAGCCAACAATAACCATCAGTTGAAGCGAAAGCATGGCTGCGCGCCCTAACGCAAAAGCGTTGTATTCAACGTAAATTACGCGGGTAAACGTATCTAAGCGCATCATTGCGGGTGTGCCAAAGTCTGATAATGTATAAAGGGCGACTAACAAAGAGCCTGCTGCAATACCGTTAACTACGCGCGGTAATATAACTTTAAATATACTTTGCGTCATCGACATACCCAGCGTACGCGCGGCATTAACCATGCTTGCATCAAGGCTTAGTAGGGATGAGCGAGTTGTCATCATTACAAACGGGAAAGTATAAAGCGTCATCACAATTGCAGCGCCTGTTAGGCCATACATTGATGGTGTTTCTATTCCTGTTAAGGTGTTTATTTCGCCACCGGGGCCAAAAGCAGCATAAAGTGTAAACGCGCCAATATAACTGGGGATTGCCAGCGGCGCTGCAAATACAACCAGCCAGAGTTTTTTAAATGGTAAATGCACATACGCGCTAATAAACGCCAGTGGCACACCAATTAAAATAGATCCGAGTACCGTTAAACCCATTAACGATAACGTGTTACCTAAAATTTGAAGATTGTGGGTGTCAAACACTGAGCTTGCATCGCTTGCAAGCACTATTAATACATAAACAGGGGTAAGCGCAACAAGCGCTGCAAGCAGCGCCATTGGATAAGAGGCAGGTATTCTCATTACAATACGCCGCTGCTACGCATCAAATCTATAGTAGGGCGTAAATCAGCAAGCTGTGTTAAATCTACTTTAGGTGGAGAAATATTAGCAAGTGATGGTAGACCCTCAGGTTGGGTAATACCATTTACTAACGGAATTTCGTACGCTTCACTGGCTAAGTAACCTTGTACTTCTTTACTTAGTAAGTAACGCATAAAGTTAGTAGCAAGCGGATCGTCGTTAAGCGCTAATACACCCGATGCATTAACTAAACAGCCAGCATCATTTTGTGTAAATGCTAAATCAAGCTTAGCATCAGGCTTGCCTGATTTTAAACGCAATGTGTAATAATGATTAGCAAAACCAATATCAACTTCACCGCGTTCAACGCCCATAACAACACCTAATTCTCCAGCGTATGTTTTAGCACGTTTTTTTATCTTTTTAAGCCACTTAGCGGTTTTGTCGTCGCCTTCTAAAATTCGCATTGCGGTTACAAACGATTGAAAAGAAGCGTAGGCGGGCGCCCAACCAATACTTAAATCGCTGTCGGCAATTTCCATAATACTTGTTGGAATTTGATCTTTGGTCAAACGCGACGTGTTATATGGCAATGTACGAATACGGCCAGTTACTGGAGCCCACTCTTTATATCTAAATTGTGGTTGTAACTGAGCAGATAAATCACCTGGGATAGGTTGTGCAAGGTCTGCATCGGTTACTAAACCAATTGCGCCTGAATCAACCGCCCAAAATAAATCAGCGCGGCGAACGCCGGCTTTAGCTTCTGCAACAATCGTATTTGCTAAAGCAGCAGTAGGACCTCGGCGTATACCGAGTTTAAAGTCTGGATTTTTTTTCTGGATTGCTTGCAATACGTTTTCATACAAACCACCTTCGCCTCGGCCTAAATAAAGGGTTAACTCGCCTTTAAGCTTTGGTAAATCATCAACAGAAACTGGGTTTGCTATATCAGCGGCTAGCGCACGAGAAAGAGGCAGTGGCAATGAGCCAACCACCCCTAACGCAGCTAGGCCTTGAATAAAGGTCCTACGCTTCACTTAAAATACATCCTTACGGGCTTTTTCGGCTTTTTCTATTAAAACCTTAGCGCGGTCTAATTTTGTTTGCATATCACTGATCACATCGCGTACTTCATCGACGCTTTTGCTGTTTTTAATTGCTAGTGGCAGTGTTACGTTAAAGTCTTTTTCCAGCACTTCAACTAGGTTAGCGTCTTGCTCAATAAGTGTACCTTCAACGCCTTCAAACAGGTGTAGGTAAGTATCGTGAACAATTTCAGTTGCTTCGTCTTGTAAACGCTCAGCAAATTTAGCTACTACACGGTCTAATTTGTGCTTAATTTCATCAATTGTGGCACTTTGTGTCATTTCTTTTGTAGCGGTTGCTTTTACAGTGTCTAACAAGCCTTTTTGCTGGAATTTTGCAGCAAGCTTAACAGCCCCAAGGCCTTGCCACAAGGCTATGTTCATCGCTTTTTGTTGTTTACGAACTTCCTCAGCAGGCTGTTTATTATCAATGGCCATTTTTACGCCATAAAGACCCTGCCAAATAGAAGCGTATACCGGTACGAAGTTAGTTTCTATTGCGCTGTGAAACTTAACTGACTCCCAGTATTCAATTAAATCATCAGTTTTTACAGCTTTTGCGCCTTTAGTGTCGTAGTCGCTTACCATGGTATCAACTTTGCCTACCATCCATTCTACTTCTTCTGCGTAACTTTTAAGGTTAGCTTGAAGATGATTAACATGCTCGCCAATAGGGCCGTTAGCTAATACTGGTTGAGCCATAAACGCCGAGGCTAGTAAAAGGCTTGCACCTAAAGTTTTGGCTGGTTTAAATAGTAATTTCATAGCAAAGAAGTCCAAAAAGGTAATTGTAAATGATAGACATTATCATATAGCTAATAGTTAACGAGATCAATAACCACAAACTCGCTTAATAGATAAAAACACTAAATGTAGCGGTAGGTTACAGAAAATAGCCCTATAACCTGTATTAGGATTAGTTATTGAGACCGACTATTAAGCGTAATGCTTGCCTTTAATGGCATTATAAATTGCCTCACACAGTGCTTTAATACTTTCGTCATCACTTATATACGGTGGCATTAAGTAAATTAGTTTACCAAAGGGACGTATCCATACGCCTTGCTTTACAAAATAAGCCTGAATTTTAGCAACATCAACATTGCCCGCAGCATCGTTGAGTTCAACAACACCTATTGCGCCTAAAATACGCACATTAGCAACAGCTTCTAGTTCACTGCATTTATTAAGTTGTTGTAGCTGGGTGTTTATTTGCTTTATTCGTTGTTGCCAGTTTTGCTCAAGTAACAAGTCAATACTTGCGCAAGCCGCAGCACAGGCAAGCGGGTTACCCATAAAAGTAGGGCCGTGCATTAAAACACCTGCTTCACCTTCGCTTATGCCAATGGCTATTTTATCACTTGTTATAGTGGCCGATAGCGTCATTGAGCCGCCAGTTAATGCTTTACCAATGCACATTATATCGGGCTCTATATTGGCGTGCTCTACAGCAAATAATTTACCTGTACGGCCAAAGCCTGTGGCAATTTCGTCGCAAATTAGCAGTACGTTATATTGGGTGCAAAATTTACGCACGCAGGCTAAATAATCGGGGTGATAAAAGTTCATCCCCCCCGCGTTTTGTACAATAGGCTCAATTATGAAGGCGGCTACTTTGCTGTGGTTTGCTTTAAAGTATTCTTCAAGCTCTTTGGCTTCAGCTTGGTTAAACTCGCTATCAAATTTACTAACCGGTGCAGGCACAAATACATGCTCAGGTAAAAAGCCTGAATATAAACTATGCATTGAGTTAACGGGGTCGCATACGCTCATGGCTGCAAAGGTGTCGCCATGGTAGCCCTTGTAAGGCGTCATTAGTTTTTGTTTTGTTGTAATGCCTTGGCTTAACCAATATTGCAGCGCCATTTTAATCGCTACTTCAACACTTACCGATCCGCTGTCGGCTAAAAACACTTTAGTTAAACTCGGCGGCGTTATATTTACTATTTTTTTGCACAGCTCTACTGCACTGTTATGCGTAATTCCGCCAAACATAATGTGGCTCATATTATTAATTTGCTCAATCATGGCGCTATTTATAACAGGGTGGTTATAGCCATGTATTGCGCTCCACCACGAGGCCATGCCATCGATTAATTGCTCGCCAGTTTCGAGGTGAATAATGTTGTGATTTGCATGTGTAACAGGGTATACCGGAATTGGCTTAGTCATAGATGTATATGGATGCCAAATGTGCTCACGATCAAAATCAAGGTCAATCGTACTCTTTTTAATCATATGTAAACTTTAACTTGATGGGCTTCGTTGACAATGGTACTTCAACTCGTAGACTAAGCCAATATCACCGCTGAGAAAAAATAAGAGAGTATTATGGAACTTGCACCTGTTCGTCACGATTGGACCCACGCTGAAGTTAAAGCATTATTTGAAATGCCATTTAACGATTTACTTTTTAAAGCCGCATCGGTTCACCGTGCTAACTTCAACCCAAATGAAGTGCAAATTTCTACGTTGTTATCAATTAAAACAGGCGCTTGCCCAGAAGACTGTAAGTACTGCCCGCAGTCTGGCCATTACCGAACCGATTTAGAACGCGAACGCTTAATAGAAGTAGAAAAAGTAGTAGAGCAAGCACGCCTTGCAAAACAAAAAGGTGCGACGCGTTTTTGTATGGGGGCTGCATGGTCAGATCCAAAAGACAGAGACATGCCATACATTTCGCAAATGGTTAAAGAAGTAAAAGAGCTAGGGCTAGAAACCTGTATGACGCTGGGTAAACTCACAAACGAAAAAGCTCATGAACTTCGAGACGCTGGGCTTGATTACTATAATCATAACCTTGACACGTCACCTGAGTATTACGAGCAAATTATATCAACCCGTACTTTTCAAGATAGATTAAATACCATTGACCACGTACGCGATGCTGGTATGAAAGTATGCTCGGGCGGAATAGTCGGTATGGGCGAGCAAGCAAGCGACCGTTATGGGTTACTGATGCAGCTAGCTAATTTGCCACAACAGCCAGAAAGCGTGCCTATTAATATGCTCGTTAAAGTTAAAGGCACACCGCTTGAAAACGCAGACGATTTAGATCACTTTGAATTTGTACGTACCATTGCAACAGCGCGCATTATGATGCCACACAGTTATGTGCGTTTATCGGCAGGGCGCAACGCCATGAACGAGCAAATGCAGTCAATGTGCTTTTTTGCAGGCGCTAACTCAATATTTTATGGCGACAAACTTCTTACCACCGAAAACCCAGACGCTGATGCCGATATGAACCTAATTAAAAAATTAGGCATGAACCCAGAAAAGCGTCACGACTATTCAGACGAAGCAGTAGAAGCCTCGCTTTCATCGCAAGTAGCCGACAAAGCAACCTCTGAATTGTTTTACGAAGCGTAGGCTTTTATATCTATGCCTTTTGATTTTATAAACACGCATCTGCAGGCTCGCCAGCAAGATGCGTTACTTCGTAAACGCCACGTAGTGCAACATGCAACAGCGCGTACTATAACGGTTAATTACAAAACCTACCTTAACTTTGCCAGTAACGATTACTTAGGCTTTGGAGATGTGGCTGTTAATATTAATGACTCCCACGCATTAGGGAGTCACAGCTCAGCATTGGTTACGGGTTATCAGGCTCAGCAAAAAGCGCTTGAACAATACTTATGTGAGCAATTTGGTTATGGCGCAGCAATGCTATTTAACTCAGGGTTTAGCGCTAATAGCAGCGTAATTAAAGCTTTGTTTCAAGATAAAGCCGCTGCGCAAAACAGCGCTATTTTTCAAGATAAGTTAAATCATGCAAGCTTGATTGACGGGGCTATGCATTCTAACGCGGCTTTAGTGCGTTTTAATCACAACGACATGAACCATTTACGTTCACGGCTCGAAAAATCAAAAGCGCAAAACAAGCTAATTATAAGCGAAGGCGTGTTTTCGATGGATGGCGATACCGCGCCTCTTAAAGAATTACTCGCGCTTGCAAAACAGCATAACGCATGGCTAATGATTGACGACGCACACGGCTTTGGTGCATTAGGCAAAACCGGTTTGGGCAGTTGCGAAGCATTTATTACTCAAACGCTGCCAGATATATTAGTCATTACCTTTGGTAAAGCAGTTGCCAGTAGTGGCGCGTGTGTATTAGGCAGTAAACAGTTTATTGATTACATGCTGCAATTTAATCGCGATTACACGTATTCAACCGCTATGTCACCGCTTATGGCAAGTTACACACTTGCGCGTATTAAAAACATAAAAACAGCCGATGATAAACGCGATAAGCTAAGTGCCAATATTGCGTTATTTAAGCAACTCGCTAAAACCCATAATATTGCTGTAATGGAGTCTAACACCGCCATACAACCCATAGTATTAGGCTGTGCTGAGCAAACGTTGCAAGCGGCAGATAAACTTAAACAACAAGGTATTTGGCTCACTGCAATTAGACCGCCCACGGTTGCACATAACACCTCACGTTTACGCATTACTTTAACCGCTGCACATACCGAGCAAGACATAACGCACTTAGTTAAGCATTTAGTAGGTGCAGTAGCATGACTGCTCAGCCAGTATTAAAAACAGACCTAGTGCAAACACAACTTGTAAAACCGTGCCTAGTAAGTAGCGAGTTAAATAGAGAGTTAAACAAGGATTTAAGCGAGGAGCTAAATAAGGAGCTTAAAAAGTCTACACAAAGTAAATTTTCAAAGGCGGCGGCGAGTTATAACGCCCATGCAAATGTACAAAAACACGCTGCGAGCGATCTATTTGCACTCATAAAACCAGGCTTTAATAAAAATAAGATATGTGTTGATTTAGGCGCAGGGCCACTTGTTAATACGCATACCTTACAAAGTATGTTTGCAAGCGTTATTGCCATGGATTTGAGCATAAACATGCTGCAAAGTAGTAATTTAACCACACCTAAAATATGTGCAGATATGGATAACTTACCGCTACAAGCAAACAGTGTTGATGTTATTTACAGTAACTTTGCAGTGCAGTGGTCTGCTAATTTTTCGACTTTAATGCAATCACTTTACAGCATATTAAAACCAGGCGGGCAGGCGTACATAAGCACTGTGGTAGAGGGCTCACTTAACGAAATAAAAACAGCCTTTGCAGCGCTTGATTCTAACAGCCACATAAATACCTTTAATAGTGAGTTGCATATAAACCAATCAGTCCAAAAAGCAGGGTTTACTATTAACAGCGCTCAAAAACGTATTTACACCGATGAATACACAACACCTTTAAAAGCTATTGCCTCAATTAAAGCTATAGGTGCAACTACGCAAAATCATACCAATACACGTCAGGGGTTACTTACTAAATCGGCGCTACAAAAAGTATGCAGTGCGTATCCGCTTATAAATAACAAAGCATGTGTGTCTTATCATGTGGTGCTGTTATCATTAGAAAAACACTAAATAAGCCCAAAGACATTAAAGGCAACGCATGAAAGAATTTTTTATAACAGGCACCGACACCGATGCCGGAAAAACCCACGTTACCAGTTTGCTATTAAAGTTACTTGCCCAACACAAAAAACAAGCCATTGGCTTTAAACCCCTTGCTGCTGGCTGCGAAATGGCATTCGATCAACTAGTAAATGCTGATGCTCTAATACTAATGGAAAGCGCAACAGTCAGCGCTAAATACGACGTAGTAAATCCGTTTGCGTTTGCGCCACCTATTGCGCCGCACATAGCCGCTGAGCAAGTTGGGGTTAGTATTACTATTGATAAACTAAGTGATGCTTATAATGATGTAAAACAGCAGGGCGCTAATTACATACTTACCGAAGGTGCTGGTGGCTGGGCGTTACCTATTAACAATACGGAGTATTTATACGACTGGGTTAAAGCAGAGCAACTACCGGTAATACTGGTTGTTGGTATGAAGCTAGGTTGCTTAAATCATGCGTTACTAACCGCTGCGCATATGCAAAGTATGGGAATAAACTGCGTTGGTTGGATTGCAAACCAAGTCGATAAAAACATGGACGAGTACCAAGCAAACCTTGATTCACTTAAAGCACGTTTACCGTTTCCAATACTTGCCATAAGCCCATACAGCGAGCAAACTCCTAAGTTACAAATATACAAAAGCTTGCTTAGTGCGTTATCTATAAACACTTAAGCGGTTTTAAAAAAGCTACTTTGTTAGGTAAATCTTGAAATAGTCAGCCTTAGTACACATATAAACGTTTATAAATACATAGCTTGCTTAAAGACAATGTTACTAAGGACATAACGACTATATGACGCACCCATTTATTGAAAACTACGCCCCAGATGCGCACGTAAGCGCTGAGCCAAAAGCACTAAACTATGGCTTACCTAAAAAACGCGTAGGCATAATAGGTGGGGGCACAGCTGGCGCCACAATAGCCATTAGGCTTGCTGCGTTAGGGTTAGAAACTTATGTACTTGAAAAGAAAAAGTCGTTAATTGATGGTCCTCCAATGTGCCATTTGCACGCAGGTGGCAATTTATATCGCGAAATACCCGACGAAGACTGCATAGATTTACTCAAGCAATGTATAGATATTGCGCGCCTTTATCCTCACACCATAGATGTTCGCCCCACAGTATTTGCCGTACCTAAACGCGATGACGACTCACCAGAGGATTTATTTCCGCGTTTAAATAAATTAGTAAAAGCCTATAGCGAGCTTGTTAATCAAGACAGCGCTAACAAAGTATTAGGCGAGCCAGAGCATTATTATCAGTTATATAGTTATGAGCAAATGCTAAAGCTTGCTAAGCAAAAACAAGTAGCCAAGCCCACGTCGTTAGATGAGTGGATGATACCCGTGGCTAAGCATTTAGATTTAAATAAGCTAAAGTTTCCGCTTATTGTTGCACAAGAATATGGTTGGAATATTTTTCGTTTATCGGCCAGTGCACAACTCGCCCTTGCACAGTACAAACACGCTCACGTTTTAACAAGCACCAGTGTTAAAAGTGTATCGCCAGTTATAAATACCAATAATGATAAGCAAACACTTAAGTGGCGCATTGAATACCAATCAGAGCAAAGCCTTGATGAACAACCTGATACTCCAACTGATACACAAACCATTGAGGTAGATTACCTAATTAATGCGTGTGGTTTTCAAACCGGTATTATTGACGACCTGGTTGGGGTAGATGTAAAACGCATGGTCGAATTTAAAGCCTCTTACATTACTCATTGGCAAGGTGCTGGTGGGCAAATACCCGAAATTATTATTTACGGTAACCGTGGCACACCAGAGGGCATGGCGCAGCTAACGCCTTACCCAAATGGTTATTTTCAAATACACGGCATGACCAACGACATTACGCTATTTAATGACGGCTTAGCTGATGCAACACCAATGAGTGCTCAACCTAAACTCCCCAATAAATATCTGCATTACATTAAAGATGGCTGGGACAAAACAGCATTGCAAACACGTACTCAAACAGCAATTGATTATGTAGCCGAGTTTGTACCCGCGTTTAAAACTGCTAATACACAAAATAATGCCTTGTTTGGCGGGCAACAAATTCCAGGTGATGATGACACTTTGCGCGTAGCCGATGTAAGCTTATATTCACATATTAATTATGCGCGGGCCGAAAATGTTAAAGCATCGTCAACGTTAATAGCGGCAGATCAGATAGTGGGTGAGTTTATAAAGTTGGGAATAATAAGCAGCGATCCTGCTGTAAATCATCACCGCAGTACCCACCAATGGTCGTACCTTAAACATAATAGCGGCGAAAAAATTGGCGAAGTTGCACGCATATTGGCACACGAGCGTGGATTTCCAATTGATATGGCAGAGCTAAATCATAGCTTGTAATAAGCTGATTTATAAAGAAACTTCATATTTAAATTTGCTGTAAAACCCTTCCTAAAAAAATTATCAATAAACACATAAATAACACTTGTGTTATGACATAGTTTGTCACAAAATAGCGCTAACGTTATGACATAGTGTGTCATAACGCAGTGATTGCTTTAACCTAATTTAATTTTATGTTCGGTGATCAAACCTATTTTTGTGAGGACAATATGAAACGTATATTTTTGTTTTTATTAACTAACCTAGCGGTTATGTTGGTATTAGGTGTAGTGCTTTCAATAATAATGAGTGCGCTGGGCTTAAGTCATCGTAGCCTTGGCGGAATTTTACTTATAGCCACCGTATTTGGTTTTGGTGGATCGTTTATTTCGTTATTTATGTCGAAATGGATCGCTAAAAAATCAACAGGCGCGCATGTAATTACGCAGCCTCGAAACGAAACCGAACATTGGCTTGTACAAACGGTATCTGCGCAAGCACAAAAAGCAGGTATTAAAATGCCAGAAGTGGCTATTTACGACAGCCCAGAAATGAACGCGTTTGCAACGGGCCCCAGTAAAAACAACTCGTTAGTGGCAGTAAGCACAGGCTTAATGCACAACATGACCAAAGATCAGGCCGAAGCCGTACTTGCCCACGAAGTATCGCACATTGCTAACGGCGACATGGTAACGCTTACGCTAATACAAGGCGTGGTAAACACCTTTGTAATATTTGCCGCAAAAGTACTGGCAGGCATTGTAGATAACTTTATTAATAGCGATGAAGAAGAGGGCGGCAGTAGCTGGACATACTTCTTATTCGATATGTTATTCCAAGTATTATTTGGCGTGCTAGCAAGCATAGTAGTGGCAAGTTACAGTCGTAAACGTGAATTTGCAGCCGACAGCGGCGCTGCTAAACTAGTTGGTGCTGACAAAATGCGATCAGCCCTTGAGCGATTAAAGCAAAACCATCCTTCGCAATTAGAAGGCTCAATGATGGCCTTTGGTATTGCAAGTGGCAAAGGGATGGCTGAATTGTTTTCATCGCACCCGCCGCTTGATGCGCGAATCGACGCACTACGTAAATAATTAGCAAACCTATAAGCCAGCTTAATCGCTGGCTTTTTTATTTTTACGTTAAAATGCTAAAATCGCATGCACTGTATTTATATACAGTGCATTGTGTTGCTTTATAAAATCGTTACTTTTTTAAGCTATATGTGTTTACGGGGTTCTTTAGCATAAGTAAACTATAATACCTTAAAGGCAGTAATGCTGGTGGTTTTAATACTTAACAAGGACGGTTATTGTAGTGGAAAAGGTGCAACACACTAAAGAATGCATTATGTGCTTTAGCGCTATAGATTCACGGGCTAAAAAATGCCCGCAATGCACCTCACTTCAAGCTAAATATTCTAACTTAGAAAACAATCCCATTATTATTGGTGCATTAGCGCTTAGTATTGTTGGTATTTTTGGGTTTATTTTTTATCAAAATATTTATGTAGCAGGGCTTGAAGACCAAGCACAAAAAAACTTAATCGCTAATGTAAGCCAAATTAATACTAAAAATGAAAACGATGCATTGTATGTTGCATGCATAGGGCAGGTAAAAAACGAGTCGGACTTCACCTTTAAAAATATAAAGTTTAAGGTCGATTTTTTAACAGATCAAAAAGCACTAGTCGATACGCTATCAATAACCGACGAAGACCTAATTATACTTCCTAATGACTCAACAAACTTTAGGGTAAGAGGTATTGCGCAAAAAAAAGCGGCCAGTTATAACAATTGCCAAGTAACAATAACAGATGCCTGGGCTTATAAATAACTTATTTGTAGTTATTTAAAGCTATTTAAAGTATCAAATTAGTGAGTAAAAATAATTTAGAAAACCAACTCTAAGCTGGTTTTCTAATATAAACAGTGATTACTGAGAAAGAATAATTTCAGTAATTCCTTCGGCAGATAGTATTTCAATCCAGTAGCCGTCAGGGTCTTTAATAAAAGCTAAGCCTTTCATTGAGCCATCATCTGGTTTTTTAATAAACTCAACATCGTATTTTGCAAAGCGCTCACAGGCTTCGTAAACATCCGGTACGCTAATACCAATATGCCCAAATCCTTTAGGTTCTTGGTTACCACTGTGGTAGCCCTCAAAGCTGTCGTCGGTTTCGGTGCCCCAGTTATGGGTAAGCTCAATGAGTGCAGGGCGACCAAATACCCATTCTGCTTTAGTTTTATCATCACCTTGTGGCAATTCTTGCTCGTAGCCTAAAAAGTAAAGCGTAAACTTCATACCAGGAAAGTCATACTTACCTAACAGCTTCATACCTAATACATTTTGATAAAATGCGAGCGATGGCTTTGGATCTTTAATACGTAACATAGTTTGTTGCATAACAAAGCCCTGAGTGGCCTGTTCAACTTGTTCTGGAGATTCGTTATAGTTAGACATGGTGATCCTTACTAATAATTAAAAAGCGAATATAGAGATATAATGCTTAAACCATCATAATCAACCGTAGTTTAAATTTAAACTGTCTAGGTCAATTCATATAATAAAAAACAAGGAATTTTATGGCTATAACTATAACCACAGGCACAATTGATGATGTAACCGCAGTAAGTGAATATGTCCCTGAACTACTAACAGCCATTGATAGTGACACTTTACGTAACCGTTTAGAAAACAAAAAAGCATTGATATTAGTAGCACATAAAGAAGATACATTAGTTGGTTTTAAAATTGGCTATGAGCTATCTAATACACAATTTTATAGTTGGCTTGGCGGAGTGCATTTTAACTATCGTCGATTAGGTGTTGCTAAAAAATTACTTGTTCAACAAGAAAAGTGGGCTTATGAACAAGGCTTTACCGATATACACGTTAAATCGATGAACCGGTTTCCTCAAATGCTGACTATGCTCATCACTAATGGTTATCACGTTTGTGGCTACGTTGATAAAGAAAGCACAGAGCTAAGTAAAATTAAGTTTGTAAAACAACTAACAAAGTAAATACAGGCACTTTATTCATCGTTATTTAACTTAGCGCCATGTAGGGTTATAAGCAAAAGCTAATTGCCACCTTTAATAGCAAGGAGCCACTATGTTTTACGATGATATTCAGGGGTTATTACGTGTACTTACAATAGGCGTACTGGGTTATATTGCACTGGTGTTCTGGCTGCGTGTATCGGGTAAACGTACGCTTTCAAAATGGAACGTGTTCGACTTTATAGTCACCATTGCGCTGGGCTCTATATTAGCGTCTGTTATTATTTCAAAAAGTGTTCCGTTAGCTGAGGGCATACTGGCCTTTGTCGTATTAATAGGGCTGCAATATGTTATTACGTGGCTTAGTGTGCGCTCGTCAAAATTTGCAGCACTTATAAAAGCAGAACCCACGCTTTTACTGAGTGATGGTGAATATTGCACGGCTGCACTTAAATCGCAGCGGGTAACAAAATCAGAAATTCGCGCAGCTATTCGTGGCGCTGGTATACTAGCCATAGAAGATGTAGCCGCCGTAGTGCTAGAAACCGATGGCAGTTTTAGCGTACTTAAGCAAAATAACAGCGGGTTAAAAACCGCGTTAAGTGATGTAAGCGGGCATTAAATTAATACGCTAATAGTTATATTAAATAAGGCTTATTTTTATTTAGCGTGCTGCTCTAATAAACTAAAGGTAGGTAAGCGCCATTTAAAGCGTATTGAGGCCATACGTATTAAGTAGCCTGCAACAAGGCTTACAATAATGCTTATGTTGTCATCAATATTGTAATGGTGTAGCGCTAAGTACAAGCACGCTACAAGTAACGATACACTCGCGTATAGCTCGTTATGTAATACCAACGGCGCTTGGCGACATATTAAATCACGCAGTAATCCACCAAATACGCCAGTAACAACGGCGGCCACTACACAAATACCGTAATGCAGCCCCATATTTAGCCCCACTTGGCAGCCAATAATGCTAAAGGCAGCTAAACCCAGGGCGTCTAGGCGCATAAATATGCCTTTAAATTTAACTACCCATTTAGCCAGCCACGTAGTGACAATACCGGCAATACAGGTAATTAATAAATACTCTGGGTGTTGTACCCACGTAAGCGGGTAATTGCCTAGTAATATATCTCGAACGCTACCACCGCCAATTGCCGTGGCGCTGGCTACAAGCACTACGCCAAACCAATCCATTTTCATTCTTCCTGCGCTAAGTGCGCCAGTCATGGCTTCTGCGGTAATACCAATAATATAAACAATCGTTAATAGCATGAGATAATCACTTAAAATACGTGCATAAAAATAAGGTGTGGATTGTATAGATAAATTAAGTAAATAACGAATGAAAAATCGTACTAAAAACGGTTAATTCAGATAGAAATAACTAATGACAAAACCTTGTGTAAACAAGCTGTTAAGCTGGTGGGTGAGTGCGTAATGGTTGATGTGAATTAAAGGACATTTGGCCGCAAATTATAAATAAAACAGGTTGAGGTTTAGCTGTTTTTAGCACGCTTATTTTTGAGTTTATTTTATTAGGTAAAGCGTAAAAATTAACGCAATATGAATATTTGGTTGCATGGTTTTAATTTAGGAACGTATAATAACAAGTGTTAACTAAATGGAATTTGCGTAAAACGCAGCTTAAGCAGAGCAGGTGGATATATGAACAAAGGATTGTTAAAGTCGTGGAAAACCGACAAAGGTTTTGGTTTTATTAAATCAGACACCCTAGAACACGACACATTTATACACATATCAGCGCTCAAACACATGAGCCGCAAGCCAAAAGTTGGCGACACCATTTACTTTGAAGTTGCTACGCAGCCCGACGGTAAAACCAAAGCAATTAACTGCCGCATAGAAGGCGTTGCAGAGCTTAAAGCCCCTTATCAAAAACACAATAACCAGCCGCACCGCATTGCCAAATCTAATTTTGCCAGTAGCTTTTTAGGTAAAGCCGCCTCAATTGCGCTAATTGCTGCACTTTGCTTTTATGCGATTAATAAATACAACATTCACTCAAGCAGCCAAACACCCGTTATCTTCAATGACGATTTAACCACCAATGCCGATTTAGCCACCTTTGATGAACAACACCCAAAAATCGTTATTCCTAAAAGCACGCAAAATTTTACGTGTGATGGCAGGCAGCACTGCAGCCAAATGACATCAAAAGACGAAGCAATATTTTTTATTAATAACTGCCCTAATACAAAAATGGATGGGGATAGAGATGGTGACCCTTGTGAGAGGGATACAAGGTTTCAAAATGAGTGGTAGTTTGATAAATCGTTTAGTTAAAGGCTTGGTTGAATAAAAATAGAATTAATTAATAGCTGTGTATAAATACAGTTATTTAAGTTTTGTCCCAGAACATTATTAAAAGTCGTTTTGGGGTTAAATAACAAAGGTCATTGAGTAACTCTTGTAGTTAGTTGTTATTAATAGAGTTGTTTAGTGTAAATGTCGAACAACGTAATATACGCTGTTTGGGGGTGTTATAACCCCCCAAATGGGTTCAATAAGCTGTTAGGCACAATCAGTTTCACTACACAGTTATAGGTAGTAAATGTATATATCCAAAATAAAACTTGATAATTTCAAGTCATTTGAATCTATTGAGATAAATTGCAATGAGAATTTCAACGTTATTGTTGGAGAAAATAATATTGGTAAAAGTACTCTGTTTGAAGCACTAATTCTTTGGAAGTATGCTTACAACACGTTGATACAGGCAAAAAATAGTAAGAAGTTTTATAAAGCTAGTACAAATTACTACATCCCATTTTCAGAACTTAATCAGATAAGACTTGTTAATGACGATGATATTTTTTATAACTCAAACTTAGGGAGCGCATCAATAACAATTACTATTAAAGATGCTGATGAAGAGTTCTCTTTAAAAATAAAATTCGAAAAACCTGGTATAAAAAACTCATATCTGAGGATTTTTAATAATGAAAACTTCGAAGAGTTTGAAAGGTTTGCGAGGCATATTGATAGTAAAGAATGCTCTCTAAAAAATGCAATATTCATATATCAAACAAGACCAATATCCACGATATACAAAAACGAACCATTTTATAACAATGCTCAAATTGAGAAAAAGATTAGTGTTGGTAAATCTCATGATGTATTAAGAAATAAAATACTAAAAACTGAAAATTCACAAGCAACAAAAGTTGCAGAAAAATTCGAACAACTAGAAGGTCGAATAAATAGAGTTTTAAAAAGCAATTATTTGATCAGATTTAAAAATAGTAATAGAAATGACTCAGAGTATGTGAGAGTTACAGCTCAATGCTCTTCTCACAAAGAGTTAGAGATATCAATGATGGGTAGTGGTTTTTTACAAGTTGTAGAAATATTTTCCACAATTGAATACATCGAAAAGAGTAAGGGTGAAATCTGCCTAGTCCTTATCGATGAACCAGATTCACATATACACTCAGATTTACAATCTCGTTTGATCGACGAACTAAAATCACATGACGAGAGTCAAATTTATGTAATTACTCACAATGATAGACTTATAAATAAAGTTGATGAAGGTGAGTTGTTCTATCTTAATAAAACCGTAAAAAACCAAGGTCAATTAACAGCACTAAGTATAGATAACTTCTCAACTGTAAAAGAAGGACTAGCCAGTGCGTTAAGTGAAATTGAAAATAATTCGCACAAACCAATAATTTTGACTGAAGGTAAAACAGATCAAAAAATATTAGAAGTGGCATGGAATAAGCTGTTCGGAAATACTGAATTACCTTATTCTATCATTTCATCAGGTATTCATTTTGATGAAGAAAGTCGTACTGGTAGCGCTGATACTGTAAGAAGATCACTCGAATATCTTGCAAATATTGTAGACCACAAAGTCATTGGTCTGTTCGACAATGATAGAGAAGGTAATGAGTGTTTCAAAGGCTTAAATAAGCAAATTTTTGTTGACCATTCCCTGTCTGAACAAGTTAGAAAACATCGTACTAAAGATATTTATGGAGTCACACTGCCTGTACCAGATTTTCGCTCACATTACGTTAATCAAGCTGTATTAATACAACGATATTTTGTAATTGAGCACTATTTTACAGATGATATTCTTGCCATCAATCATTTAAAAGATGATCCAATTATACAAGGCACAGACGTATTTAACATTAAAGGAAACAAAAATGATTTCTCAGATAACTGCAATGATTTAGATGCAGCTGAGTTTGAGAATTTTAGAGCTTTATTTGATCAACTAAACGTTCTGTGTGAAGATCCAGGCGCCTAACAATCCCATCCAAACGACGAAAGTTAACAGTGACATATATGGACGCTCCCTTGAAGTCAAGACAGGAAGGATTAACAGTGACACCCATCCTAAATTTTGCTCTTTTCAAAATTTAGGACTACGTTTTAGTTAGTCAAGTTAACAGTGACACCCATCCTAAATTTTGCTCTTTTCAAAATTTAGGTCTACGTTTTAGTTAGTGCAAAAAACGAGCAGGGTGTCTTATGGCAATTGCAAGAAAGCGTCAAGTAAGTTTGGTTGATACAAAATACTATCACTGTATTTCACGCTGTGTTCGTCGTGCATTTTTATGTGGAGAAGACCGTTTTACTGGTCAATCTTACGAGCATCGACGAGGGTGGGTTGAAGACGACAAATTAACAGTGACACCCATCCTAAATTTTGCTCTTTTAAAAATTTAGGACTACGTTTTAGTTAGTGTAAAAAACGAGCAGGGTGTCTTATGGCAATCGCAAGAAAGCGTCAAGTAAGTTTGGTTGATACAAAATACTATCACTGTATATCACGCTGTGTTCGTCGTGCATTTTTATGTGGCGAAGACCGTTTTACAGGTCAATCTTACGAGCATCGACGAGGGTGGGTTGAAGATAAGCTGCTTGAATTAGCGAAGGTATTTTGTATTGATGTATGTGCTTATGCCGTAATGAGTAATCACACCCATTTGGTACTATATGTAGATGATAAGAAA